>JBKJZI010000348.1:0-9794 GCA_046715155.1 Chthonomonadales bacterium | reverse complement strand
ACGTTATTGGGGTCTTGGGGCTCTTTGCCGATATCACCGAACGGAAACGGATCGAAGATCAGATACGTGAATATAGCGAGGAGCTCGAGGGCCGCAGAGCCGAGCTGGAATTGGTAAACGCCCAACTAGAAAGCCTGGCAACTACGGACGGGCTGACAACTCTGACGAACCACCGGTCATTCCACGAGCGGCTGCGCGAGGAGTTTGAGCGCGCAGCGCGCCACGGCTATCCTCTCTCGGCAATCATGCTCGACGTGGACTGGTTCAAGCAGTATAACGACGAGTTCGGCCACCTGGAGGGTGACGACGTATTGCGGACGATTGGAAAGATACTGAAGAAGCATGTCCGTTCACACGACGTTGCGGCTCGTTATGGTGGCGAGGAATTCGCGATAATCATGCCTCTTGCGGATTCCGCGCGCGCCCTGGGCGCGGCAGAGCGCCTTCGAAAGCAAGTCGAGCGCTTCGCCTGGGACCTCAAGCCGGTCACGATCAGTGTGGGAGTATCTACGCTCACGCCGGACATCATGGAGCCCTACCAGCTCCTACAGGCAGCGGATTCCGCGCTTTACCGCTCCAAGGACCAGGGCCGTAATTGCGTTTGTCATCATCGGGGGCTGGCTCGGGTTTAGGCTGGCGGATGGATTCCGGGAGGCGAGCGGGACGGAAACGGAAAACGGAATGCGGAAGGCGTGACATGGGAGTCTCCTTGCTTAGTTGAGAGTTGAGAGTCAGATTCCGAGCTAGGTTGGGTGGAGCGCAGCCTTCTGGTTTGGCCGACCCCCTCTCAGGTCCTTGGACCCGTGGCGGACCTGAGAACTCCACCCCCTCAAGGGGAGCCGGATCCGGGGGCCGGGATTCGACGCTATGGGGCGGGGGGTTGTCTGGGCGGTTGAAATCGGAAGTACCGGGCGGTTAAAACCGCGGCGACGTACAGCATAGTCGGCCTTCCCCGACTCAGAGTTTTCCCGCCGGGATGGTTTGTTTAGGGTCCTTTGGACCGGGTTTGGATGCAGTGTACTGCGATTCGGGTTGGGGCGACTCCGACCGGGGATTAAAATCCCCGTCTGGATGGAATCGTCCTCCGGACGAACGGTAGGTTCTGCGTTTCAAGGCCGGCAATTGATAGACCGCCATCAGGTCAAAGCCGTTCCGGTGGCACGGAATCCGTCTCCGAGTTCCTCATGAGCCGATTCCGCACACCAGCTATTGATTCCGTCGTCGGCTTTACATCAATGAGTTCAGAGATAGGGGAATTCGGGGGCGGATGGGGAACTGTAGGCCGGAGGAATGGTCATGCGGTATTCCATAGTTGCCATCGTTTTGCTGCTTGCGCCAGTTAGGTCTGCGGACAGTTTCGTTGGCTCAGGCGCTGCGAAGGGCCTGTGGGATATGGAAGCCTTGAAGAAGGCTCCCAAAATGACCGTGGCCGCCACGGAAGAGATTAAGGAAGGCGGGGTCGATGTCTCGCTCTCCAGTTTGTACTACGAGGGCGAGCCGTGGATGGGCAAACCGACGCGCGTGTTTGCGTACTATGCCCGTCCGGCGCGCATCGACCGCAAGATTCCGGCCATGGTTCTCGTGCACGGGGGCGGAGGTCAGGCGTTTGCGGAGTGGGCGCGCATCTGGGCCGGGCGCGGTTATGCAGCGTTGTCCATGGACCTTGGGGGACGCGGGCCGGGGCGCGCGGCTATGCCTGATGGCGGTCCCGATCAGAGCGATGAGTGGAAGTTCTTCCGGCTCAAGGATGGATTGACGAACGCGTGGCCCTATCAAAGCGTTGCGGCCGTAATCCGGGGTATATCGCTGCTGCGTTCGATGCGGGAGGTGGATTCACGTAAGATCGGTATCACCGGAATCTCCTGGGGAGGGTACCTCACTTCGATCGTGATGAGCCTGGACGACCGGCTCAAGGCTGCCATTCCGGTCTACGGCTGCGGGTTCCTTTATGAGAACAGCGCCTGGCTGGGCCACTTTGCCCGGCTGCCGGAGTACGAGCGGAAGCTCTGGATAGGCAATTTCGACCCCTCGCAATACCTGCCCCGCTGCCGGATTCCCGTGCTCTGGATGAATGGGACCAACGACTTCGCCTATCCGCTGGACAGCTACCAGAGAAGCTACCGCGCCTCTCCGGGTCCGCGGACCCTCTGCGTGACAGTAAAGATGCCGCACGGTCACCGGGAAGGGTGGGCGCGCCAGGAGATTTACGATTTCGCGGATTCCATCTTCGGGATTCGGGGAGCGAAGCGGTTTGGGATTATAGAACCGATCAAGGTGGAAGGAAACGCGGTAAAGCTGAAATATCGCTCGCAGGTGCCGATCTCCAGCGTGCAGATCCATTGGACGTCCGACCTGGGGAAGCCCTGGCAGCAGCGTGAATGGGCCTCGGCTGACGGAGAGATCGTCAACGACCGTTTGGCCCGGGCAACCGCGCCTGCTGCGAGGCCCGCCGTTTTCTTCCTGACAATCACGGATTCACGTGATCTCGTCGTCAGCAGCGAGCATGCCGAACTTCGGTGACTCTATGCGTGCGAAACCGAGGATTCAGCGCCAAATCCTGCAGGCACCCCGTCCGGCATGCGAACCAGCGCCTTATCCGGGCTCATCAAAAGCTCACTTGCGACTGGCGCTCCCAGAATTCGGCGAACGGGGCGGGGTAGTCGGTGACGATTCCGCTGTCGATGGAAATGGTACGTTCTGTGAGCCGGTCCAGCAGGTGGCGGTCGTGGGAGATGACGAGGACGGTGCCGGAGTAGGCTTCCAGGGCGTCTTCCAGTCGCTCGCGGGTGTCGATGTCGAGGTGGTTGGTCGGCTCGTCGAGGACGAGGAGGTTGGCGCCGGAGACGACAGCGGCGGCGACGGCCAGGCGGACGCGCTCGCCGCCGGAGAGGTCGCGGACCCGCTTGAAGACTTCGTTCTCGCGGAAGAGGAAGCAGGCCAAGAGCGTGCGGGCCTCCGTGTGGGTCAGCGCGCCCGCGGATTCGATGGTCTCCAACACCGTACTTGTGGGATCGAGCTGCTCTTGCTCCTGAGCGAGGTAGAGCGGGTGCAGTGATGCCCCCTGTCGAACGTCGCCGTCGGTGGGCGGTTCCAGTCCTAAAAGAACTCGAACCAGCGTGGTCTTCCCGGCTCCATTCGGGCCGACGATTCCGATTCGCTCTCCATAGCGGACAGAGAGGCTCAAGTCTTCGAACAAGGGAGTTCCGTTGAATTGCTTGGAGAGGCCCCGCGCCTCGAAGACGACCTGGCCGCTTCGCCTGGTAGGCTCGAAGAGAGCCGAGAGGTTGGCGGAGTCACGCGGTCTATCCAACGTCTCCAACCGTTCTATTCGGCGTTCGGCGGCGTGGGCCTGTTTGGCGAGCTTCTCGGAGACTCTTCCGCGCTGATCTCGGCCCCGCTTGGGTCCGGCCTGCGTTTTGGCGGCCCAACCGAGCTTGCGCGCGACGAACTCCTGGAGGGCGCGAATTTGCCGCTGCTGAAGGATGTAATCCTCCTTCTGGCGTTCCAGCGCGAGCTGCTTCGCCGTGGCGTATGCCGTGTAGCCGCCGGAGTACTCGGTCAGATTTCCTTCATCCAACTCTAGGACATGGCTGACCGTGCGATCCAGGAACCGACGATCGTGGGATGCTACCAGGACTGCTCCGCGATAGGCTTGGAGGTACTTTTCCAGCCATTCAAGCATGTTGATATCGAGGTGACTCGTAGGTTCATCCAGCAGGAGAAGATCGTGCCCGCCGACGAGCTGTCGCGCCAGGAGGAGCCGGGTCTTCTCGCCGCCGGAGAGCGATTGGGCGGTCTGGTCTAGCTGGTCTGGACGGAATCCGAGTCCGGAGAGGGCCTTGCGAACCTGCCATGCCTCCACGCCGGGAGGAAGGTCGCGGGAGGCGGTTTCCAGCACGGTCGAATCTGCTGAGAACTCCGGAATCTGCGGCAGGTAGCCGATTGAGAGGCCTCGGCGGATTCCGGAGACGCTGCCGCGGTCCGCCTTATCCTCACCCGCCAGTATCCGCAGGAGAGTGGTTTTGCCGCAGCCGTTTCGCCCGACCAGGCCCACTCGCTCCCCGGGACCGATGGACAGGGAGATTCCGTCCAGGATGGCTCGCGCGCCATAGTACTTTTCGATTCCGTTCACGTTAAACATGACATCCCTCACCCAAACCCTCTCCCGTTCGCAACGGAAGAGGGAGTCAGCGGATTCCGCTGCCGAAATACCTCATAGAGCATCAAACTGGCGGCGACGCCCACGTTGAGCGAATCACAGCGCCCCACCATCGGAATCCGCACAAGTTGATCACACAGCGCAATCTGTTCCAGCGACAAACCCTTTCGCTCCAAGCCCATCATGAGCGCGACCTGCCCGCCATAATCGGCCCGCCGATAATCCACGCTTCCGTCGGGCGCTGCTCCGATGACCCGGACGTCATGCCGCGATTTCCACTCTCGCAGCTCCGCGATTCCGCTTCGGATGAGCTCCTGATGAAACAACGAGCCCATAGTTGCTCTCACAGCCGCCGGTTCAAAGGGATCGACCTGACCACCGAGTAGAATCGCTCCTCGAGCTCCGGCCGCCTCGGCTGTCCGCAGAATCGTTCCGAGATTCCCCGGAGAGTGGACAGATTGGAGGGCCAGCCAGCAGTCAGACTTCCCGGACACCGCCTCGCGCAATTTCGTCCACCTCTGGCGAATGAGCGCGCCAATTCCCTGCGCCTCGAGAGCCGTGGAATTGCGCAGGAAGTCCGAAGCCGAGAGCTCACCTGTGGGAATCCGCGCGGCCGCGCAGCGTTTCAGGACCCGGAGTCCGGACGGAATCAGGAGCTGACGCGAGTAAACAACCGTTTCGATTTCCGCACCGGCGGTAAGAGCCTCCGCCACGAACCGGATTCCCTCCGCATAGAACACGCCCGTCCGCTCGCGCTCCCTGCGGGAGCGAAGCCGATCGATCCGGTCGATCAGCTCGCGGTCGCGGAATCGGTCAGACAAGTCTCCTTGGCCGTGAATCGGTCGGGGCGGAAATGGACGCGGCCGCTCCACACGCCAGAAGCGCAGGGCGGCCGGTTAAGGGAGGGTGTGTTTCGGCGCGGAATCCGAACGAAAGGACGTGTTTACCCGTTAACTTGACGCGCACCCAGCCGCGGCCCGGAATCCGGACCCCGCTCCTGGCGCTCCAGCATCTTGTTAGCGAGTAACTATCACGCATAACTCCTTTCGGCGATTCCGTAATTCGACTGTCAACCGGGGAGCATTATAGCCTTGCTGAGATTGCGTGTCAACGCTCTTCTCGCCATCACGGTTCGAATTTCGGGCGCTGGCCCGGACCGACGCGCTCCCAGGTTCCATCCGGGCGGTAGATGAACGTGCCCGGGAGGTCGATCAGCTTGACGCCTCCACGCGTCGCCGGCATCAACCGCGGAAGTTGTCCGCCGCTGTAGTACCATGGGTCGTATCCCGGTTTTCCCTTCCGAAGGATCGTCAATTCAAGCTCGCGGCCTACCAGACTCGCCTGAAACACAAAGTTGACGATCTGATTCTGAACAGATGCTCCCGAAGAATACCACGCGACGCCGAGATAGGCACCATCTCCGGCTGGGACGAGGCCGAAGAATCGATACGCGGTCGCCGCTAAGTAACCGCGGTTGAGGTTGTGAGCGTTGTCGTTATGCTCCTTCGGCGTCCACAGCCTGCGGTCCGTGAACAGCGGAGCGAAGCTGACAGGCTGGGCCATTGGTTTCCCGCTTCGATGAACAACAAGGACCGGCGGATTCCGCCGTTCATCGGTGGTATAGGTCACCGGTCCAGCGGATTCAACATCGGGAAGGATTGAAAGCGGGAAGCGGACGGTTACCTGGCCGAGGGTGTTCCGCGACGGCGCTGGGACGACCGTTTCCTTGACGCCCCTGCCCCTCAAGAAGTCGGCGACGTCTGTATGTTTGCCCTTTACCGCGAGGTCGAGCGAAGTCTGGCCGAGAGCGTCCACCGCATGGATGTTCGCGCCGCGTTCTTTAAGGAGTTTCGACAGATCGAGTTGTCCGTGGTAGGCGGCCCACATCAGCGGCGTCTTACGGGCATCATCGAGGACGTCCACTTTCGCGCCCTTTTCAACCAGCAGGCGGGCCAGGGCAAAGTCCTTCTGTGCCATTGCGGATTGCAAAATCGTGATGCTTTCACTGGCATTCGCGTTTACATTGGCGCCTTTCTCGATGAGAAGCCGCGGTATCTCATCACTCGGCCTCTGCGGGTCTATCGCGTCGATGAGCGGGGAGGCATAGCGTTCGGATCCTGCATTCGGGTCGGCCCCGCGCTCCAGCAGCTCCCCCACCCAGCTTTTTCGTTTGAATATCCGGTTGCGCTCGCGGCTCACCGCTTCGTGCAGCGGAGTCCGCTGGTTCCCCTTGAGCGTGTTCACATTCCCACCCTTATCCAACAGTGCCTGAATTAACGTGTCGATCTTTGCGAGCTGGGCATAAAGCACCGGATAGTCCGCCTGGCTTACGCCATGCGGAAAGGCCCAGAGATGCAAGGCTATGTGCAGAGCGGAGTTTCCATGAGCATCCTTCGCGTTAACGTTCGCGCCACGCTTAATCAGAAGTATTGCCGTATCGGGCTCCGGCGCGCTCATCGCGATCAAGAAGGCTTGATCACTAGCCTTCGCGCCTGAATCCAATAGAGCCGCGACGGTGTCTAGCGATGCACCATCCGATGCGAGCATCAGTGGAGTCCGGCCACGGGCGTCAGGCTCGTTCGGACTTGCGCCCGCTTTCAAAAGCTCGCGGATACGTTCTGTCTGATCGGCTAGCGCCGCGAAGTGCAGCGGCGGCATTCCGCCCGCGCCATCTTCAATTCGCGCCCCTCGCTTGACCAGAAACCGGACTACTTGAGAACGCTGCGGCGTACGAAGCGCTGCGCTAAGCGCCGTCTCTCGGTCGGGCGCACGATAGTCGATATCCGCACCGCGATCGAGGAACATCGCAGCCATTGATATGACATCTTGGGGTGAAGTGTTGTATGAGTCGCGAATTGCCGCGATGAGCGCCGAAGTACCCTTTTCATCCGTGACATCTACTCTTGCGCCTGCCTGCAAGAGGACTTTCACCATGAATATGGCATTCGGCCCGCGGATCGTCGCCTCCAGAATTGGAGCTCTTCCTTTCGGACCGGGCTTATTCGGGTCCGCGCCCTTGCGCAGCGCCTGCTCGAGTTCGGCGGGGTGGTTGCGCATGATCGCCGCATACACCGGGTCGTGCGGTATCCCGGCCTTGATGGGTTTCTGTACGGCAATTACGAAAGCGGGGAGGCACCAGAGCAGAGTCGAAATACACATGGGACCTACATTAACGAGGGTGATTGGGAGCTGTGCCAAGCTTCGAACTCTTCACGCATCTGGGAAGTCCAGTTGCCGTCGACCTGGCCGGAGGTGTATTTGCCGGCTCGGATCATATCCTGGCCCCATTCGTCCTGCTTGCGGATAAGCTCGGAGGATTCCACCACTTCCTGGGCTAGGTGGGGCGGGATGAAGACGATTCCGCCGATGGTTCCCAGGACTACGTCGCCGGGAAGGCAGGTGGCTTCGCCGATGCGGATGGGGATATTCAGGCCGACCATACTCACGTCGGCGAGGGCGGATGCGTGCTGGCCTCGCGCGAAGATCGCGATACCGGGGATATCTTTGAGGCGGGCGAGGTCGCGGATTCCGCCGTCGATTACCATGCCGGTACCGGTTTTGTTGGCGATAGCGGTGCCGAGGTTATCTCCGGCGAAGGTGCCCAGCCTGACTTTGCCAAAGAGGTCGACCACCGGTACATCATCCTTCACGAGCGTGTCGATCATCCACGAGTTGTGCAGGCCCACGGCGTTTCGGGCCAGGCCCCATTCATCGAGCGCGGCGTTTAGATCGGGGCGAGCGGGGACGAAAGCGGCGGTGACGGCACGGCCGACCAGGACGCGATCCGGATGCACGTTCCACCAGTTGCCCTCGTACTGGAAGTTGTAACCGTGCTTCTTGAGGACACCCCACGCCTCTTCTACGGTGACCAGCCGCATACGACGGAGGATATCGTCGGGGACTCGCGGCCGTCCGTCATCGAATCGCGCCCCCTGCCACTCGCTGGACATCGCTACAATGGAAACCCGACTGGTCAGCTCTATCATCGCGGGGTGCCCACGAGTTCGACTGCAGAAGGATGAATGCGGAGATATTGGATAACGTCGCTCTGCATTTTTTCAAGCTCGGCCAACCACGCTGCCGACATATGAAAGTAGTCTGACTCACTCGCGGTCTTTCGCATTTGCGAAATCTGGTTGACAAAAAACGTGATTCTCTCCTGCGTCGCCTGAAACTCCGTGTCGTTGTTGATCACTCGATCACCTCTACGATTCCTCGGCGAATTTGCTCGCGCGTAATCTGCCAATGGTCCAGGAATTGATCCACAGTTTCCGCAAAAATACCGGACTCTGGCGTCCAGAACACGCTTGCGCCGACATAGTGCTCCATTGCCCGGTGGTCAAACAGGATGCTTTGGTCACGTGTCAGCTTCGATCTATCGAAAATTATCCGTCATTACGAGAATGATGTCAACGTCGCGCGGAGCTCGTTTAGCCGTTACATAGCTCCCGAAGACGAGGAAATAAAGCAAGTAGCCAGTCGATCTGGCCGTTTCGTATATCGCTTCCAACTGCGGCGTTGCCGCCTCACGTTCCCCGGAGCCGGATCCGAATCGCCGTACAACTTCATCAATAGTGGATTTGTATCTCCCCGGGGGCAGATTGCCCGACTGCTCGAACGGTGGGATCGGCATTCGTGTCAGCTCCAAAGACGGTCGTTCGAAGCTTCGGAATCCCATTCACTGGTCGGTTCGAAGACGCCTGGTTCGCCGAGGTGCACTCTCGCGACTTCCTCATTCAGGGTGATTCCGAGGCCGGGGGAATCGGGGACTTGGATGAAGCCGTCCTGAATGATGGGTTTTTCGATTCCGTCGACGAGGGCGTCCCACCAGGAGATGTCGAATGAATGGTTTTCGAGGATGAGGAAGTTCTCGGTGGCGGCTGCGCAGTGGACATTTGCCATGCAGGAGATGGGGCTGCCGGCGAAGTGCATAGCCATGGGGATTCCGAAGTCCTGGGCGAGGTCGCCGATCTTCTTGGTCTCCAGGATTCCGCCCGCGGTTGCCAGGTCCGGGTGGATGATGTCTACGGCATGATTTTGGAGGAGATCCAGGAAGCCTTCCTTGAGATAGATGTCCTCGCCGGTGCAGGTTGGGAGATTGATTGCATCCGTGATTCGCTTCCAGAGTCCGGTGTACTGCCACGGAATCATATCCTCCAGCCAGGCGAGGTGGTAGGGTTCCAGCGCCTTCCCCATTCGGATGCAAGAATTGACTCCGACATGGCCGAAGTGGTCCACCGCCAACGGGATTTCCGGACCGATCAAGCGTCGAACCTCTCCCACATAGTCCCGGATTCGGCCGATCGCGTCCTCGCTCAGCTCGATTCCCGTGAACATGTGCTGGGTGCGGTGGACGTCGTGGGCGGTGAGGCCGGGTGGGATCGCCATTGGCCCCCAGATTGCTTCGATGACACCCTCCTGCAGCCGATGCCGCATGAAGTCGATTTTGAGGAAAGTGAAACCCTGGCCGATCCGTTTCCGAAGGTTTCTGGCCGTCGCAGCAGGGTCGGGGGACATTTCCGTGTCCGCATAGACGCGGATTCGGTCGCGAAACTTGCCGCCCAGGAGCTGGTAGACGGGGATTCCGTAGGCTTTTCCGGCCAGGTCCCACAGGGCTATCTCGACTCCGGAGACG
>JBKJZI010000347.1:0-44472 GCA_046715155.1 Chthonomonadales bacterium | reverse complement strand
ATCCGGCGGCGACTGGGCGTGTCGCCCGGTCCCTTCACAACGTGAGGCCCGGTAATAGACACCTGGAAGACCGCTGGAGATACTCGCGGATGCCGGTGCAGGTTGAAGTGGGCCTGGTACGGCTGGCGTTTGGTGACCAGCAGCGTTGACGGTTTCTTCAAAAATGTCACGCCCAACTGGTGCGGGCCGGCCGTCACAGTGATTCGCTGCTTGAGATGCTGGTCGACCTGCGAATGCCCTTCGTCGCTTTTCGGCGGGCGGATGGTGAACAACCCGAGCCGCTGGCGATCCAACAAAAGCTCAAGCTCATGTGGCTCGTGCAGTCCTTCGACTTCTTCGTTGCGATCCCGACTAAGACGGACTGCGATTTCGTACTCGCCGGTTAACGGAAACGTATAGGGGATTAGCGTCCCGCCGCGCGTGCCAATAGGCAATCCGGGGACGTGCTCCTCTTGCGTGCGGTCCGCTGGAAGTCGAATAGTGTCACCGCCTGGAGATCTCCCTGGCGATCCCACCGCCAGGCGGCTGATCTTTTGCGCCGCGGAGAGGTAGCGGTCCATAAGAGTTGGCGAGAGGTCGCCGACCGCCACGTTGTCAAACCTGTTACTGGCGGCATCGCGCGGCAGAAGAGCGGCGCCATCAATCTCAAGCGCCAGAAGATCGCGAATGGCATTTTGATAGTCGGTCCCCGTCAAACGTCGAAATGTTTCGGTACGGCCCGGATCGGGATGAGCCGCCGCGGCCCGATCCAGAGCGGTTTCCAGCCACGACGATACGGCCTCGTAGGTGCGTTCGTCCGGACGTGTTCGTTCAACGGGCGGCATCTGCCGTGCGCGAAGTTTGCGAACTACTCTCTCCCACACCATTGGATGCCGATCAATTGCCTGTTTGCTGATTACATCGAGCGCTAATCCCCCAGACTTGTTAGCGCCGCTGTGGCAGGCGATGCAATACCGTTCTACGAACCTCCTCAGCACGACCGGTTCCGCACCGGCTCGCAACGGTACTGTCTTCTGCATGCCAGGACGGAAGGGAGAGGGGAGGCGTAAGCGTTGGCGATCTGCTTCCTGTTCCGCGCGGGAGGCGCTAACCAGTAATCCGGCCATAAGCCCAGCCGGAATCAAGCCGCGAAACCAGATCATGCTCTTTCACCTGAAGAGAGGTCGACGCGAAAGTACACCGTTCATCGGGATATCCTTAGCGCACAACGCAAAGGAGCCGGACCCGAGATGAGACTAATGTTGGTCGAATACCTTGTCGACTCATGTTCCCAGAAGGTAGCGACTTCTCCTTCCCTGAACCCGAAAGCAGAAGCCGCTGGGTCATAGCGACCGATTGGCATATGGAGCGGCGCCCGGACTCGAATCTGAGAACTCAGGGCTCTTCGCAATTCGGCCCGTTCGCCCGCCTTGTGCTGAAGGCCGATACGGCTTCGCCTCTCACGACCTGTTCCCGATGGTCTCGCCGTGGTTCAAGTGCCTCCTCCGCTCCTGCCACAGGCGAAGCCGATAGCGCCGCCGCGACATTTCGGACCAGGCCCCTCCACTTTGCGCGTTTGACGGCGCTGCCTTTGAACTTCTGGCGGAACTCTTCCTCCGTCATGGTTGCCAACTCGCTGAGGAGCGGACCGTTCGTAATCTCACGTGGTTGAAAGGCTGGCTCAGCCGTTGGTGTTGCGCGCCTCTGATTGAAGGGACAGACTTCCTGGCAGATGTCACAGCCGAAAATGCGGTTGCCGAGTTTGGTTTGCAACTCTTCCAGAATGGGACCCTTGAGCTCTATGGTGAGGTACGAGATACAGCGGCGTGCGTCTAGTTTGAACGGTTCCACAATGGCGCCGGTAGGGCATGCATCGATGCACTTTATACACGTTCCGCAGCCCCCCCCCGCCGGCCGATCATTGGGCAGCTCGATGTTCAGAATCAGCTCGCCAAGTAAGAAGTACGAGCCTCGGCGGGTGTTGATGAGCATCGTGTTCTTCCCGAACCAGCCCAACCCGGCCAACCGCGCCACCTCCCGCTCAAGCACCGGCCCCGTATCGACATAGACTTTCCCGTCAATCTGCGGATTCAGCCCCTGGAGAGATGTAAGTAGATTCCGAAGACGCGGAGTCATCACATCGTGGTAGTCGTCGTTCCGGGCGTAGCGGGCGAAGATGGCACGCTCTGGATCGTCGGTGTCCGCCTCCGATTCGGTATAGTAGTTCATACCGACCACCACGATGCTCTTAGCGCCTGGCAGGAGCTGGCTGGGGTCGAGCCGGCGCTCCGGATTCCGAGACAGATAGTGCATCTCGCCGTGGTACCCGGCGTCCAGCCAGGCGCGGTATTCGGCCTTGAAGGCGGAAGGGACCGCAGGCGCGATTCCGCAGAGATCGAATCCGAGCTCCCGTGCCTTCTCCTTAACCTGATCAGCAAGAGTCACGTTCATTCTCTTCGTCACCGACTTGTCTTGGTCGTTCCTGGCTCCGGCTCCGAAACCAGCCGGACCGTTACTGCCTTAAGTCAGGGGAATCCGTGATGCTGGACGAATCCTCAGCGAGGCCCGCGCGTGCATAGTGACGGAGAATGCGTCCCCAAAAGACTCGGTTTGGCAGTATAGGCCCAAATACTCGTGTCGTTCGGCCACGGCCTGGAAGTCGAAAAACCAATAGATGGGCATAAGTGGTGAGATCCAAAGGCGGCTGCCGGCTGTCCCCGGCGTCAGGTGGAAGTTTCCATACTCCCCGATCACTGCGGAAATGATCGACGCATTAATGATGCTGTGTGTCTGGGCGGGTTGGTCCCAGGCATGGCGGCACGCCGATTCGTAGGGAGCGTATTCGGCCATTCGATTCGTCAGAGAGCACGTTCCCAGGAAGCCGCCTTCGCGGGCAAGCGCAGCAATGTTCGCCAGGATGTGTGTGTACGTAAGGTCTCGCTCGACGCCAAACCCCACGCAGGCGATGAGCTTCGTCGGTATCCCGTTGAGCTGATTCACCGCGCAAAGGGAAACCACATCTTCAACCATCGTGCCGGTTTGAGCTTCGTCGCCGCGGATCAGACTGTCTACGCCGCCGTCTATCAGAAGTATTCCGTCGATTCCGAGCCGCTCGACCAGGAGTTGGTAATTGCGCAACAGCGGGTTCGCTCCCGTCTTGGCGAAGCACCAGATCGTCACGTCCTCGCTGCGCTCGCGACGAAACCATTCGGACAGGTGCAGCTCAGGGAGGTAGTACGGCAACTCCTTCTGTCCCGCCTGAACGCCGACGAGCGTTTCACTTAGCCGTTGCCCACCCTTGAACCGCTCTACCATAGAGAAACTGAAGTTAGCCAGGTGACCTCCTGGCCTCGGTTCCGCAGGGCAAAGTAGATCGGCAAGCCGCAGAATAGGTCATATCCGCCGCCCGCCCCCGCGATGAGCAGATTCTGGCATCCTGAGATGCGGTCAACGATTGGAAGGTTAAGGGTCTGATCGGGCGTTATCATGATCTCCGCGCAGGAGTCGTAATCGGAATCATCTGCGTTCCCCGATGGACGAATAGCGACAGACGATTGCTTTCGGCAAACCTAGCCCACACCTTACATTCTACGCGAATTTCGGTACACTCGGGAATGCGGGCCGAAAGAACGAGCGAAGGAGGAAGTCGCGCGGCGCTGAGAATGAATCCTGTCATGATACGCGAATTATCGCTGGTCCTCGGCGGCATCATTTTTATCAGTCTCCTCACCCCTGCCTTGACGTCCTCGGCGGCGGACGAGAGGCTCCGGGTCATCATCGAGACTGATGCCGGAGGCGATCCGGACGACGAGCAGTCCCTAGTGCGATTTCTGCTCTACACCAATGAGTGGGACGTAGAGGGAATCATAGCGAACCGCGAGCTCGCCATCGACGGGGAAAACCTCAACTCTGAGCGCACCGGCCTCGGAATCGTCCGCCGCCTGGTCGATGCCTACTCTGAGAGCTATCCGAACTTAAGGAAGCATGATCCGCGGTATCCCAAGCCTGAGGTCCTCCTGGCCCGCACGGTCTCCGGAGTGAACGACGACGGCATGAATCTGGTCCTCGCCGCAGTGGATAAGCGGGACCGCCGGCCCATCTGGTTCTGCAACTGGGGCACCATCGGGGGCGCTGCCCCCAGCAGCCTGAAGCGAGCGCTGGACAAGGTGCTGACGGAGCGCGGACCGGAAGGATACGCCCGCTTCAAGAACCGAATCCGCCTCAGCTCTGACGACCAGTTCGGCGAGCACACCACTTCCACTGCGCCCCCTTGGAAGCTGTGGATCGATACCTTTCGGCCCGAGATCGAGCGCAGACGCTGGTATCACCGCTTCTCCGCTATCACCGCGAAAGCCGGCGGATTCGACATTCAGCGGGACGTCCGCACCGGCCATGGACCGCTCGGCGCGCTCTACCCGCTCAATACCACTCACGCGCAGAAGGAAGGCGATTCCATGACCTTCCTCTACCTGATTCCGACCGGGATGAACGACCCCGAGCAGCCGGATTGGGGAAGCTGGGCCGGCCGCTATGCCGTCCGTGAACCGCAAACGCCGACCCACTACTGGGCCACCGCGCAGGATACCTGGAACGGCACGACACATCGGGAGAACACCCTTGCTCGCTGGGCCGAAGACCTTCAGAGCGACTTCCGCGCCCGAATGGACTGGTGCGTCAAGCCTTATGCGGAGGCAAACCATCCGCCTAAGGCAATGTTGAACGGCGAGAAAGGAATGGACATCGTCCGACTACGCGCCATTCCCGGTTCGACCGCCAAGTTGAGCGCGCGCGCCTCTTCCGATCCCGATCGGCACCCGCTGGCCTATCACTGGTCCGTATATCCGGAAGCTGGGACATACGCCGGGGCGGTGGCGCTCTCGGAATCCGCCGCCGAAACCACCAGTCTGCGGATTCCGCCGGATTCTGCCGGGAAGACCATTCACGTAATTCTCGCCGTCCGCGATTCCGGGTCGCCGCCGCTGGCCGCATACCGGCGGGCGATCATCCAAGTAGGGAGACAACCATGATAGCTGCCATCGTTCTGGCTTCTGCATTGCTGACCTTCGAACCGGCCGCGCAGATTCGCGCCTACGACGGCGGGCCGAACGCTATGCTGCTCTGGCCGTCGGGGGCGCCGGGTGCGGTCGGCAACGAGCCGGCGGACAAACCCTCGATCACCCGACTGGACCCGCCGAAAGGGAAGGCGAACGGGGCGGCGATGGTGATCTGTCCGGGCGGCGGTTACGGATTCCTCGCCTCGCACGAAGCCGAGCCGGTTGGAGAGTGGCTGAACACGCTGGGAGTGACCGCCTTCGTCCTGAAGTACCGAATTGCGCCGCGCTACAAGCATCCCGCCCCGCTGCAGGACGCCCAGCGCGCCATCCGCACCGTGCGAGCAAACGCCAAAGCCTGGGAACTGGACGAGAACCGCATCGGGATCCTCGGCTTCTCCGCCGGCGGCCACCTCACCTCCACCGCAGTCACCCACTTCGACGACGGGAATCCGTCCTCCGAAGATCCCATCGAGAAGGTGAGCTGTCGGCCGAACCTGGGTGTGCTGATCTACCCGGTCATCACCTTCACCGGTCCCTTCGCGCACGCCGGCTCGCGCCGCAACCTGCTCGGAGAGAATCCGCCACCGGACCTGGTCGACAAACTATCCAGTGACAAGCAGATCACTGCCAAAACCCCGCCCTGTTTCCTGATGCACACGGCCGACGACGCGGTGCCGGTCGAGAACGCCCTGATGTTCGCCGATGCCCTGCGCAAGAACGGAGTCCCCTTCGAGCTGCACGTCTACGAGCACGGCGTCCACGGCTACGGCCTGGCCCAGAACGACCCCATCCTCCGCACCTGGACCGCCCGCTGCGCCGACTGGCTCCGAGTCCGCAATTTCATCAAAAGTGAATAACCGGAATCGCTGGGCTACTGGTGTGATCGGTCTCTTGGGAGTCCCCAATTCACAGCGCAGAGTCACCCGGCTTCGAGCCGAGTCGGAGATTCGATCTGCGCTTGCAATCTAAATGCGCCGGATTCTTACAGAATGACGTCAGGTATCACGTCGAAGGTCGAAGACACTCATTCAACCCGAGCGGAATCCATTCGAGTACATTCGTGTCCATTCGTGGTTCGAAACGCGGTCAATTCTTGACGTTCAGCGCATCCGATGCCGCCTGCTGGAAGACGCGGCGGAGGTCGGAGGCGTCCGCGTTTGGGAAGTTGGCGCGCTGGACCATGAGGATGTACGCAAGCCCCTTAACCGGATCGATCCATGCCTGGGTTCCGTGAGCGCCACCATGTCCGTGCGTTCCGGGCGACAGCATCGAGGTGACACCCTGGGGCTCGCGGATCACGCACCAGCCGATTCCCCAGCCATTGCCGTCGGTAAACCCCGTCCTCAGGTCGCCCGTATGAATCCGCGTCATTATCTCCACTGATTTCGGATTCAGGTAGCGCCGCCGGCCCAGTTTCCCTTTATTGAGAATCATCTGGCTGAAGCGCGCATAATCGGGCGCGGTCGAGAACAGCCCTCCGTTCGCGGCCGGGAAGCGATCCGTGCTCGTGGGACTCTTTCCCATCAGGATCGGATTTGTGGCTTCCTCGAGCCGGCCGTCCGTCAGACGATAGGTCTTCGAGAGCCGTTGGAGCTGTTTCTCACTCAAGTAGAATGTGGAGTCCTTCATTCCGAGCGGCCGAAACAGATTCCGGTCCAGAAACTCGGGGAAAGCCTGGCCGGACACGATTTCCACCACCCGCGCCGCCGTGTTGATGCTCGACTGGCAATACACCCAGCGAGTCCCCGGCTCGAACTTCAACGGCTGAGAAGCATAGAACGGAATCACATCTGCCAGCGTCCGGCAGCGAAGCGCCTGCTCTCCGTTCAACTCGCCCAACCCGGACGTGTGGGTCAGTAGATGCTTGATAGTGACCGTCTGCGGTCTGCCGTCCGCCGTCTTCAAGTCCGATATCTCCGGGATGTACTTGCCCACCGGGTCATCGATCGAAAGCTTCCCTCGCTCGTGCAGCATCATAACGGCCGTGCCCGTTATCGGCTTGGTCATGGAGGCGATCCAACCGATAGTGTCAGCCCGCATTGGTTTGACGCCTCCAATATCCGCATATCCGGCGGCGTCCAGGTGCAGTATCCGATCCTTGGAGGCGACCAGCGTGACCGCTCCGGCCACATCCTTGCCCACAAACTCCTTTACCTTGCGCGATACCTCGGGAATCACCATCGACGTTGGCTTGACGGCGCTTACCAGAGTGGAGGACGCAAACAACGCGACTACGTAGAATCCGATACGCACGATTATTCTCCTACAGATCTCGGGTCATGACCGAATAGCGGCGGGTCTCGCGGAATCCGGCGGCCTTATAGACACGGTCGGCCGTGGAATCGTCGGTCCAGAGGAACCAGGCGTTGTGTTGGCCCTTGCGGCGCATGATCTCCAGCGTGTGGAAGAGGAGTACAGCGCCGATTCCGCGGCCGCGCTCCGACTTCGATACTCCGAACGGCCCGAACCGCTCGCCCTCGTGCTGGGAGAATCCGATCATTCGCCCATTGTCATAACAGACGATGAGGTCATCCGCAGCGCGCCGGCCGAGCGTAATGTCAATCATCGTATCCCGGACATACCGCTGCCAGTCACCGGGAAACTCAGCGCGAAGGAACGAGGTGAGCGCTGGAATATGCGCCGGGTCAAAAGTATCGATCGTTACCCCCGCTACCTCCAACGCGGATTGCCTTTCCCGGAGCCACACGGGGACAGACCAACCACCGACCAATCGGGTGTCCATTGACATGGGGCGGGAGACCGTGCGGAATCCGTGATTCTCCAGGAATGCGATAGCCTCGGGATACGCCGCCTCATCCACGCCGGGGGTCCAGTAGTTCGGAGCGTAGGGTGAAACAGCGACCGTTTTGCATCCGTGCGTGCCAAGATACTCCAGCCCGTGAGCGAGCAGGGCGGTACCGATTCCGCGCCGTCGATGGCTTTCCGCTACTCCAAACAGCGTGATCCAGCCGCGGTCCGAGTCGTCCGGCCCATCTTCGAGCGGCCTCTTTCGCTTCACCGCGAGTAAGAATCCAGCGATCTCGTCTCCCACGCGGGCGACCGGCGCCCCATCAGTATCGAAGTTCGGGTCCAGGAGCACTTTACGCGTGAACAGCGCGGGTGACATTGGATCCGAATGGAGGCACCGGGTCAGCAGCTCCACCACCTCATAGAACTCTTCGCCTGGGTATGGCGTTATCGTAAAATCCGGCATTCGTAGGGCCCTGTTCGGGTTCCAAATCGTTTAAAGTTTCGCTGCAGGAGCATCCATTTACTGCACGGATTCCGCTCAGCACAAACTATGATTCGCACTTGTGGAACTGAACGGGCGAGTTGTTCGTCTTTAATGCGTCTGAAACACGGAAAGGCGGGCCTGGAGACTTGGCCCGCCGATTGAGCCCGAAAGGGTCGTTTCAGACGATGACGGGGCTTTCGCCAGCGGCGAAGGCCGTCACCGAATCATCACGCTCTTTGAAATATCGCCTTCGAGTTGGGCGGGCTGAGCCGTTTGATGGTCTAAAACTTCAGCCTGTCCATACAGTGTACCGACGCCCCGCCGCGCCGGAGTGGGTGAGCAGGGTGACCGGATGAGGCCGTAGATCCGCGGAGTCGCGGTTCTACGGCCTTATTGTGTGTCTGGTCCCCGGAGCTATGGGTTCCGCCGCTGTCTGAACGAACAGGGATCCATCAGCGACACCGCAAGCCGGATTGAAGTCTCTATGGGGTGGCTGCGATGCGCGTCAATTGGTCGATGAAGTCCAGGGCGGTCTGGGAAAGTAGGCGGTTCTCTTTGTGGGCAAGGGCATAGCTGCGCCGGTCGTCCACTCCGTCCAGCCTGAGAATACGCAGCCGTCCGGAGGAGACCTCGTCTTGAACGGCTATTTCCTGTATGATAGCGAATCCGAGACCGGCCTCGACGCTGCGCTTGATTGCCTCCGTCTCGCCAAGCTGAATTACTTTGTCCCCCGCCAGTGACCCGGGCCCCAGAATCTGCTCGACCGTCGCATGCAGGGCTGAGCCCGACTCACGCACGAGGAGCGTTTCGGCGAGCAATTCTTCGATCCGAATGCTGTTGCGACGGGACGCGTTCTTAGCGGTGGTAATGACGACGATGCGGTCTTCCAGAAACGGTGTCAACGCTAGGCCTGCTCGCGCCGCCGGCGAACCGACCAACGCGAGCTCCACACTTCCGGAATCGATCAGGTCGAGCAGCTCGGCGGTGTTCCCGAGGGTCATTTTCACCCTGCGGTCGGGGAACCGTTCTCGGTAATCCCGCAGTAGGTTGGGGAGCACATAGGCTGCCAGGGTGTGGCCCACGCCAAGTCGCAGCGTGCGGTCGGCGATTCCCGCCGCGGCGCGCGCGGATTCTGCGGCCGTCTCAACCAATGTTAGAATCTGCTCAGCATATGGCAGCAGGGCTTCGCCTGCGGGGGTCAGCCGCGCTCGCCGCGTCCCTCGCTCCAAAAGCTTTACGCCGAGCGAGAATTCGAGTTGCGCGAGCTGCTGCGAAGCTGTCGGCTGCGTAACGAAGACGGATTCCGCCGCCCGAGAAAAACTCCCTGTCCGTGCGATGGCCGCGAAAATCCTGAGCTTGTGCAAATCCATAGAGAGGTTCTATATATTCTATTCAGATTATCAGTTGCACTTATACTATGACAGATCCATAATGAGATTGAAGAGCCTGAACGACCGATTACGAGTACGATTACGATTACGAGGTCGAAGGACTCAAGGCCCAAGGCCCGATGCCCATTCCGGGTATCCTTTCAGTCGGAGAGACGACCATGCAGAACACCACACCCACCGCAGACGAACTGACTGCCGCCGCGAACGCCACGGAGGGCGACGATATCGCTCCGTCCGGAGTCCGCCACCTCTCAACCGACGGTCAGACTGCCGAGAACCCCCGCGCCCAATCTGTCGAAACGACTCCCGCGATGGTCCAGCGTATCTACGGCGACATGGAGGCGAAGCTTGCAATCGTTCGCGCCCGCCTTCAAAGGCCGCTCACCTTATCCGAGAAGATTCTCTTTGGGCACGTAGACGACGCTGCCAATCAGCCGCTAGACGCCGGGAAGAGCTTTCTTCGCCTGCGGGTGGACCGCGTCATTATGCAGGATGCCACCGCCCAGATGGCCATCCTCCAGTTCATGCAGGCCGACCGCAAGCAGGTCGCTGTACCCTCGTCCGTCCACTGCGACCACCTGATTCAGGCCTACGAAGGCGCGATGGCCGACCTGGCAAGGGCCCAGCATCAGAATCAGGAGGTGTATAACTTCCTCAGATCGTCCTCCTCCAAGTATGGAATCGGATTCTGGGGGGCGGGATCCGGAATCATCCATCAGGTGGTGCTGGAGAACTACGCGTTTCCCGGCGGGCTCATCATCGGCTCCGACTCGCATACTCCCAATATGGGAGGGCTCTGCATGGTCGCCATCGGAGTTGGTGGCGCCGACACCGTGGACGCTATGGCGGGATTCGCCTGGGAAGTGCTGCAGCCGAAGCTGGTCGGTGTGAAGCTGACCGGCGAGCTGAGCGGTTGGGCGGCGCCGAAGGACATCATCCTATGGGTCGCCGACAAGCTTACTGTAAAGGGCGGGACCAATCGAATCGTGGAGTACTTTGGCCCGGGAGCAAAGTCGCTCAGCACAACGGGTAAAGCGACGGTCACCAACATGGGTGCGGAGATCGGCGCGACTACGTCCGTTTTCCCTTACGATGACAACGCCGACGCTTACCTGCGCGCGACCGACCGCGCGGCCATCGCCGACCTGGCGAAGAACTACCTGCATCTCTTCGGCCCCGACCCGGAGGTTGAGCAGAATCCGGAGCAATACTTCGACGTTGTCCTGGAGTTGAACCTTTCCGAGCTGGAGCCGCTGATCAACGGCCCCTTCACCCCGGACCTGTCAAGACCAGTCTCCAGGCTGGCCGAAGATGCAATCGCCAACAACTACCCGGACCAGGTTTCCGTTGCGCTCATCGGGAGCTGCACCAATTCGAGTTATGAGGACATTACACGTGCGGCCAGGGTTGCGGAACAGGCCCGTGCCAGGGGCGCGAAGGCGGTAGTTCCCCTCATCATTACCCCCGGCTCCGCCCAGGTGTACGAGACGACCAAGCGCGACGGATTGCTCGACGCCCTCGAAGCCATCGGGGGCCAGGTCATGGCGAACGCGTGCGGACCCTGCATCGGCCAATGGAAGCGTGACGAGATCAAGAAGGGAGACCGCAACACGATCATCAACTCATTCAACCGCAACTTCCCGGGGCGCAACGACGCCAACCCGGACACCCTCGCGTTCGTCACCAGCCCGGAGGTCGTGGTCGCGTACGCCCTCGCCGGTCGACTTTCCATAGACCCTCTCCACGATGAGCTGGGGGAAGACGGCGCGAAGTTCCGACTGGAAGCGCCTCCGAAAGTGGATGCGCTGCCTAAACTGGGGTTTATCGGACGCCGCCATGGCTACGAGCCGCCGGCGCTGGACCCTGAATCGGTGCAGGTGCACGTGCCGGAAGGAAGCGAGCGTCTGCAGATTCTGGAGCCATTCCAGCCGATGGTGGAGTCCGAGCTCTCGCGCATGCCGGTCCTGATTAAAACGAAAGGCAAGACGACCACCGATCACATCTCCCCGGCCGGCTCCTGGCTGAAATACCGAGGTCACCTGGACAACATTTCGAACAACCTGCTCACTGGCGGAATCAACGCCTGGACCGGCGAGACCGGGAAGACGATCAACGTCTACACCAGCGAGAAAGGCCTGGACATTCCGACCGTCGCTCGGGACTATAAGGTGCGCGGAAAACGCTGGGTGATCGTCGGTGACGAGAACTACGGCGAAGGCTCCAGCCGCGAGCACGCCGCCATGAGCCCTCGCTGGCTCGGCTGCGCCGCCGTCATCGCCCGGTCCTTCGCCCGGATTCACGAGTCCAATCTTAAGAAGCAGGGCATCCTCCCGCTCACCTTCGTCAACCCGGAAGACTATGACAAGATTCAGGAGGGCGACATCGTCTCGCTCGAATACCTGCAGGAGCTGGACCCCGTCCGTACCATCAACATGAACGTGGAGCACCAGGACGGGACCGGCGAGATCATCACGCTCCAGCACAACCTGAACATGGAGCACCTGGCCTGGTTCCACGCCGGCAGCGCCCTCAACCTCATCCGCATGCAGGCAGGCAAGCGCGCCACCGCCACCGGCATCATGCCCGAGGCCGAGAGCGATCCACAACAGCCGGATTAGCCGCGAATGAACGCGAATGAATGCGAATGCCTGAGCCGGAATCCCTGAGGATTCCGGTTCGTCTGTTTGTCACTGGAGTATAGAAATGAAGGCGCTCCTTGCCAGTTTAGTCGTGCTTGCGATGCTGCTGCTGAATCCGTCGCGGAATTCGGAGCCTCCGCAAGAAGTACGGCGGGTGAATGCCGCATTTTCGGGCCAAAAAGGTACGTTTGCGCAGTTTGGGGATTCCATCACGGTTACGCAGGCGTTCTGGACTCCGTTGAAGTACTCCCGGCGGAATCCGCCCGCGGGGTTTGAGGAGGCGTTCAAGAGCGTCGACGCGTATTTGCGGCCGGAGTGCTGGCGGGACTGGAAGGGGCCGGAGTTCGGCAGCGAGGGCGGCAGGACAGTCAGTTGGGCGCTGGAGAACATCGACGCCTGGCTCAAGAAGCTGAATCCGGAAGTGGCGTTGATCATGTTCGGGAGTAATGACCTGACCTCCGTCGGAGTGGAAGAATACCAAACGAGACTGCGGGAATTGGCGTATCGGTGCCTGCGCAACGGCACGGTGGTGATCCTGACGACGAATCCGCCCCGCCACGGATTCGAGGCGAAAGCGGCACATTTCGCCGATGCTGCCCGGAAGGTATCGCAGCAGCTCAAGGTTCCGCTGATTGATTACCACGGCGAGATACTCAAACGCCGGCCGGACGATTGGGACGGGGCGCTCGAGAAGTTCTCCGCGTTCCGAGACTACGAGGTGCCAACGCTGCTTGCGCGGGACGGAGTCCATCCCAGCTTCCCCAAGCAGTTTCAGGACGATTATTCAGATGTAGGGCTGCGGTCCAGTGGATACACGCTGCGGAACTACCTGACGCTGCTCGCTTATTCGGACGTGGTCAAGGCGCTGCAAGAGAAGGGTCCCCTGGTTACTCGGAATCCAGTGGAGCCCTGGCATCCCAAAGCGCCTAGACTCGCTGCCCCCTCAGGCGAGGTCATCCGCGTCAAGAGCGTTGCCGAGCTCGAAGATGCGCTGAGTCGGGTGAGGCCAGGTGGAACGGTCCTGCTTGCCGATGGAAACTACCCACTCTCCCGGCCGCTCGAAATCCGCACCGATGGCGTGTCGCTTAGAGGCGAATCCGGAATCCGCGAGAAGGTTATTCTGGATGGCGGAGGACCGCTTGGCGAGGGAATCCGCGTGACCGCGTGTACCGGCGTGACGATCGCGGATTTGACCTTGCAAAATGTGCGGTGGAACGGAATCAAGATCAATTCCGAGACGGGCGTGCAGAAGCTGCGGATATACAACTGCGTGCTTCATAACATCTGGCAGCGGGCGGTGAAGGGCGTGAAGGTGCCGCGCGAAGGTCGTGAACGGCTGCGGCCTCGGGATTGCGTGGTGGAATACTGCCTGTTTTACAACGACCATCCGAAGCAGTTCACCGATGACGCTTCCGATACCCCGCAGACGTTCAACGGCGACTACATCGGCGGAATCGATGTCATGTACGCGTCGCGATGGGTCATCCGCGATAACGTCTTCATCGGAATCCAGGGGCGGACGCGGCAGGCGCGGGGCGCGGTCTTCCTGTGGCATGAGACGGAGGACTGCATCGTCGAGCGCAACGTCATCGTCGACTGCGATTCCGGAATCTGCCTCGGCAACTCCTCCAAGGACGCTGAAACGCCGGTCCATGCCAGCCGGTGCATCGTCCGCAACAACATGATCACCCGCGCGCCGGAGAACGGAATCATCGCCGACTATACTCGGGATTGCAAAGTCCTCCATAACACGGTCTTTGATCCGGCGAGCCGCCTCCAGCGCGGAATCCGCATCGTCCACGACAATGACGGCCTCCTCATCGCGAACAATCTCTTATTTGGCCCGAGGGTTCTGAAGGAGAGCAGTTCCAACTACACTATGTCAGGCAACATGGAGAGGGAAGGGTCCGCGCCTCTCTTTTTGTTCGACCCGGTTGCCGGTAACCTCAGGCTGCGCTACATCCCAGGTGTTTCTGGACCCGTGCCGCGGCTGAGTGACGCGATGGAAGATATCGAGGGTCGGAAGCGCGGCGCGCGGACGATCTCAGGGGCGCATGAGTTCGAGCAGCCCTAGCAGGCAGGAAGCCCGTAGCGCCGGAAGGAATCTGATTCCGAGGGCATCGTTGGGCGGAATCCGCGAACGGGAGACAAGTCCATGAACCGACGTCAGTTTATTCAGGCCGGAGCGGCCGGGGTGTTTTTGGCCTCCAATCGCGCTTACTCGGAGGAGTTTGCGCAGAAAACGCGGCGGGTGGGGTTGATCGGGAGCGGGTGGTATGGGAAGTGCGACGTGTTCCGATTGATTCAGGTGGCGCCGGTCGAAGTCGTCTCTATTTGCGACGTCGATAAGAAGATGCTGGACGGAGCGGCGGAAATGATCGCCCAGCGTCAGGCCTCCAAAAAGCGACCGCGGACCTATACGGATTACCGCGAGCTGCTCAAGGAAAAGGACCTGGACATCGTCCTTGTCGAGACGCCGGACCACTGGCATGCGCTGCCGATGATCGAGGCGGTGAAGTCCGGCGCGGACGTGTGGGTGCAAAAACCCATCGGCGTCGACATTGTGGAAGGGCAGGCGATGGTGGCCGCCGCCCGTAAGTATGGGCGCGTGGTGCAGGTGAACACGCAGCGGCGCAGCACGACCCACCTGGAGGAAGCCCGCGACATCATTCAACAGGGCAAACTCGGCAAGATCGCGATGGTCGAGACCTATTGCTACTATCACATGCGCGCCCGCGGGAATCCGCCCGACCAGACACCGCCGGACCACCTCGACTGGAATATGTGGACGGGTCCCGCGCCGCTTCGGCAATACAATCCCATCGCCCACCCGCGCGGCTGGCGGGCCTTCATGGAGTATGGCAACGGAATCCTCGGCGACATGTGCGTCCACATGCTGGACATGGTGCGCTGGATGATGAACCTCGGGTATGCGAAGGAGGTCCATTCGGAAGGCGGAATCCTGGTCGACCCCGGCAGCAAGGCGAACATTACCGATACCCAGACCGCGAGCTTCGACTTCGGCGAGACCAAGGTTGTGTGGCAGCACCGCTCCTGGGGCCGCGCGAACGATCCGGAGTATCCCTGGGCGGCCACCTTCTATGGCGACAAGGGCACCCTCAAAGCCAGCGTGATGAAGTACGATTTCATCCCGATGCAGGGCAGCCCGGTACACAAGGACGTGAAGTACGAGCTGGAGGAGTTTCCGGAAGACAAGACCGAGAAGGACCTCGAACAGCACGTAGCGCCGGCCATCCGCAAGCATTGGAAGAACTTCCTCCGGAACGTCGATTCGCGGGGCCGGCCGGTCGCGGACATCGAGGAAGCCCACAAGTCGACGACGGCCTGCATCCTCGCCAACCTCTCTCTGGACCTCGGCCGCTCCCTCGTTTGGGATTCCGATAAACACCGCATCGTCGGCGATGACGCAGCGAACCGCCGACTGAAGCGCCCGTATCGGAAGCCGTGGGTTCATCCGGATCCGAAGAACGTGTGACGGCGCTCGGGTATCGGGTCTGGGTCTTGGGCGGATTCCGGGAGGCGTGCGTGACGGTATTGCGGATTGCGGATTGCATGGCGGAGTCCTTGTTAATGGTTGATGGTTGAGACGGATTCCGAGCTAGGTTGGGTGAGCGCAGCCTTCTGGTTAGCCGGTCTTATTCCGGGGCGAATCCGGAGGCCAGGATTCCGATGCTATGAGCGGGGGTTTGACTGCCCGCCGGATTGGTTAGTTTAGGTTCCTTTGGACCGTTTTCGATGCTGTTTGCTGCGAGCGAGTGGGAGCGCGGAACGAACAATTATCAGTTATCAATTATCATTGATCAATTATCAATGGGATTGATTCGATGATCATTGTTCATTTCTAATTGGCTGCCCGTGTACGCTGCGAATGGTCATCCTTCGGCGGGCTATGATTGGCCCTGGTTTGCCGAGGGTCGGCCGCCGGGCCAGACCGCGCATTAAAATGCACGGCTGGGTGAACCGTCCTCCCGGACGGGCGGCAACGTTCTCCTATCGAAGGCTGCGCTTGACCGCGTTTCTTAGCGCGGTTGAGGTTCTGGTTTTCGAGAGAATTCTCCTCGGTTGGTCAAGAGCGGATTCTTTTCCCTTTGAGCGGGACTAGTGGCCGGTGGCACGCTCAGGGGTAGTCGATTCCGTTCGTCTCCTGCCGGTCGGGGTTATTCTCTCGAACCTCTTTCCTTTAGCCGGTCTCTGGCTCCTGGGGGCCGTATTGCGTCTCTGGCGGCTTCGTCCGTCGGGTGCTTGACCTAAAGTCGCGGGCGCCATGGTGGCTCGGGAAACCTCTGGCTTGCTCGGATTGGCCGGAAATTCTAACTGCGGAGGGCGCGGAGAATCGCGGAGAACGACTCCTGGGTTAGATTCCGGGTTTTTTGGTTGTCGGTTATGTGAAACGGCCGGGCTCTCTGGTTGGAGGGGCCGGCCGTGGGATGGTTGAGAGTTGAGAGTTGAGAGTCAGGTCATAGGTTGATTCCGGTATTGACGGGTTAATGGATTCCGGGGCCGGGTTTGGGGGCGGAATCCGGTATTGATTTTGGCGCGAAAATGATGGATGGATGGGCGCCGAAAAAATGTTCTTCCTTCAACTATTAGCCCTCGGCAGAGCCAAAATACAAAATTCGACTCAAAAATTTAACCTGGCGTCTACTAAGTTTTTTCGCTCGTATCGCTGCTGTGAGCTAAACTGATAAATGGCGATTGGGGGTAGAATCCGGATAAAGTCGAATTGCGAGAATGGCTTGAGATGATTGCTGTACTTTCGTATTGAGCTAGCGATGGATGCACCTCAAACCAGTCTAGCCGTCAACTTCCCGCTACTAGCTTCGACTGGGTGGAAGAGGTGTTCGTTGCGAGCCGACGAAGTATTCATCGCATATAGCGCCTGCAAAATACCTTCAGGAGCGAATCCGTGAACCGCGATCTCCAAGATGTCTTGTCGTACTTTGACGCTGGCGCGGTCAGGACGCGACCGGGCGCTTCAGAAGAGTGGATTCGGGCGGCGGAGACGCGCCTGGGAGTGCGTTTCCCGCCCTCGATGCTCGCGATTCTTGCGGAGACGAACGGTCTAATTACGCCCGATGACATCGGATTCGAGCACGTTCCGGCGCCGGACGCGGAGGATGGACTCATTGCGGAAACCAATCACGCGCGATCGGCGCTGCGATTCGAGGCGGTGCTTGGAATCGCCACGGATGGAAGCGGCAACTTTTACGTTCTGCTCACCGAGGAAGTAGATGAACGGGGCGAATGCCCGGTGGCCTTCATCGACCACGAGACGAACGGGCTGATAGCGGTCGTTGCGACTTCGTATGAACGATTCCTCTGGTTCGCGCTGGATGAAGCGCGCCTTACCTGCAAACCGAACGGCGAACATAAGGACAAGGAGATTTACGGTCCCTGGCCGTTCAAGAAAAAGTTCGTGCTCCAACATGACCCAAATCTTAAACCGTGGTTGAGCGGTCCGGCCGTCGCCCGAATCAAGAAGAAGCTAAAACCGCCGAAGCAAGAGGTGCTGTCGTTAGCCTTTTCACCGGTGAACGAAATCCTGGCGGTGGGCACGACGAGCGAGGATGAGAACGATGAAATCATCGACGGCGCGGTGCGACTTCATGAACTAGACACCGGCCAGAAGCGAATCCTGATCCGCGCGCCCGGCGAATCCGTCCGATACATCGCTTTCGCTCCAGATGGCTCTACGTTGGCGGTTGCAGGCTCAACAGGCATGGGCCGACCCGCATTCGCAAAGCTTGTGAATGCAGATTCAGGCGAAACGATGCACCGATTAGACACCCCGCCCGGAGTGCCGTCGATCGCATTCTCCCCGGACGGTAACGTGGTTGCTGTGGCCGTTTCGAAGGCCGTATGGCTCTGGAATGTGCATACCGGGGAAGTACAGCAAGAACTGCCGTCCGACCATTCGACCGTATGGTCCGTAGCGTTCTCGCCGGATGGGGCGTTCCTGGCGTTCGGGGATAGTATTCCGAACCCCACCGACCCGAGGTCCTGGCCGCTGCAGAAGGTCGCAATCTGGGATTGGCGCGCGGAAAAACTGATTCGGCGCTTCGACGTCGATAAGCTCTCGCACGCGCACTCGCTCGCCTACTCAGACGATGGCACGACGCTGGGTTGCCTGGATTCGGGCGGCGATCTCATCCTTTACGAAGCGCAGACAGGAACAGTCAAGCATCGGCTCAAGAATAGGGCCTACGGTGAGTTCGCATTCTCCCCAGATTGCAGTTTCGTGGCTGCTACCGGCTGGAGGTTTGAAAATCGGAAGCAGATCAAGTTCGTCGTGATATGGGACGCGAACAGTGGCGAATTACTGCGAGAACTGATCGGGCATAAGGCTTCCGTCTCCGCCCTAACCTTCTCCCCAGACGGATCAACCCTATTCAGTGGCAGCCTTGACGGCACGGTACGCCAGTGGAATCCAGAGACAGGCGAGTGCCTTGCCGTACTCTAGATAGCGCCTCGCCTCCGTAACGCCAATAGCCCTTCAAACGTGGTCGTCAACGTCAAAAGCAGGTCCTTCGCAACGGCGGCTCAGGATGACGGAGGCTGCTACGTTGTTCGCCTTATCAAGCGTGCAGCAGGTCATTACATTCATGATGATGGCGGGGCGGGCGTGGGAGAGCGGGGGCGAACTTAGAGATTCCCGTTCAGTGTTGGAGTTGTTCGTCAGACGAAGCGCGCCACTCTCGGAGCACCCATAGGAAGCCGATAGCGCCGATAGCGAGGGCGAGGGCGCGCTCCAGGAGGATGGTCCAGACATGGGCCCGGCGGGGACCCTGCGGGAACGGCGCGGGGCCGAAGAGGCCGACGCCGGAATCGTTGGCTTCGCGCAGCGTAGTCGCAATTCCCCAAATGCCGAAGAGGAACAGGCCGAGAGCGCCGACGGTTACTGCGATGAGCATTGCGCGGTCCGGGATCGTGAAGTCCGGAATCCGTCGCAAGAGAGCGGCAACGAGGTTCGTTAGCCCGTCGATGAATCGCTCTACGCCGGCAGCATACGCTCGAAAAGCATCGCGGAATCTGGCGATCATGGCTCGCTGTAAGGTAGACGTAGTGCGCGAGGATTACGTGTCGCTAACAAGGATTGCAAGCCAGAGGTTAGTCCAGGGGGCGAAGAGCGGAATCCTTCGACGATGGGGCTGGCTCAGGGTGATGGCGGGGCGGGCGTGGGAGAGTGGGGGGTGGTTGGGGCAGTCCACTCCGATGTCTAGCGACCGGGCGTTGGGGTCGTCCGGCAGCGAGCCGGTGGCGTGGCCGAAGAAGTGCCGAGAGCCGTGGGTTCATCCGGATCCGAAGAACGTGTGAGGCGGCGTTCGGGCCTTCAGGCGTTCAGGTGGATTCCGGGAGGCGCGAGGGACGGAAAACGAAAATAGAGAAACGAATGTAGTGACAAGGCGGATCCGTGCTTGGATGAGAATTGGGTGCCGGACACCAGGTGATGCCGCGGTTGGGACGGGATGACGACAATGAGTGCGCGCGCAGTGCTAATCGTCGACGATGAACCGCAGGAAGTGGAGTCTGTCCTTGATGGCTTACGCGATATCGGTGTCTCGACGCTGTTTGCGCGAAGTGGCGAGGAAGCGCTGGGATTGGCAGTGGAGCACCATCCGGCACTTATCGTTTCTGATCTTGACATGCCTGGAATGACCGGTCACGAATTGATGGAACAGCTCCACCTCAATCCGCAAACGCGCGGGATTCCGATTATTCTGTTTCACACGGAATGGACAGTGCCTCCATTAGGTTGGCCCCGCTTGGGTTGCTCGCCCTTCCGGCTTTACTTTCCCAGGCACCGTGGGCCCTTGCCAATCAATTCGTGGTCTAGACCCACACCATCGGGCCGAACCGCAGATGCACATTGGGGTAAGCCCATTAATACTGATGAGTGGGTTAGTCAGGTCCGGCGATTTCTCGTCGCCCTACAGCAGCCCACATCCGAAGCTTGCTGACCGAGTTGTCTATCTTCATATTCGTTCAGCGACGGGGAACTTAACTCATCGATTGCGCATATTTTCTAAGGCGTTTGCCAGGCTGTTAATTGAACGAAGCTATTCTGGTCCTCGACAGCCCGGCGGTATACGCCGATGGCGGGTCGGCTCCTGATGGCCGGCCCGCCGCTATTTTGATACTCTCGTTTACTCTTGAGTAGCCAGGCGGAGGGCGTCCCGGCCGGCGGATTTGATGGCCTCGTCCTTCGTCGAGCGTCCGTACTCGATCAGTATGGGCGCGTAGTGAAGGGCGCGGAATCTGGCCCGATCCCACGTGTCTTCATCTATAGGCCCATAGGACTCACGGAATCGCGTTCTTGCCGCGGGTGGCAGGAAGCTGAAGGCGATGGACAGGTCCAGGGCCGGGTCTCCCAGATGGACGTCACCCCAGTCGATGATCCCGCATAGCCGCAATTCTTCGTCAACCAGAAGGTGGCGAGAATAGAGGTCGCCGTGCACCCAGGTGGGTGTTGGGCGTTGGGTGTTGGGTGTTGGGTTTGTGGTCAGGCGGTTGATGAAGTCGAGGGCGGTATCTACTTGATGGGCGTTTGATTCCTCGCGGATTCCGTTCAGACGGTCTATTACTTTGGGGGCGCGGGCGGGGATGTCGGCGCGGTTGAGGTCGTCATCGGGCGCCCATGCTCTGGTTTCGGAATCGATGGGTATCTGGTGCAGGGCGGTGAGGAAGTGGGCGAGCTGGGGGGCGAGTTGGGCGCGATCCTGGTCTGTCAGCGACGACCGGTCCGCCGTGACCCCCGGAATCTGTTTGTAACCGGCGAAGACCCAGGGATAGGATTCGGTCGGGCTCCCGATCCAGGTTGGGACCGGGATGGGCAGCGGTAAGTGGGGCGCCAGCAGGTGGAGCACGCGGGCTTCGCGTTCCAATAAGCTCGCCGCAATGTTTCGGCGGGGGAAGCGGAAGACCGTGTCGCCGTTTACGAGGTACGCGGCGTTGTCCCAGCCTTCGCCGTAGGAGACCGGGATGGCGGTATCGATGTCCGGGAACTGCTGCTCGATGAGGCTTCGCGCTAGCTCGGGGGCGACTTCACGGTCAGCGCTCCAGGGGTCGGGCATGGAGAGATTATGGCGGATCATCACCCTCTTCGAGAACTGCAAGTTATCAGTTATCAGTTATCAGTTATCAGTTATCAATGAACGGCCGTTACTGATTACTGATCACTGATCACTGGTCAAGGCAGGAACTTCCACGCGAAGAGGGATTCCGAGTCGTTCCGGCGGGCGATTTCCATCATGAAGGGGACCATTGCGTCGAGGGCGCGGGCGGCTTCGAGGCCCCCACAGTCGAGCGGGCGGAATCCGGTAAGGGCGATGAGCTCGGCCACTCTCTGCTTGGCGGGTTCGTCCTCTCCGCAATAGAAGACATCGTGAACCATCTCGCCGCGAGCTGCCGGGTCCAGGTATTTGAAGTAGGTGGTCTTCCACGCCGCCACGAGGGAGGCTGAACGCGGGAGCAGGGGAGCATGCACTTCGGCCCCCGAGATTCCGGCCGGGGCGGCGCCGAACGGGTTGGTGATGTCGACCACGACGGTGTCGTGCAGCTCTTCCTCCAGCGCGCGGAGGACCGAATCCACCTCAGGATAGGGTAGGGCCAGGATGACCAGGTCGGAAGTTCGGGCGGTCTGCTGATAGTCATCTCCTGTAATGGACGCGGAGTGAAGGTCGTCAACGATGCTACAAGCGGCGTCCACGGCCCGGTCCGAGCTACGGGATCCGAGGTTAACCTCCAACCCCGCCGTCGCAAACAGTCGCGCCAGCCCGAGCCCCATGCGGCCTGTTCCGAGAATGCCGATTTTGCCGGTCATATGTACCTCGATATGGGAAGTAATCAAGTGATCAAGTAATCAAGTGATCGAGTAATCAAGTGATCGAGTTCGATGCGGTTGTGCTGCTCGGTTACCAGATTACTTGATTAATCGATCACTTCCCGTAATTCTTAACGCCTGCTCCAGGTCCTCCAGCAGGTCTGCTACGTCTTCGATGCCGACGGAGAGGCGGAGGAGGCCGTCGGTGATTCCGCGGCGGGCGCGCTCGTCGGGGGGCATCGATGCGTGGCTCATGCTGGGCGGGTGGCCGACGAGCGATTCGACTCCGCCTAGCGATTCCGCGTACTGGAAGATCCGGACGCGTGAAATGAACTCTCTTGCGGCCTCAAGCCCTCCATCGATCTCAAAGGAGAGCATGCCGCCGAATCCGCGCATCTGCTGCTTCGCGACTTCATGGTTTGGATGCGTAATCAGGCCCGGGTAATGGACCCGTTCAACCCTGGGATGCTCGGACAGCCACCGGGCGATGCGACCGGCATTCTCGCAGTGGGCGACCATGCGGAGAGAAAGTGTTTTGATTCCACGCAGGACGAGCCAGCAGTCGAAGGGGCCAGGGACCGGGCCGGCGGCGTTCTGGAAGAACTTGATCTGCTTGTACAGCGCTTCGTTACTCGTGACGATGGCACCGCCGATCACGTCCGAGTGGCCGCCCAGATACTTGGTGGTGGAGTGGACGACGACGTCGGCGCCCAGGTTCAGCGGATTCTGCAGCGCGGGGCTGGCGAAGGTGTTGTCCACGACGACCACGAGGCCCGGATTCCGCCCCTTTGCGGCGGTTGAGGCTTCGCGGATTCCGGTGATCTTCAGCAAAGGGTTGGTGGGGCTCTCCAGCCAGAGCATCCGCGTATCTTCGCGCACGGATTCCGCGATGACGTTCGGGTCGGTGGTGTCGATGTAGTCGAATTCGATTCCGTAGCGGCGGTAAACGTGCTCGAACAGGCGATAGGTCCCGCCGTAAAGGTCTTCCGGGGCGAGTACGTGGTCGCCGGGTTGGAGGACGGTCAGGACCGCGGATTCCGCCGCCATGCCGGATGCGAACGCCAGGCCGTACTTTCCGTTCTCCAGCGAGGCGATGCAGGTCTCGAGGGCAGTCCGCGTCGGGTTGGACGAGCGGGCGTACTCATACCCCTTATGCTCGTGCAGCCCCTCCTGGGTAAACGTAGAGGTCTGATAAATCGGCGGAATCGTCGCCCCCGTCGCCGAATCCGGCTCCTGACCGACGTGGATGGCTCGGGTTGAGAATCTCACGGATTCCGTTCGGCTTTCCGCTCGCCCGCGTCCGACTTTGCCTTTGGTTTGGACCAGATGCTCGGGAGCTGGATTAGCGCGGTCGCGCCGATTCCGTCCGGAACTCCATACCGGAACCGGTAGGTAGGCTTCTGTATGTCCCAGACTGCGGAATCCGAAAACGGCTGGTTATTGCGGCGGAGGTTCATCAGCGCCATCTCGCGCGTCGGACTCCCGGAAGCATACATGGACCCATCCGACCCCCGGGTACCCCACATGGGCTGGACCTGTCGCGTAACAATGAGCGATGCGTTCGCGAGAGTCTCTTCCGTCCACTCCGGTTGGGTCGCGGTCGAAAAGGCATCCTCGCGGTAGCCAGGGTTCATAGAAACATGTGCGAACATGTTCTTCTGCGAACCGGTTAGCTTGCGGAAAGCGAGACCGTTCGTTGAGAGAGCGGCAGAACGCTGGGCCATAGAGAGCGAGTTCCAGAAGAGCAGGTGACTGCGAGCGGGGAGTATTTCATGCCACTGTTCCATTCCGCGCGCTTCGGCCAGCACGTACATGGAAGTCTGAAACCTGGGGATGGTCTGGGAAGCGATTTCCGACAGGCGGTCCAATGAGAGGAGGCTATCGTCCGACAGCGCCGCCCAGAAGCGCAGGCGAAAGATCGACGGCTCGGCGGCACGCGCTTCCGCGTAGCCGGTATCCTTCACCTGGACGAAGCCCGCGTTGTATCTCCAGCGATGCTCGGCGTTTCGGCAAATCGTGGTCAGCGCTTCACCTATTGGGCTCTTCTGAACGTTTAAGGGAATCCGGGGCGTGCGGTAGAATGCATCGCCGATCAGGTCCAGGGGAGCTTCCTGCTCGAGCGCTGCAAGCGCACGGGCCAGGAATGGCGCCGGCAGCTTGCCCTTGTCGGTTTCGGTCCACGGTTCCCTCCGAGGTACGGTGAAGCTGACAAAGCGCTTCAGAACCGGAATATCTCTCCATCCGTCGGGCTCCACCGGCGGCGTTGCAGCGCTCAGCCCGGATTCGGAGTCATTCGGCATCGTGAAACCGGTCCCACTACTGGCCGTTCGACCGCCCGCTTGGATGGAGACGTGGATTTGTGGCCGGGAGCCCTGGGAGCCTCGGATGCCAAGGGAGGCGATGTTATACTCCCGGTCGGCGCGCGACTTCTCAGCCTTGACGCCGGACATGATGGACTCCGCGATCGGCTCCGGCAACGGGCTCTTGCCGGGTCTTGCGGGATAGGCATACTCCACGGATTCCCCGTGCAGAATCCGCAGCACGCCCTCTTTTCCAAACGACGCCAGCAGTTTGGCGGCGTGAGCTTTATACGGGCTCCGTCCGAGCAATGCGGCCATTGCCGCCCTTCCCATCAGCTCGCGGCGCTTTTCGCTGTCCTTCTCCGCCTGGCCTTCTGCACGCAGATCCTCGGCAAGCTGTTTTAGCTCTTCCGGATCGCGACGTGAAAGATCGGCCATCATCCTGGCCTGGTCCAGTATCTGATCCGCAGCGCGCAGATATTCCCCTTCGATCTCCGCTTCCTCAGCCTTCTGCTGCCGGAGGCTTTGGGAAAGAAGATAGGAATACCCACCCGGATTTCCGCTTCGGCCCCAGTAGAAGTTGAAGAACTTGGCGATAATGCGGAGGGAATCAGCGAGCGGGCGGTCGTGGGCGAAGAGGACGACCTTATCTTCCGCGACACGGTGACCGGCGGTGAACTGGATCTCGGTTTGCTTGGTGAGGTCCTCCAGCAGCTCTTTTAGCGGAATCCCCGCGGCCTTGATCGTGTGCTTCTTAAGTAAGCGCGTGTCCCCGGCAAAGGGGTCGGTTTCCTGCGCGAAGCATGATGTTGCGATGCACAGAGCGAAAATGAGCAGAGGAACGGGCTTCATGACGGTCTCCCACGCAGTATGCGCGAAGCGTCAGGGCGGTTTGAACCGCGGAGAAAGACCCTTATGATCGAACGATCACTTGCCTGGATCGCCGGGCAGTCGCCGGCGCTGAAACGCAGGCTATGGCAGGCATGGTACCACGTTCTCACGCACACTTTCCAGACGGCGGAGATTACCTTCCTTAACTACGGGTACGCAGAAGAAGGTTCGTCGGGCGCGGAGCTAACGCTGCGGCCGGAAGATGAGCCGAATCGCCATTGCATTCAGCTCTACAACCGTGTCGCGGGGGCCGTTGACCTCCAGGGGCGAGAAGTCCTGGAAGTCGGATCGGGACGCGGGGGTGGATGCTCTTACATCGCGCGATACCTCGAACCAAAGTCGGTTTGCGGCGTGGACTATTCGCGGAAGGCAATCGCCTTTTGCCAGCGCGTTCATTCCGTGGAGTCGTTGACCTTCCAACCCGGAGATGCGGAGGCGCTGACCTTCGAGCGGGAACGCTTCGACGCGGTGATCAATGTGGAGTCCTCGCACTGTTATGGTTCGATGGAGCGTTTTTTGAGTGAAGCGGCTCGGGTTTTGCGGCCGGGAGGGTATCTCCTGTGGGCGGACCTGAGGGAGCGTGAGGTGGCCGTTCGATTGCGGGACCAGTTTCGAGGCGCCGGATTCTCTACCGTGGAAGAAGAGGAGATCACTTCCAACGTGCTGCGAGCTCTGGATCTGGATCACGAGCGGAAACGAGATTTCATTGCGACGAAGGCGCCGAAGTTCGCCGCGGGTCCGGTCGGCGCATTCGCCGGTCTCAAAGGCAGCGCTATTTACGAGGCGATGCGGAGCGGCCGGACGATCTACCTGCGCTGTGTCCTCCGGAAGGACGGCTAGTCGCCGCTCGACAAATCGCCAGCCTTCCGTTCCCGCCATTGCTTCGAAGTCATCAAGGTCCCAAGCAGAAGGTCCGCGAGGGGCAGAAGGACGTTGAAATTGCGCTTCTTGTAAGTGTGGTGAAGGCGGTGGTGTTCTCGCAGGAACCGGAACCAGCGAGCGCCCTCGATCGGATGGCCGGACGGGACATGCATCAAGTAGTGCGTATACTCGAACGCCGCGTAATAGGCGATCACCGCCGCTATGCCTCCATAGAGGGTCGCCAGTCCGGTTGCTGTCTGGAAGAGGAACATTACCGGGAAGTGGATGAGCAGAATCGCGGGAAATGAAAACCACCGAAGCGTCACGTCGGATAGCTTTACCGGACCATCCGCCTCGAAGCTCCGGTCCCCGCGATAGGTGCCATGGTGGACGTGCGCATGGCCGTGATAGACGAATCCGAGGAGCCTCAGTCTCCGGTGCATGACATAGCGGTGGGCGAACCATTCAAAGAAACTGGCATAAATGAGCCAGGCGAAGAACGCGGCGATATTCGTAATGAGTGCCATCCAAGTCCTCGGGGGTGGAATCGCGATTTCGGATCGGCTATCTTAAGCCGAAGTGACGGCAAGGTCGAGACTCATTTCGCCAAAGTGCTCGCCAAGGGCGTAGTCCACGGCCTCTTCCCGTGACATACGGGACCCTTCAACACGGGCCGCCTCGAATTTGCTTATACCCATTCGCTCGCGTACTGCGCTAGCGCAAAGTTCGTAAATCTGTGATTCAAACGCCGGCAATGATATACCCATTCTTTCGACCAGCGCGCTCCGGGCTCCCAACAGCCTCGCTGCCTTCTCGAGCTGTGCGGTTGCGGCACACACCCCGGCCAGTCCTTGCAGCGAGCGCGCAATCGTGATCATGGATCCGATCTGACGCGCGTGGTCCAGACTCTCGCAGTAGCTGGCCGCCGCGTCGTTGGGTCGTCCCGCCCTCTGCTGCACGTCTCCGAGACGGACAAGCGCGTTCGCGACGAGCTGCTGGCTGCCGGTCCGCCGCCAAAGGGCGACGCTTTCGCCCACGAGGTCCTCGGCGTGTTTAAGATCGCCCTCGAGGTAACTCTGCAACCCGAGGAGAAAGACCCCGAACGCGACGAAGAGTTGATTCCCCTGCTCTCGCGCGAGGCCGAGACCCTCTACGGCTGCCGACTTTGCGGTGACAAAGTCCCCGTCGTAAAGGCTTATGTTGCCCAGGAGGTTCAATGCTACAGCGAGATACCATCGATCACCGACCTCGCGAAGAATCACAATGCCCTGATTCACTAGCGTTCTTGCCCGCTCGCGCTCCCCGAGAAAGTACGCGATATACCCGGCCCCGCACATGGCCTTCGCCCGGATTCCGGGTGGAGCATCCTTTGCGCGCTGCAGCGATTCTTCCAACCTGGCGCTGCCTTCCGTGAGGTAGCCGTGCAAGTACCAGTACCAGAAGGACGAGGCCGCAAGGCGAAGGGCTAGCTCGGCGGTTTCTTCTCCCCTACGAGACCACTCCAGTGCGGCCCTGACGTTATCCTGGTCAGACTCTAGGCGGTCCAGCCACCAGGCCTGCTCGGTAGCCGCTCCCGTTCGCGCCTCGATGCGTTCCGCGAGATCGACGAAATAGCGCAGATGCCGGTCGCGGAGCATTTCCAAATCCTGCTCGGGCAAAAGAAACTTCCTGGAATAATCCCTCACGGTCTCTAGCAATCGGTAACGCGACCTGTCGGCGCGCTCGTCGTAGATCACGAGCGATTTGTCGACGATGGCGCTTAACAGATCGAGTACCTCCCGCGCTTCGATCCCGTTGAACGAGCATACCGACTCCGCTGCCTCAAACGTCCATCCTCCCGAGAAGACGGACAACCTCCCCAGGAGCAACCGCTCGTCCTCAGAGAGCATTTCGACGCTCCAGGAAACGAGACTCTCGAGCGTCTGGTGACGCGGAAGAGCCACCCTGCTGCCGGTGGTAAGAAGATGGAATCGGTCCCGGAGGCGGGAAGCGATCTGTTCGACGGTCAACACCCGAACGCGCGCGGCGGCGAGCTCGATAGCGAGCGGAATTCCATCTAGCTGACGGCACACCTCTCCGACGGCCGAGGCATTCGCGTCGGTCAGTTCAAAGGAAGGAAGGCAAGAGCGGGACCGTTCAGCAAAGAGACGAACCGCCTCGTAATTCATCAGCCGGTCGGGCGATGCCGAATCCTTTGGGAGGGAGAGCGACGGCACGCGATAGACAACTTCTCCATCGACTCCGAGTCGTTCCCGGCTGGTCGCAAGAATTCGCACTTCCGCGCAGGCGCGCCGAATTCCCGTCGCCAATTGCGCGCAGGCATCCAGTAGATGCTCGCAATTATCTATGACTAACAGCGTCTTACTGTCGCGGAGATAGTCGATCAGCGTTTGCTGGATCGGCTGGCCGGGCTGCTCCCGCACCTTAAGGGCTGAGCCGACGGTCTGCACCACAAGGCTGGGATCCGAGAGTGGCGCGAGCTCTACCACCCAGACGCCTTCACGGAAATCATCGGAAAGCTCTGCAGCTACCTGCATAGCCAGGCGCGACTTACCGCAGCCCCCGGAACCGGTAAGAGTAAGGAGGGAAGTCTCCCGGAGCAAGGTCTCAACTTCCGCGATCTCCTTTTTCCGGCCTACGAACGAGGATAACTGCAGCGGGAGATTGTGCGCGTACGCATTGAGGCTGCGGAGTGGGGGAAACGCCGAGGGAAGTGAGTCGTGCAGAAGCTGAAAGACCTGTTCCGGCAACGTAAGATCGCGCAGCCGATGGATTCCGAGGTCTTTGAGGTCGAGGCTTTTCGGCAGCTCCTCTCGGACTAGATCGACGGTCGTCCGCGAAAGGAGGACCTGTCCACCGTGGGCGATTGCTCGAAGCCTGGCGCACCGGTTCACCGCGGTTCCGAAGTAGTCATCGCTGCGATGGAACGCTTCGCCGGTGTGGAGGGCCATCCGCGCTCGGACAGGCGTTTCGGTGGGCCAGGCTTCAACGGTGAAAGCTATCTGCAGCTCGCACGCAGCCGTAACGGCGTCGGCGGCCCGGCTGAAAACGGCGAAAACGCTGTCTCCTTCGCCTCGGCTGTGGACAACATGCCCGCCTAGGCTGGGTATGACCTGCGCTACCAGAGCTTCATGGCGAGTCATGGCGACTTTCATCTCTACCGGCTCCGCTTCCCAAAGTCGCGTGCTGCCTTCGATATCGGTGAAGAGAAAGGTCGTAGTGCCTTTCGGCAGCCTAGACATCGTGGGTCTCCAACGTCGCCGCGCAGGGTTGCCGTCTTCGCGGATGGACTGCGTCAATCCTCTGGCGGGATCACGTGAATCTGGTTATTAATCCGGATGATGATCAGATTCTTGGAGCGGCAGGTCACGCAGGATCTGAGGTGCGCAGAACGCATCACGCTTCGTTGGCAGCGCGCGATTATCCTCCTAGTAGGCAGGGCGCAGGGGTAGAGACTCGTCGGTGTGATCGTGTCTCGGAGCGCGTGGGAGGAAGTGGCGGGCGAAGCGAGAGACGGCGTAGCGGTCGGTCATCCCGGCGATGTAGTCGCAGACGACCTGGGCGCGCACGTCGACGTCGGCCTCATCCAGGCGGGAGCCATCGGGCATTTTGTCGGGGCGCTCCATGTATACGTGGAAGAGATCGGTAACGACGCGTCTCGCATTCTGGAGTTCGGCGCTTGCGCGCGCCGGGCTACCATAGACTCGCTCGAACAAGAACTCTTTGAGTTGGTCCGTGGCAGCGGAAATCGGCGCTGACATATCTACGGTTGGCCCGCCTTCGCTGTACTGAACTATGTCGGTCACCATGGTTGTGATACGACCTGAATGGGTATCACCCAGAATCTCAACGCATTCTCGCGGTAGATCTTGCGGCTGGAGGATTCCGGCGCGGATGGCGTCGTCGATGTCGTGGTTGATGTAGGCGACGCGATCTGCTATTCGCATGACCTGTCCCTCGGGCGTCGCGGCCCTTTGCGATGAGGTATCGGCAAGGTCTTTGCGGCCTTTGCTATGGTGGGCGATTCCGTCGCGGACTTCCCACGTCAGGTTGAGGCCCGGCTGGCCGGTCTGTTCCTCAAGGACCTCGACGACGCGCAGACTCTGGTCGAAATGGCGGAATCCGGCTTCGGGGACGTACTCTCGGTAGACCGCGTCCAGCGCCTCTTCGCCCGCGTGGCCGAAGGGGGGATGGCCCAGGTCGTGGGCGAGCGCGATTGCCTCAGTGAGGTCTTCGTTCAGCCGAAGCGCGCGGGCGATGGTGCGGGCGATCTGAGAGACTTCCAGAGTGTGAGTTAGGCGGGTGCGGAAGTGATCTTCTTCCGGGTCGATGAAAACCTGGGTCTTGTGTTTCAGCCGGCGGAAGGCCTTCGAGTGGACGATGCGGTCTCGGTCGCGCTGAAAGCAGGTGCGTACGGGGTCATCGGATTCCGGCCGCACGCGCCCGCGGGAATCAATGGCCTTGGCCGCCCACTGCGCAAGCCAGTCGCGCTCCCAACCCTCCTGTCTCTCCCGCGGCGTCATGGATTCAGTCTACCTTTGTCACTCAAAGGCGCCATGGTGAAAGACACAAATCGCAACTGTGTGTACTAGGATCGTTACGGCTAAAACGAAAACATAAAATACCCTTGTTGCCTAACGGATTGGTGATACACTAACATGCTCGGTAGCACGTTTAGAACGGAATTGTTCTAATACCCGCTCGACCGGCGTGCCAGGACGCTCGCTGATTTAAATGACCCCGGAATCCATTGTTCCGGCGTGGTTTGAAGAAGGAGTTGTCCTGAGTGAAGTATCTCAATATTGCATTAACTGCGCTCGTGTGTCTTGCGGCGGCGGCCCAGCGGGCAAACGCCGAGCCCTCGAAGTACGTGGACGGCGAGATCCTGGTGGGTCTGAAGAACAACGCTGACGCAAACGGGCTCGGAATCGGCAAGGTCGCCGGGAAGCATAGCAATCTCAAGGTCGCGCGCGTAAAGCTGAAGAGCGGTTTGACGGTAGAAGCCGCTATCGCCGCGATGCAAAACCATGGCGGCGTCGAATTCGCTGAGCCGAACTTCATCCGGCAGAAATCCGCCACCCCGAACGACGCTAACTACAATCTGCAGTACGCGCCCAACAAGGCCCAGGCCGATAAAGCGTGGGATGTCTGGCAGCCGAAGGGAAAGGCGGTTGTCGCGATAGTCGACACCGGCGTTCAATACAACCATCCGGACCTTCAGAACGTGCTGCTTCGGGATGCCGCGAATACAGTGGTCGGATTCAACGCGCTGACCGGGCAGTTGAACGCAAACGACAACGAGGGGCACGGCACGCACTGCGCCGGAATCGCGGCCGGACAGATCAATAATGCAATCGGAATCGCCGGTGTGGCGGGTTGGAATCCGAATGTCACGGGCTCCGGGACCTGGGTACGGGTGATGCCGGTGAAGGTACTGGACGCGTCCGGTTACGGCGACGATGCCAGCATAGCGGAGGGAATCCTCTGGGCGGCGGACAAAGGGGCGAACGTCATCAGCCTCAGCCTCGGTGGTCCGGATTGGTCTTCAACGCTCAACGTCGCCGTGCAATACGCTTGGAGCAAAGGCGCGCTTGTAGTGGCTGCAGCTGGGAACGGCGGAGTCCAGACTATGGAGTATCCGGCAGGCTATGATAACGTGATTTCCGTCGCGGCCACGGATTCCATGGATAGTCTGACTTACTTTACGCAATACGGATCGTGGGTAGACGTCGCCGCTCCGGGCGCCGCTATACGGTCGACGTACCTGAACTCCGGCTACGCCACTTTGTCCGGCACTTCGATGGCAACACCCTTTGTGGCGGGAGAGGCGGCCCTACTCAAGGCTCACAACCCTGCGCTCACGAACATTCAGCTCAGCAGCCTGATCACCGCTAACGTAGACGCCTGCTACCCTTACAACGGCCGTACCATTGCGGGAGGACGGGTGAACGTGCTTGAGGCGCTCCAGTCGGCCACGCCGCAAAGCTACTCACTTACCGCCAATCCGACCACGGCGGCGACGGGAGGCAGCCTGACAGTGAGCTGGACGGCGCCGGCGGGACGGCCGGCGGGGGACTGGATCGCGCTGTACAAGCTGGGCGCGGACAACTATCAGTACGGCTGGTGGAAATACACCGGCGGGGCAGGCTCGGGCTCGTTCAGCCTCAATGCGCCGGCTGAGGCGGGAAGCTACGAGTTCCGATACCTGCTGAACAACGGCTACAGTGATGCGGCGAGGAGCGCTGCGGTCAAGGTGGAAGCACCGGCGACGAATACCTACAGCCTCACGGCCGCGCCTACTAATGTCATCGCGGGGGGAACGATCAGCCTTGCGTGGACGGCCCCGGCGGGTCGGCCGGTAAATGACTGGATCGGTCTCTATAAAGTCGGAGCGGCAAGTTCTGCCTACGGCTGGTGGATGTACACGGGCGGCGCGGCGACCGGCAGTTTCAACGTCCCTGCGCCTTCGGCGAGCGGGCAATATGAGTTCCGTTATCTCCTCAACAACGGATACTCGGAATCCGCGCGAAGCAACGTGGTGACCGTGGATTCCAGCGGTGGGTCGGCGTACTCGCTCATTGCGGGTGCGGCATCCGCAAAGGTCGGCACGCCCATCAGCGTAAGCTGGACCGCGCCGGCGGGGACTTCCGTGAAGGACTGGATCGGCCTATTCCGAACCGGAGATTCAACCGCGGCATATGTCTGGTGGAGCTACACCAACGGGACGACCGCGGGCACCGCCAATCTGACGGCGCCGTCTCAGACTGGAACGTATGAGTTCCGCTACTTCCTCAACGATGGGAGCAGCGAAGCGGCGCGATCCGGGCCGGTCAGCGTAATTCCGTAAAAACGGTGTTAGGTGTTGAGTGTTAGGCCCAACATATAACCCCTAACACTCATCACCTAACTAGCGTTAGTCAACCGTCATGCTAGCCATCTAGATCACATCTGCCGCCAGGCGGCCATTGAGCCAGCCACTCGCGCTCCCTCTATGGATTCTCATGCCGGGTGCGAATGGAGTATTGACACATGGCCGCGTGACTGTTATAGTGGGGTGCTTGGAAAGCCCGTTTCGCTGTCAGAAAAGTGGAAGGGCCGTAGTGCCGCGCCGGAATACGTTCCTGATCTCCACCGCGGGAGGTTCAAACAGGGCAATGAAATACGGCGTCTTCTCTCAGAAAGCCACCCCTCTCCGGGCGCTGTTGCTGCTCGCGCTCTTCGGCATACCCCTGTTTTTCTGGTTTAGATACCTCTATCAGCAGTTCGTCGTCGCGCCGGACCAGATGTCACCGGAGATGCGCCGCATGGCGGAGGGCATGCGGCGCGCGAACGAAGCGAAAGCCGCGCAGGCCAAACCGGTGCCGGCCGCGAAGAAAGGAGATACCCAATCCAAACGTTAGGTGAATCATTCTCGATATCTGCTGCAACGAACACCCTTTACCCCGAACCCTCACGTTGACCGCCTATCGCGGAGAAGAGGAGCAGTCCATGAGAAGTACCAGGCACGTGGGTTTTACATTAATCGAACTGCTCGTAGTTATCGCCATTATCGCGATACTGGCATCTATCCTGTTCCCTGTTTTCGCCAGGGCGCGCGCTCAAGCCCGTAAGACAGTCTGTTTGAGCAACATGAAACAGATCGGGCTCGGGATCATGATGTACAGCCAAGATTACGACGAACTGTACGTTCCGGCTCAGTGGCACGCGGAGGCAAATACCGGGTGGGGTTGCGCTACAACGTTTTTTGGTTATGGACGTGTGGGCGGCCTTATTCAACCCTACGTCAAGAACAAGGGCATCTTCGAGTGTCCTGAAGATACCTGGGTTTCTCTGACAAGCGGAATCAGTATGGGCTATAATGGACCGCCGTGGGGCCGAGGCGAAAGTTACGGCCACCACGTTGGTACTGATGGCGTCGAGTTGCAGCCTCTGGCGAGGACGCTCCCGGGTACGTATTCGTTTCTCAATCCCGATAATGGCAATGTGTGTACGGTACGGCTGCTGACCGGCACCGCTCAGGCTGAGATCCAGAATCCGGCGACCAATTGGGCCATTGGGGACCTGTGGCCGTGGAACCACGAAAAGAGCGCGGCAGGCATTGGATGGAACGCGGCTCCGCCGAGGGCATCCAACGTCGCTTACGCGGACGGGCACGCTGCGTACTTCAACCGAAATTTCCGCAGTCCGGACGGCAATAGCGGATTCAAGGGCGGATTCCCCTGGTAGAGGCGAGAGGCAGGCGATGGCCGTAAAAAACAAGCGGGAATCCTCCATCAGCGGAACGACCGTGGTCATCGTCATCGGCCTGGTACTGGTCGCGATCGCCACGATCGCGTATTTCCGCGTCATCCGCGAGAAGCGGGGAGAGAAGCCGGTCCTGGCGGACCCGAACATCAACCGGATGTACGCGCCGCCAGGCGCGCCCGTGGGGTCCGCTCCGCCAACGCCTCAGTGAGGCGACCGTAATTCCTGTGCGCACTGCCCGGCAGGGGCACAACATGCTGTGCCCCTGCCGGGGCACGCCACGCAAGAGAACTTCCCGTGCTTCCATGCAAACGCAAGCCGTGCCTGCTTTTCCCGTGCGTAATGATTCTCGCCGGATGCCGGAGCGCGCCGCCCGCGGCCGCCCGCGCCCAAGAGACCGCCGGCTACTCGGCGGACCAGGCGGGATTTCGAAATGTAGCGGGAATAGCCGGAATCCGGTTCCGGCTGGACAACGGCGCGCGGGGCGACCATCGCTTCGTCGAGACGACCACCGGCGGCTGCGCCTTTCTCGATTACGACAACGACGGGCGGCTCGACGTCTTCCTCATCCAGGCCGGTCCCTCGCCGGGCTCCAAACCGGAAAGGCGCCCGCCATGCGCGCTGTACCGGAATCGCGGCGACGACGGCTTCACGAACGTGACGCGGGAATCCGGTCTTGAGATCGATCAGGGCTACGCGCAGGGAGTTGCGGCGGCGGACTTCGACCACGACGGCTGGCAGGACCTCTACATCACCGCGTATGGCGGGAATCGTCTGCTACGGAACGACCACGGGCGCTTCATCGACGTGACCGCAAAAGCCGGAGTAGCAGATAACGCGCGCGGGCCTCGCTGGGCCACCGCCGCGGCATGGGGCGATTACGACTGCGATGGGCATCTGGACCTCTTCGTGAGCCATTACTCCCACTGGACTCCCGACAACGACGTGGCCTGCCGGAACCCGCGAAACACACGCTCCTACTGCAGTCCGGACCTCTACAAGCCGGACGGTCCCTCCCTGTACCGGAACAACGGCGACGGCACCTTCAGCGATGTCACGGCGAGGTCCGGATTGGGGGGGCTCAAGGGACGAAACCTCGGAGTCGTATGGCTGGACGAAAATGCCGACGGCCGACCGGATCTTTTCGTAGCCAACGACCTCACGCCGAACTTCCTGCTGCGAAACCGAGGCGATGGACGTTTCGAGAACGTAGCGGGAGAATCCGGCGTAGCCCTCATGGATACGGGCGTGCCGCTTGCGGGAATGGGCGTCGCTGTAGGAGACTACGACAACGATGCCCGCGAAGACCTGCTTGTGACCAACTTCTCCAACCAGCCGAAGGTGGTCTACCGCAATGTCGGAAGCCTCTTCCAGAACGCGACCTATACGAGCGGGATCGGAACGACCACACAGAAAGTGCTGGGATGGGGATGCGAGTTCTCGGACTATGACCTGGACGGCTTCAAGGATGTCATCATCGGCAACGGGCACGTCAACGACGACGTGGAGACCTACAGCCGGGGAGTGTACTACGCGGAGCCCCGCCAACTGTTTCAGAACCGGCGCGACGGCACTTTTACGGAGGATACCGCGCGCTTGGGAGACCTGGCTCGGCCCTCCGTAACGCGCGGCCTGGCGGTCGGAGACTTCGATAACGACGGCGACCTGGACGTTCTCACAAACAACCACAATCGAGACGCCGAGCTGTTCCAAAATAACATCGGTAACGGGGGCGCCTGGATCACGTTGCGGCTCGTCGGCGTCACGAGCAATCGGGACGCTGTGGGCGCCAAACTGTGGGCGCGGGCGGGCTCGCTCAAGCAGTATGCGGAAGTCCGCGCAGGCAGCAGCTACGCGTCCAGCAGCGACAAGCGGGTTTGCTTTGGGCTGGGCGAAGCAAAGCGTCTGGACTCGCTTCGGATCCGGTGGCCGAGCGGTCTCCAGGAGAAGTTTTCAAGCCTCGCGGCCGGCAGATTCTACGTGATCACGGAGGGGCGCGGAATCGCTCCCGAATCGCGAGGGCTGGACCGGGGAAAGTCATGAGCCCTCGCTTGCGGTTGGGTCTACTGACCGGACTGATGGTGATTCTCGTCGGCATATCGGCCTGGGTCAACATACCGCCCTGGCTCACCCGCAAGCGCGCGGTGGAGCACTACGAGGCAGGCCAGAAGTTTGCCCGCGAGGGCCTAATGGATAGCGCCGTGGCGCAGTGGCGGATCGCGGTACGGCTGGACCCGGACTATCCCGCCCCTTACCGCAGCCTAGGGGCATACCTGATGGACACGGCGCAGCGGCCGGACCTCGCCTCGGCGGTCTATGGGCGGCTGGCTGTCGTCGATCCCGATGGCCCGCACGTCTACTGCCGGTTCGCCAAAGCGCTGGCGCAGCGAAATGAGCTGGGCGAGGCGCGGCAGTATGCCCACCTGGCCGTGCGGAAAGAGCCGCGATGCGGTCTCTCCCACAGTATTCTGGGCGCTATTCTGATGACCGATCAGCATTTCAAGCAGGGGTTGGCCGAGCTGGAGCGCAGCGTCGAGATCGAGCCACGGAACACGCAGTTCGCTATGATTCTTGCGCAGGCTTACCTCGATACCTCCAACCTGCCGGCAGCCAGGCGGATATTGGAGAATATCGCGCGGAAGGAGCCTCGGAACGCCAAGGCCCACTTCCTGTCGGGATGGACGTTCGCGCGCATGCCCAGGTCACCGGAAAACGTGCGCCGAGCGATCGATCATTTTGCCTCGGCTTCCAGGGTGGACGCCGACGATCCCGATGTCTTCGGCGAGTGGGGCAAGTTGCTGCTCGAGTCGGGCCGCCCGGAAGAGGCTTCCCGCAGACTGGAGCGCGCCTGGAGCCTGAATCCGCGCATCGTGCAGGTGGCGCACAACTTAAGCGCCGCCTACCGGATGATGGGCGAGCGTGAGAAGGCCCGCAAGATGCGAGCTCGGTCGGACAGCCTGGTGGAGCGCGCCACCCGGATGCGCGTTCTGCTGAAGAAGCTCACCCTGGAGCCGACAAGTCGCGACTTAAGCCTGCAGCTTGCGGATATGGAGATCGAGGACGGGAATCTGAGCGACGCGCTGCGTTACGTTCAGGGCGTGCTGCGGCAGCGGCCGGACGATCGCCGCGCGCTAAGACTCCTGGCTCGGGTCTATACAGTCGGCGGCAAGCCGGAGATGGCCGATTCCGTTCTTGAGCATCTCAAGAAACTGCCCGACGCCTCGGTCCGTTAGCACTTGGGCCTCGACACCAAATCTCGCTCCAGCCACTCCGCAACTTGCTTCATATGATAGCCGTCGTGACCGAGGATGAGGACGGCCATGCTGGAGAGGTTAAGATCGCTCCATTCGGAGTGGATTCCGCGGCGTGACCAGGATTCCGGGGGCAGATTCCGCAGGTAGGTCAGCAGCGCGGCGCGGCCTTCGCGGAATCGGCGGAGCTGATGCTGTGGGTCGGCGTGGGTGTAGTCGTTATCGATGGCAAGCTGCCCCTCGTCATATCCCAGCAGGTGCGGCTCGTCCTCCTCCGCCATCCGCCGAATCCGCTCCAGCCATATCGGCTCCCAATCCGCTAGGTGGGCCAACACCTCCCGCAGCGTGAACCTCTCCGGATCGGGCCGCCGGTCGTAGTCGACGTCCGCGGAATCCGCCAGCATCTTCTCGATCACAATCGGCGCAGCCTCCAACCCATGCATCAAATAGTAACGCGCCTTGTCCGGCAGCATCGTGAGTCCTCCTTTTATTGTCGGGATTATACCAGTCGTGCGGTCACTTCGTCCGAGCAGGTAAAGGGGTATACGGGGGATGGTGACGGAATCTACGGGCATCTGCGTCTGCGACGAAATGCCCGTGCGCGCGATAATGATAATGAGACTGACGAGAGGCGGGGCGCTGAAAGAAAAAAGCCTCCCGGCGGCGTGGCCGGGAGGCGATGCGAGAGCGGATGCAAGTGTTAGTTAACGGTGAAGTTAGAGCTTCGGGCGGTGTCCTCGTACCCGTTGTTAAGCAGGTAACGGAACTGGTAGGAACCGGCCTGCGCAGGCGCGACGAAGGTCGTACTGCCGGAGGTCGCGCCGCCGGTGTGGACCCACGCGATGTACTGCCGGTTGTCGGCGCCCACCGCGAACAGGCCGATCCAATCCACGGCCGGCCGGCCTGACGGGGCCGTCCAGTTGACGCTGACCTGCTGGCCCGCGCTGACGTTGGTGGCCGTCGTTGTGACTGAATAGCCATTGAGCGCGGAGACGGTGATCGGCGCGCTTGAAGCGCGACTCTCGTAGCTGTTATTAACCAGGTACCGCACTTCATACTGGCCGGCGCTGGCCGGCGCATAGAAGGTAGTTCCTCCGGTGGTCGCCCCATTCGTATAGGCATAGGCGATCCAGGAGCTGTTATCCGCGCCGACCAGGTAAAGGCCCACCCAGTCGGTGGAGGTGCTTCCCGGTGGTGCAGACCAGGTTACGTTGATGGGCGACCCGAACTCTACGGCGTTCGGAGTGGCGTTCACTCCGTAAGCGCCGACGGTTACGGATAGCGCGTTGGACTCGCCGGGCGCATTGGGGATCTTGATGGTGACCGATCCATTTCCGGCGCTCGTTATGAGTGATGCCGGCACGGTTGCGGTCAATCTCAGTTCGGACACGAATGTCGTCGTGAGCGGTGTGCCGTTCCAATGGAGTTGGCACGCCCTCGAGAATCCCCATCCATCCACGGTCAATGTAAAGCTCGCGCCTCCCACCGGCACCAGGGACGGGCTAAGCTTCCTCGGAGTCACAGGGTAGGGCACCAGTTTGATCGCATGGCGGCCGGACGGACCGTCGCCCCAGCCCACTATGATCCCCGACTGTGCGATCGCCGTCGCGGCCATGGACTTACCGGTTCCGATAAAGCCGGTTGCGGATGGGCCGGTTATGAGGTCCATCAGATCTTCCCGGACGGTGCCGCGATTGACGAACGCGTGAGTATCGGACCCCACGGGGACGCTCCCGACGTACACTCCATCGTTATTGATTCCGCTCGCCACCACATTCGCGCCGAGATTGGCAAGTGGGAATCCGTCGCGATATAGGAATCCGTTTATGAGGCTGCCCTGCTCTTCGGTTCCGATTATGTCGCCATTAAGGTTGATGTGCGCCCCCTCGCTGTCTCGAACGGTGAGTCCAAGCTCCAGGAGAGGAAGCGTCCCCTCGTAGCGGAAGGCCTTGCCGTGCTGCGAGTTCTTGTCGGAATGGCCGGCAACCTGGCCGTACTCATTGACGGAGAGGCCAAAGCTTGCGCCGTTCCCGTTACCGAGGATTCCGAGGTCGCGCATCTCGCCCGGGACGTGCCGGAAGGCTCGCCACCGTCCGTTGCTGTTCAAGGACGAACCGGCGATAAAGCCCGAGTCACTAATCCCGCGCGCTTCCGCTTCCAAACCGCCGAGCGTTCCAATATCATCGGTAAGCGGATTGAGGGAAGTGAACGCACCTGTCTTAAACGCGCGCTTTCGCCCGGCTGCATTCGTTGCGTATCCAACCACGACTCCGTTGTTGTTGATCCCGTAGGCGATTCCGCTTCCGCTGGAGCCATTGAACGTCCCGAGATCGAACATTCCAGGATTCGGGTCGTGGCGGAAGGGTCGGGTGCGGCCGCCGCCATCGATGTACCAGCCGACGGTGTGGCCGAGGTTATTGACGCCCATGGCGCGGCTTTCACCGCCGAGCGAGCCGAGGTCTTTGATTACGTACGTCTGAAGCGTCTGGGATTGAGCGGCGCCTGCAAGGGTGAGCAGCAGGGCGGCGAAGAGACCGTTAAACCGCGAAAGTTTGATTGTGTAGTCGTTCTTAAGGGACTGCCGATGGCAGCCCGTGATGAGCCATTTCATTTTGATTTCCTCCGAAATCGCGCAATTCGGCGGCCCAGCCACCATTCAAATGACGAATGACGGATGACGAATGGCGAATTCCGCAGAGTTCGCTTTCGTTTTTCGTTCTTCGTCCTTCGGTCAGGTCTGTCGGCTTTGCGTCCCCGGCTTTCGCCGGGTTTGCCTTTGTCGATTGCGAAGGATGGTGATGATTAATTGCCGGCCGCAACCGGTATGGAACGATCGCGGCCGACTGCCAAGAGGTCCATCCGTCCCGACTAGGAGGTAAAGGAAGCGCGGATGCGCCCCACCTTTTTCCGTTCGGCGACCCGGCTAACCGGAAAACGAATACTGAAATCATTCGCCTTCTGGTCCCGTAGTTTTGCGTCCCGGCCTCTCGGCCGGTTTGCCTTTGTCGGTGGAGAATGGTTGCCTTCAGTACTACTAATTGGCCGATTGACTACGGGGTATCACTGTGGAAACTACGGGTTTGCCCGTAGTCGTGCTTAATTCGCGTGCTCAGACAGTAGACGCTTGAATACTGGGGCTGGTAGCGGAATAGAGGTTTGGACGGGAGGAAGAGTTTCATTCCAGATGAGTAATCCCCGGCAGCGATTTGAGCGCCGGGGATTACTCGTGCATGCATATCCGAGCCGGACGCCCCTAGAATGGCATAGCCATAAGTGTCACCGGGCTGAGTCCGCGTGTGGCGGAATCGCAGCGCGGTGAGCCTGCGGGAGCATGAGCGGAAGAGGGATGCGTTCGGCGTGTCGTGGAATCGGAGGACCTACCGCCGGTGATGGCGACTGGCTTCCGCCGGTCACCACGCCCCATCGGCGACTGATCGACCCGGGCGGATCGGATGTGTTCATCCCCCGCGATCGCTACGGGCGAGTCCGTAGTTGGGCTCGCCGGCGTCACGTAGGGTGCTCGGCGCGCGGTCCAGGCGGCGTCGCGGTGGAGGAGGTTGATTGGCGGCCGTGGGCGCAGACCTAACAGCCGCCGCTGGCGCACCAGGTCCGAATGACGAAGCGCGCCGGATTCCAAGAGTCTGGAGTCGGGCGGCCGGTTGAGGTGGGCCACTCCGACCGTATAAGCCTGCTGCGAGGCCGTGTTACCGGCCAGACAGTCATCTGGGAGCTTTTTGTGCCAAAGAGGACGACGTGGAGGAAGATGAGTTACGCTTTTCTTCGAGGACTTTCAGAAGAACGGACCGGCTTCAGTCGGGAACCGGCTTTCCGTCCACGGTCTGGGTTAACTTGAGCGATCGGCTGCTCTTTTTAATCCACGCTCCGCTCACAATTCTCCAGGTGTCGTCGCGTTCTTCGACGACGACCACCTTGCTTGTCTTGCGAGATGAGGGGTCCCGCATGACAGCCTCGACCCGCTCAGTAACCCTTGCCGCAGCCTGTTTGCCTCGGAGCGTGAATTTCACTATTTTGGTTGAGCTGCGGATTCCGCTCATGAGCCTGAACATCTCCGAGAGGACCGGCTGAAGCTGCGGCGTGCGGTAGACCCTCCCCTCGGGGCCGTTGTAAACGTAATCATCCGCATAGTGGACCAGTACGCCGGCCACGTTCTCTTTCTCCAGCGCGGCGTTTTCCCGTCGATAGCTGGTTTCGATCTGTTTGCGCGCGGACGCCGCATGTGGTGCTTGCGCCGCGACGGGTTGCAGAACCAGAAGAACTGCCCCGATCGCATATATTAGGAGCTTGCTCATCGTCGTTGCGGGATGCCTCAATAGGAAAGTACGATCTGGATGGGATCAAGAATCAGAGATAGCAACTCCTTCATACGGTTGGGAACTCCGATGGACGGCTGGACGGTACAGGCTATCATACTTCCCATGCCGCGGAATCGGTTCCTGTGCAGGCGAGCGAGCAGGAATCCCGGATTGCTGTTACGAATTGGCCCTTACCTCAGTCATTTCTAAATAAACCCGGAAGGAGGTGAGATAAGTGGTCCACAAAGCAAGCGCGTACTTCGAATGAAGCTGATGCCAGCTTAGACCGCCGGTTCGGCCGGTCTCGAGAACTCAAAAGGAGATTAGGTATGCTTCGACCCTGGTCGGGCGCGCCGTTGCTCGCGTTGGGCCTCTGTCTCACCGCCCCGGTCTGCTCGTACGCGGATAGCCCCCCGGCCCCCAAGTCTGGGGGAGTTCGCCCCGTGGCCCCCAATCTTGGGGGAGGCACCGCGGCTACGCTCCGCATTCTTTTCACTCAGTTTGATTACAAGGCCGGAATCGCCGAAGTCCCTGCAGGCACGAAGATTCTGGACGTATGGATTCCGGTCCCGTCGGACAATCCTTACCAGACCATCGGCCAGATCAAGATCGATGGGCCGGGCAATCCGCAGGTAAATCGCGAAGAAAAATTCGGCAACCGCATGGTGCATTTGCGAGTTGCGAATCCCACGGCGCCGATCAGTGTAAACATTCAGTTCGACGTGAAGCGGAAAGAGGCGGCGGTATTGGCGGGCTCGGAGGGCAGCTTGGAGCGTGGGCGCCAGGCGCTGCGCCAGCACCTCGAGGCCGATGCCAAAGTCCCACTCGGCGGTCGTTACGCTACCATCGCCAACGATGCAGCAATGGGCAAGGCTACCCCGGTGGACAAAGCGCGGGCACTCTACGAGCATGTAGTCGCCAACATGCAGTACGACTACAAGAAAGAATCCCCGAAGCTCGGAGAGGGCGATGTGGCCTTCGTTTGCGACTATAAGAAGGGTAACTGCTCGGACCTCCACAGCTACCTTATCTCGCTCGCCCGCAACCTGCGGATTCCGGCCTACCTGGAGTATGGATTCCCCATTAGCGGGATTCCGCTAGACAACCCGCTTAAGGCGGAAGGCACCATCGGCGGCTATCACTGCTGGACGTGGTTCTACGATGACAATACCGGCTGGGCGCCGCTGGACGCTTCCGACGGGCGGCGCTGGCTGGATTCCAACCGGCCCGACGTCAAGGAGAAACTCTTCGGCAATCTTGTGCTTGAGCGGTCTGCCGTTGCATTCTCCAGAGGCCGCGATATCAACCTCGTGCCCCGCCAGAAAGCGGAGTCGCTCAACTACTTCATCTACCCGTATGCCGAGGCCGACGGCGTTCCGGTGAAGGCAACGTGGGAGGTGAAGTACAAGATACTCGAGCCGCCATCGGTCGGACCATAGCTGTAGGCTGGACCATTCCCGGCGATCCGAACCTCCCCGCAGGAGGAAGACAAAGCAACTATTCCGTATTCTTTCACAACCGATGGCGGTTGGCTGGTAACATAGACGTTGGTGCCAACTACCTGTATTGGCCTACGAAGCGGCAGGGCCTGGCGTCCGGAATCAACCACCGAATTAACGCCTTCATCTCGCACATCTTTTAGAAGGAGAACCATTCGCATGAAAAAGAGCCTGATCCTGGCTGCGGCTGCGCTTGCCGCGCTGCCCCTGGCCGCCGCTCTCGCCCGGACGGACGACAAGCCCGCGCTGCCGACAGAGCTGGCTTGCGCCGTAAACTCGGGCGCGAAGGTCAACGTGGAAGCCGCCACCAAAGGCGGAAAGTACGTGGATTACGAGTACACCCGCTACTATTTCTGCTGCGGCAACTGCCCGAAGGCCTTCGAAAAGGACCCGGAGAAGTTCGCCAAGGCCGAGGGGGTATCGCTCCAGAAGATCGATCTGCCCGAGGAGCTATCTTGCGCGGTAATGGGTGACCACAAGCTCAACGTCGCGGAAGCCACCGAGAAGAAACTGTTCAAGGATTACAACGGCAAGCGGTACTTCTTCTGCTGCGCGGGCTGCCCGCCTGCATTCGAGAAGGACCCGGAGAAGTTCGCCAAAAGCGCCGCCATCTCGCTGGGACAGATTCCGCTGCCGAAGGAGCTGACCTGCGCCGTACAGACCGGCGCCAAGGTCGTTCCGGCGGAAGCGATCGCCAAGAAGGCGTACGCCGACTACAACGGACGGCGCTACTTCTTCTGCTGCGGCGGCTGCCCCGAGGCCTTCAAAAAGGACCCGGCCAAATTCGCCACCAACGCCAGCGTCCCCTCGCCGAAGGTCGAAAAGAAAGAAACAAAGACCCAGTAGATCGGGAGTCCGCGCATTAAAATGCACGGCTAAAGTGAACCGTCCTCCGGACGGACGATGCTGGGGACGCTGTCATGAAAATGTCAGCCCCCCGCCCGTCCGGAGGACGGTTCACCCAGCCGTGCATT
>JBKJZI010000346.1:0-9414 GCA_046715155.1 Chthonomonadales bacterium | reverse complement strand
GTACAACACCACCGGCGACGGTAGGCAATCCAAAAGTTAAACCCTAGCGGATTCCGTGTCGGCGCGGCTGAGCTGAGGCGGTACCCACATGGACCTGCGAATAGGTCCTTTAGCCCATGCGCGCTCTCTTGTATTTCCCGATACTGGGACAAATGGGGAAACGCAAACCAAAAGGGCCATGGCTAACTCGGGTTGCGTGGGCGATCGGTGGCCTGTGTGCAGTTCTTGGGTCGATGGGCGGCTGCCTCGGCGGGTTACTCCACAACCTGCGGACCGGAGTCGAGGATATCGGCTGGATTATTGGCGGGGCTCTTATAGGACTTGTTGCCGGAATACTCCTAAAACGCTTCGTCGATCTATTTGAGTAGCGGCAGCCTGAAGGTCATCCCTTGGACAATCGACGTTGTATCTGTATTAAGCGGACTCGGTGGCGGCGAGGCTGAGCCTAGTCAGTAAGTACGGGGCGAGACGTGATTATCCGGAATTTAGTTTGGCTGGCTCTAGGGATGCTCCAATACTATTGTGGATCGGTCGCGCATGCTGACGCGATACACGAGGCGGCGAGTAAGGGCGATCTGGCGGCTGTGAGGCGATTAGTTTCGGCGAATCCCAACGTAATCAATTTCAAACACCGAAAAGACCGCACTCCGCTGCTGTACGCGGCGGAGAAGGGGCGCACAGCCGTTGTTCGATTCCTCCTGGACCGAGGAGCGGACATAAGCGCCAAGAATTACGAAGGAATGACCGCTTTACAGTTCGCCCTCACGTATAAGCATGCCAATACTGCAAAACTTCTTATTCAACGAGGAGCGGACGTAAAGTCTCAGGGGGCATACGGAAGTACACCTCTCCACGACGCGGCATGGAAGGATGACGGCTCGATTATTGGAATGCTGATCGCAAAAGGCGCTGAACCGAATGCCAGGGACCGCTGGGGTAAGACACCATTACATAACGCGGCGGAAATGGGGAACGTAGGAGCGGCGAAGGTCCTTCTTGCCAAAGGGGCGGACCCGAACTCAAGTGATCGTGACGGTTTAACCCCGTTGAGTCGAGCAGATGCGCGAAAGAGACAGGCGATGGTGACGTTTCTGAAGAAGCACGGAGCTCGCTAGCAACGCCCTCAGTGATATTAGCTTTTGCAGAGGACGGATTCCGGGGCGGAGCGGCTGAGCGGATGGCGGTTGACGGCATCACTACATGATTAAAATGAAACAGCGGGTGGTGATAGCATCCATTGGGATTCCTTTTTTATTGCTTGGCGGATTGCTTTGGACCTATCGCTCTCAATCAGTTCAAATGCTAAAAGACGCAGCCTTGTTGCGAGCTGTTCAGCACGGCAACCAATCCGTTGCGATTCGTTTGCTAGGCGAAGGGGCGAATCCGAATGCCCGGCTCAATCGCAATGTTCCGAAGTCTTTCCGGGAGTATTTGCTTCGGCTCTTCCAGGATATGGGTAAGCGAAGCTCTCCGCGGAATTCTCCGACAGTTCTTCTGCTTTCACTCGAAACAAGATCGCTTAGCCCAGGCTCGTCTTTCGCGATCATTCCAGATGAAAAGCCAGTGCTCGTCCGCGCATTGCTTGACCACGGCGCCGATCCTAATGCTGTGGATGTGAACGGAAATACTGCACTCATTGAGGCTGCATCCTACGGCTTCGTACAGACCGCCGACCTCCTATTGAACTCAGGGGCTAACGTGAACCATGTTTCGAGCGGCTCGTCTCCCGGCACGGCTCTTAACTACGCCGCGCAACGTGGAGACAAAAAGATGGCGAACCTGCTGCTCTCTATGGGCGCGGACGTGAATCTCGCGGATTCGAGCGGCACAGTACCTCTGGGATTGGCAGTTGGATATGGACATGCGGGAATTGCGAGGCAGTTAATCGAGAAGGGTGCGAAGGTCAATTCCCGCAGTGATGGCGGTTTCACGCCGCTAATCCGAGCTGCAGAAGGTGGCCATCTTGACTGCATCAAGCTTCTACTGTCATCAGGGGCCGACCCAAAACTGGTCTCGGATGGGGGGTATGCAGCACTTAGGCGAGCTCGGGAAGAAGGTCGCGTAAGAGCCATTAGCCTGTTGGAGGTAAGCGAGGCTTCAAAGCGGTATTCAACGGAATCCAGTCGCTGAACTAATCACCCTGCCGCTGAATTCGTAACTCAGGAGGGCGGATTCCGTGGTGGCGCGGCTGATCGGAGTCGCTTGCGTTTAATTCCGGAGTTGAATGACAAAGATCATGACGACCTACGAACGGGTTTTTGCAGCCCTTTTTACGCTTACGATCGGAACATTTGGCGGCTGTATGGCGGGGTTGGTAGGAGGAGAATTAGTCGCCGGGGCGCTCGGCAAACCTCCCTCTTATGACTGGGTATTTGGCGCGATGATACTTTGCGGCGTGATTGGTCTTGGACTAGGCATCTGGAATGTCGTTAGTGAGCAGAGATCGGAAGATCAGTGAAGCCCAAGTCTAATCAGCCGGACGCCGGAGAAGCCATAACGCACTAATGTATTCCGAACTGCGATGTCATCCTCGGCGCCAATTTGACAATGGGATTCCGTGGCGGCGCGGCTGAGCGGGGTGGGCTCACTATTGCTGGAGAATGAGCGTCGGATGGATGGCAAGCTATCGACGGACAGTCGGCGGAGGATCGCTGGACATATTGAGAGGCTGTCGGATTTGGACCAGAAGGTCTCCTTCCGTGCGGAGCGGCGGCTGATCCGTTTGGGGAGTAAGGCGGTTCCACAGTTATTGGGCGCGGCGGATAGTCCTGATCCTCAAATGCGATTCCGGGTGGCCTGGGTGCTGGGCCATACGCGTGATCCGCGCGCGCTGGAAACGTTACTTCGTCTAACAGATGATCCGGACGAGGGCGTGCGATATGATGCCACGGTTGCGTTGGGGGTCCTGGGGGACGAGAGAGCGATTCCGCCGCTTATCCGCATGTGGCTGCTGGATGATGTGTCGCGGCCGGCAGCAATGGCGTTGTCGCGGCTGGGACCGGTTACACTTCCGGCAATCGAAGATGTACTCGTGGACGCGAACGCCGATCTACGGCATTCCGCGGTGAATGTAGTCGGCCAGTTTGCAAAGCAATATGGGGATGAGCGGTCTATGGAGCTGGTGCGCGGATTTGCAGACGACTCGGATTCCGCCGTGCGAGCAGACGCCGAATACTGGCTCGAGGAAGCAGCCAGGGCATCGGCAACAGCGCCTTCAACTGCATCCCGGGACGCTTAGGGGAAGGCGGCTGAGCGGAGGGGACAGACGGGCCGGTCTCGGATTCCGGATTCTGAGTAGGGCCGAAGTGGGCGTAGGTGACGTCTTTCTGAATGGTGTGGCGAATCCGGCGGCGCACTGACCCCTCTCGTCCGGCCCGAATCAGAAAGGACTCTGCCATGTCTCGCCCAAGAATTATCCTCGCCTCGACGCTGTCCTGCGCGCTTCTGCTCGTCGGACTCTTCATCGGTTCGATTCGTCCTGCGCACACTCAGAAGACTCCCGTTATGGTAGCTCCCGTGGGACCTGCGGTGGCAGCCCGGCAGGCGTTCACGGAGGAGCTTACGGTCGAGATAATGCCAAGCCAAACCCGAGGGACGTCGGTCAGAATCGCTACCGTTCCGGCGGGGAGGAGCATGATTCTGGAGTACATCTCCGGGGAGATGACCGCAGTCCAGGGCCAGCGGCCGCAAGTCGTGTTGTTCGTAACTCTCGCGCCCTCAACAATAGCCGGCAGCCCTGGGCGATCTATCCGGAACAATCCGAACCTTTCCTCCTAACGAATCAGCGCAAGATTCTCATTAGCCAACCTATCGGTGTTCATTTACAGGCCGGCGATATACTGCAGACAGTACTGTATCGCGCGCTGCCCGACAATACGACCTTAACCGCATCGGTCAGAATCAGCGGCTACCTGGAGTAGTGGCGGCCGAGATGACGCCCAAAGACGCAGTGGCATTCGTGGCGGAACATGGAATCGTTCTCGAATCCGCGCATGGGCCTGTGCCCAGCCTGGCCGCGGAGGTTGCCGGTGAGGCGATACGAGGGAGTTACTGGGCGCACCCCAGGGCGAACGAAATCTTCCTGTGTTCGCGCGCAATCCGCAAATCGGCTGACGTGCTGGTGTGCCGTCTTGCCGGCGGTAAGGTCACGTATATCCATCGCAGGCTATGGCCCGCGCTGGTGCGGCTGACGGGGCGGTTCGACGACGAAAGGCTTGCGGCGATTCGGGAAGTGCATACGCCTTCGGGGAAGCACGAGGTCAAGACAACCGCTTATCCGGATTGGGTAACTGAAGACGTGAAGCGCGCGGCTGCGAAACTCACGGAGGAGGAAGCGGCATTGGCACTCCCAGTAGGTCTGGCACGAGCCAGATAGGTTGAAGATTCCGGGGATTGTCGGTGAGATTGTCGTTGGCGCAAGTCTACGGTATCATTCCAAGTGGGCTCAGCGCGCCGTATATTGGTTCATGCGTTACCCGCCACGGCCCAATGAGGACAAACTCGTGATAGTCATTCGTTTTCCCGACGACAAATCCAAACGTCGTGCTCTGGGGTTTCTGGCCGGCCGATTCCCTTTCAAGAGCTGGGCGACCGGAGAAATGGCGGTCCCGGAAACCGCCCTAGCAAATCTTGCGACGGAGGGAATTTCCTTCACAGTCGAGGGACCAGCCACGTATGAGCGTCTCATTTCGGCGGTTCGAAATCCTCCTGCCGCGAAGGTTCAACGACGGTAAAGCCGTCCCCGATCACGTAATCGCGGATACCCTCCTCGAATTGGAAGAACGCTTCGGCGCCGTATCCTCCGAGACACAGACTATCCGCGGCCTCTGCTGACGTAACTCCTAGCTCCTCTGAACCTTCTGCTTGGCTGCCCCCAACTTACCCAACTTGGTTGTATTGACAGTCGGGGATTCCCGGCATATAATTACGGATAAGCGGACGGATTCCGGCCGTTGAGGGATTATGTCGTGCATAAAGAACTGCGTAGAACGATAGACCGAGAAATGGGACCCGGCGCCGTCCGTATTCGGACGAGCAATGGTTTCCAGTCTCGCGGGTCACGGCGGTTGCGGATGCTGGCCGGACAGCTTCCACCACCACCACCTACACGCAGTATACATGCGCGTTTGTGCGCCTATGTGACCCGCTCTCCGCCTGGATAGGTAGATGAGCGGGTTTTGTTTTGGATTCCAATGTAAAATGTAAAATGCAGAGTTAGCAATGCAAAATGAAATTCCCCAAATCGCTACTATTTGAGGGTCCTTCATTTTGCATTTTGCATTGCTAACTTTACACTTTACATTGGAATCAGCATCCGGACGAAAGGTACCACGGATAGGCAATGAACCAGGAGGTTCTCGTACTCAATAGCGATTTCGAGCCGCTGAACGTGTGCCACGTTCGCCGCGCCCTTTCGATGGTCTACCTGGGCAAGGCCGACATGCTGCACGCATATGATCTCGTGATCCGGAGCGCGGATTCCGCCCTGCAGTTCCCGTCCGTGGTCAAGCTTCGCCACCACGTCCGCCGGCCGCTGCCGGAACTGAAGCTTTCTCGTCGGACGATCTTCGCGCGGGACGAATATATGTGCCAGTACTGCGGCCACGGCACCAAGGACCTCACCATCGACCACGTGGTGCCGCGCCGTCACGGCGGGCAGAGCGTGTGGGAGAATTTGGTGTGCGCCTGCCGCAAGTGCAACATCCGCAAGGGCGACAAGTACCTGCACCAGACGAACATGAAGCTGATTCGCCAGCCTCGCCGGCCGAAGTACGTACCGTACATTAGCCTGACGAAGTACCTGGCGGGCCGCAAGAACGACGTCTGGCGGGACTACTTGCCCGTGTTTACAGACTTCCGGGACTGAGCACGGCCGCTTGGAAGAGTGGAGGTGTAGAAGTGTAGAAGAAGCCAATCTTCCACACTTCCACACCTCCACTCTTTGTCTTTCTGAGATTGGCACCGGGGAAGCGTGAGAAATTCGGTTGACATGCTGTTGGTAGAGGGGCATACTAGGGGGTTGCGAGGCCAACCGACATATGTTCCTTACCCGCATACTCTTCGAACTTCCGACCGCTCGCTTGCGTGAGATAGTCCGCGCGCGAGCTTCGACCATCCGCGGGCTCCCGCGGATCGGAGCCAAGTACGAACTCGCACGCGCTCTGGAAGCCGCACTGACCAGTTATGATTCCGTCCAGCGCGCTCTTCGCTCCACCAGTCTGCCGCAGTACCGCGTTCTAACCGCAGTGGTAGTTCGCGGAGGAGAGGCGGCTTTTTCCGAGCTTGCGCTGGAAGTCGTTGAGGACGAGATCGAGAAGCTCACGCGGACGATCGACGACCTCGAGACCCTTGGCCTGGCATTCTGGACGGGCGACGGTGACCAGCGTGGTGTTTTTGTACCGCGGGGCGTGGGGCAGCACGTACCCCTGCCAGCGCCCCTCCGCATGAGGCTGGAAGTTGCGCTCGAATCCGTTTCCGCGAGCGGCCTGGCTCGAATTGGCAAAGCGCTAGGAGCAGGCAACGCAGGGACGAATCGCCAGGATTGGTTCGTCGCCATTCGCGAGGCGGTGCGGGATGCAGCCGCGGTGCGCAGACAAGCGGCGCTGCTCTCTGAAGAAGCTGACGTAATACTGAGAACGCTTGTGGAATCCGGCGGCGCTGCCACCCTGCAGACGCTGTCGCTTAGCGTTGACGCGCGCAAGCGGCGCCAGGTACTCGATCTTGGATGGACCCCGTACCGCTATGAGAGTGACCCACGTAATGGGGTCGAAGAGCTGCTTTCTCGGGGCATAGCGTTCCAGGACAAAGCCGGTGGTTGGGGAGGCGCGGGTCTCGTCATACCGATCGAACTGTTGGAAGCGCTCCTGGGCGAGTGTGGCACCCACGGACTGCCGCCGGAGCCATGCCTCGATACCATCCCCGCTGAGGGTATTCCGCTGCAGCGACACGATTCGCTCATCCGCGACATTGCTTACCTTTTCGGATTCGTTCGCCGCATGGAATGTCCGAAGACCAACTCCGGTGTGATGTATAAAACGGCGGTCAAGAACTTTTCGCGCGGCGTGTCCATGAACGACCCGCGTTATGCGGAATTCGTGTATGCCGTGGCTGCCGAGGCGGGATTGATTGCAGCGGGCGGTCGCAAGAGTCTGTTCGCCGTGACGAAGCGTGGTTCCGCCTGGCTGGCGCTGAATCCGGAGGCGCAGCGCACGGCTCTCTTCCACGCATGGCACGGTGGGTCGCAGTGGTCCGAGGCGTTCGACGAGATGCTCACCGATGGAAAGGGCTATCGCGGTGCGCAGGATGCTCGCGAGTACCGGGACGCCGCAATCCAGCTTCTGGGGGAATCCGCCCGAGACTTTCCGGGACAGGCGATTTCGTTGGATTCTCTCTCGGAGCAGGCCGAGTATAACTGGTGGGCGCGATTCCACTTCGGCCCGGAATACAACATCGGCGAGACCGTTCAGTCCAATGTTGAGCTGATCCGGCGCATTGCCGGAAGGAGTCTCTTCTGGCTTGGCGTCACTGCGGTATCCCTCGATGGGGGAGGAAATCCGGAATATGTCGCACTCACTGACGAGGGAATGCGGCGCCTGGAGGGGGAAGCGCCGCCGGAAGAGCCGGTCCCCCTTCCTGAGAAGTTCATCGTGCAGCCTAATCTGGAGGTTTTTGCGCCGCCGAATATGCCCGCGGGGGTTTTGCACCGGCTGTTTACAATTGCCGAGCCGGCGGGCCGAGGGATGCTCTCATTAACACGGGACTCCTTACGGCAGGCGCTTGACGCCGGAGAGACTTGCGAGAGTATCCTGGATTTTCTGCGCGCGCACTCTCAAACTGGGATCGCCCAGAATGTGGAGTACCTCGTTAAAGAGGTCGGCGGACGGCACGGTCAGATAGAAGTGGGCCACGCCGGGCTATACTTGCGCGTCGACGATCCTACTTTGCTCAAGGAGCTGGAGGCTCAGCGGAACTTGAAGATCGGATTCCGCCGGAATCTGTCCGAGAACATTGCGCTCATTACGGGCGACAGTGTGGACGATGTCCTCAAGACGCTTCGTCAGGCGGGATATCTCCCGGTCTCTTCTGAAACGACGAACGGCGCGCGCCCGACAGCCAGAACATCGCGGCGTGTTGGGCAATCGGAAGAAGTGTTCGATGCGGTCACGCGCACCTCGATAGCGGAAATCGACAGCCGGATCGACTGGGAAGCCGTCGCCGGAAGCGATGGACAGCCTTTTCCGGAGGCCGCGACCGAAAGTCCGACGCCGAAGCACGCTCCTTCGAGTTACGTGGAAGACCTCATGGTTCGGGCCATTGAAGAGCAGCGCTGCCTCGAGATCATCTATCGCCCATCCGACGGCAGCTCACTCACGCAGCGCGTCGTGGAGCCCCACGACCTTGCCGGGCCCATCGTGTACGCATTCTGCCGGCTTCGGGAAGACTGGCGCAACTTCAATATTCGCTGCATCCAGTCCGCGCGGATGACGGGGGAGACGTTTGAGTGGCGGGAGTGATTCCAATTGGGATTCCAATGTAAAATGCAAAGTTAGCAATGAAAAATTCAAAATGGAAGACCCGGAGCCGCGGCGGTCCGGGTTAGTTGAATGCTTAATTGCTAGTTTTACATTTTACCTTGGAATTAGGATCACTTCTTAGTTGGAACTCCCCGCCGAACCAGAAGGCCGTAGATTACGGAATCGACGAGGGCGTGCAAGCTTGCTTCTACCATATTGGTGGAAACGCCGATGGTGCTCCACTGCTCGTGGCCGTCAGTTGAATCGATAGTGGTGCGGACGCGGGCGGCGGTGCCTTCACGGACGTTCACTACGCGGACCTTGAAGTCGGTAAGCTTGATGTTGGCGATTTCAGGATAAGAGCGGACGAGCGCTTTGCGGAGGGCGGAATCGAGGGCATGGACCGGTCCGTCGCCTTCGGCAACGGCGAGCTGCTCCTCCCCGTTCACCATGAGTTTTACGGTCGCTTCCGTGATGGACTCGCCTGCTCCTCGGCGCTCGACAATCACGCGGAATCCCTCCACGTCGAATAGGTGACGATACGTGCCTACCGTCTCCATCAGCAAGAGCTCGAACGAAGCCTCCGCGCCCTCGAAGGAGTAACCCTCTTTCTCGAGATCCGTCACGCGCTTCAGCACCGCGCGTGTCTCCGGCGAGCTCTTGGTCAGGTCCAGCTTGTGTTTGAGCGCCTTGTTCACGATGGTACTTCCACCGGACAGCTCCGAGACGAGCATGCGGCTGGAATTGCCCACCGATTCCGGTTCCACGTGCTCATAGGTGGACCGATGCTTCATGACGGCGTCGATGTGGATGCCGCCTTTATGGGCGAAGGCGCTGCGACCGACGTAAGGCGCGCGGGAATTGGGCGCCAGGTTGGCGACCTCGTCTACGTACTGTGAAA
>JBKJZI010000345.1:0-7420 GCA_046715155.1 Chthonomonadales bacterium | reverse complement strand
GGCATTGTGAACCCGATTGGGAACACCTTTCGCCCATTGATGACCGTAACCCCGTCCGCATTTAGCTCCACCCGAGTTGGCGCGGATCTACGTCCGGAGTCGGATGTTGCAGTACTCACTGTCTCTCCGGAAACGTAAGCGCCTACAATTCCCGCCAGTCCGACTCCCCAAATTACGCAATTCGCAATACGCATTGAGTCCTCAAATCTTCAAGAACAGCTTGCGACGATACATCCAGTACACGATCAGCCACATCACGAAGAGCAGAGCCGCGGATTCCAGGATCGGTGCGTAGACTCCGCCAATTCGCTCGAACACATTGTGCCCGAGATGCGTCTTCAGCGTCCGCCCGATCATCTCCGGGAATATATGCGCAATAACGTACATCGCGATCGAGTTCATCCCAACGACGACCAGTGGAAAGGCCCAGCGCGTTTTTTGCCGGACGTCCAGAATCCAGTATAACGCGGCCATGATCATGCAGCACCAACCGGCGCTGAAGATGGTCCACGATGGCGTCCATATCCGTTTGACGATCGGGCAAATTCCGGTTAGGCCGATAAGCTGACCAACCACCAATCCGGCAATTCCGGCGAGGACCAACACGCGCATCTTCTCTTTAGCGTCTAAGCCGCTTTTCAGCAGCCCGCCCGCCATCAGCCCGAAGATCATGGTGCCCAGGGTGGGAATGAAACTCAGGGTTTGATACCCGCCGCTATTGAACGCGAAAGGCTCCTCTCGCGGAAGGAGGTTCATAAACCAGTGATCAAATCCGGCCGCGAGGTTTACATTCTTGTCCCAGTGCGCCGAGAGCCCCTGGAGATGCTGCCAATCCGCGGGCACTCCGACCGAAGCGTAATAGAATCCAGCCGTAGGAAGGGGATACAGTAGGAACGCCAGCCAGTACGCCGCCAGAATTCCCAGCGCGGCGCCGAATTGCATGCGAGCCGGCTTGAACGCGAGCAGGAAGCAGAATGTATAGCCCAATCCGATCTGAGTCAGGGTGTCCTCGAACGTGAAGTTCGTCTGGTTCTTCCCATCGGACCGCAGAAGGATTCCGAGAAAAACGAGCGCCAGCGAGCGCACAATCGCATGCCGCAGCATCGTCCCGCGCGACTCGCCTTTGGCAGCCCGGCTTGCGATGGAGTAGGGGAGAGCCACACCGACCAGGAACGTAAACGAAGGTTGAATCAAGTCCCACAGCGAGCACCCGATCCACTGTACGTGGTCGACTTGATAGCTCAGGAACTGCCAGAATCCGCTGTCGACAAAGCTCTTGGCTACCTTCGTGATTCCCAATCCTTCCGAAGCCATGAGGAGCATGACGAGTCCACGGTAGGCGTCGATAGACGCAACCCGCGGAGGAGTAGGAGCGCTGTCGGCAGACGGACTCGCCTCGGCTTCGGCCTTTACATCCTCGCTTGCCGCGCTAGTCTCCACGATCAGGGTTCCTTTAACTGGGGGAAGTCTGAAGGAATGGGGTCCGGCCGATCCGACGCTTCAAGGGCCAGCCTCACGAAAGGCTGCCCGTTCAAACGGATTCTCCAGATAGGGATGCCGCCCGCGCAGCCAGGCAATCAGGCTGGACAGCAAGTAGGCTGGTATAAAAAACGGCCCCCAGAGCTCGTACTGGCGCACATGGACCCGCTCATGCTCCCGCGTAAACTCCAACGTGCGCCGGTCTTGACCGATCACCACGTGTCCCAGGGTCATCGCGGCACAGCTCCGAATCACCGGAATCCGCCCATTGAGCACTCGCGCCAACAGCCCGCCATGGACCTCAAGCACGCCATCGATTACAGCCGCGCGTCCGCCGCCCACTAGCGCCAAAGGCACGCAAAGCAGCCCGAGCATCGATCCCGGAGAAGCCCAAAGGTACTTTAGGAGTCTGGGTAGCACTCAGTCTGACTCGTCCGATTTGTCCGACTTGTCTGCGGAATCCGAAGCGCTACCGCGGATTCCGCGCATAGTGCGGCTGATAGAGATCGACCTTCACATCTCCCGGCATCGTGAAGTGCGTCACCAGTCCATAGCCCTGGTCTATAACCTCGCCATCAAAAGTAACGCCCCGATCCTTAAGCTCGGCAACCGTTGCGTGAATATCGTCGCAATAGAAAGACACGCTGTGCGTCCCAGTGGGCGGACTCCCGGGATAATCTGTCGGGTGCACGCCCAACTCCGCGTCCGGCATGTCAAAGATCAGCCACCCATCGCCGACATCCGTGCTGGAAAACCCCAGCTTATCCCGCAAAAACGCCCTCAGCGCCTCCGCTTCGGACGAATAAAACATAGTATGCACACCCGTAATCACGCGACCCTCCCGCTGCAACTCACCGAATCACCGACGAATCGAGACTCCGGTAGCCCACGCCCACCTACTTCTTCTTAGCCGTCTTCACGATCGTCGCCTTCTTGATCCAGTCCAGGTTTGGCCAATCCTTCGCCAGGAAGGCATTCCCTTTTGCTGCAATCTCGCCCTGGAGCTGGGTGATCTGCTCGCCATATCCGCCGTAGAGCTTATCGACCACGTCCATACCCTTGATCACCTTGCCGATGGGTGAGAACCCCATGTCGTCCAGACGCGAGTTGTCCGCGAGGTTGATGAAGAGCTGCGTCGAACGACTATTGGGGGCGCCCGACTTCGCGTAGGTTAGGAATCCGCGCTTGTTGCTCTCGACCACGGAGTCGTCCGGAATGTTGGAATGCAGCCATTTCGTTGCAAGGGTCGGGTCCCCGTGGATTCCGAACTGCACGACAAATCCGGGCACGACGCGGAAGAAACGCACCCCGTCGAAGAATCCGTTCTTCACCAGGTTATAAAACCGGTCGACCCCGTGCGGCGACCAGGCGCGCTTCGCCTCCACCAGAATGTCACCCTTGCTCGTCACGAACTTAGCCTGAAAACTCGCCGGCGCTTTCTCTTTTAACGCCGCTGGATTCTTCAACTTCCCTTGCCCCACGGCCGCAGCCGCCGGAATCACCACCAACGCCGTCAACCAAATGAGCTTTCGCATCCGTTAGTCCTTTCGAAGGCCCCGTTGGGCCGAAATCTCTGGATCAAGTCCTCATATCAACCGACTGTTCGCCGACCGTGTCGGTTCGACCTTCGGGGTTCCCAACATCAAGTAGTCCATTCTAACAAACGCCGGAAAGCACCGTCAAATTCTTTCTTCCCTTCAGGCTTGACACGCGCCGAAACTGGCGGCTATACTGAACTATCTCCCGCACTATTGTCTGTTCCTTCCCTTGATTCACCCTTCCCGCGTTCCGTCCGGTTGTCCATGAAGATTGACCCGACCGACGAGCTGATTCTCATCCTCGACTTCGGCGCGCAGTATACCCAGCTAATCGCGCGCAAGATAAGAGAGTGCGGTGTGTACTGCGAGATCGTCCCGCATGACACGCCGGTCGGCGAGATCCGGAATCGGCATCCGAAGGGAATCATCTTTTCAGGCGGCCCGGCCTCCGTATATGAACCGGGTGCGCCGAGTGTGGAAGAAGAGGTTTACGAGCCCGGATGGCCCATTCTCGGGATCTGTTACGGCCACCAGCTCATGGCGCGTCAGTTGGGCGGCGAGGTAATACCCTCTGAAAAAAGGGAATACGGCCGGGCCGATCTGACCGTCATAGAGGATACAGCGCTCTTCGCGGGACAGCCCAGGCAGCTTCAGTGCTGGATGAGCCACGGTGATACGGTCCTGGCGCCTCCGCCTGGATTCAAGACCCTAGCCGTCACGGAGACCACCCCGGTTGCGGCGATGGGGCATCCGGCGCGAAAGATCTACGGCGTGCAATTCCATCCGGAAGTAGCCCACACGCCGTTTGGAAAGGAACTTCTGCGCCAGTTCGTCGTAGAGGTGTGCGGGTGCAGCGCGAGCTGGACGGCGGAGAGCTTTGTTGAGACCGCCACCCAGCAAATTCGGGAAGAGGTCGGGAATTCGGGGGTTGTCTGCGGAGTATCCGGCGGCATCGATTCCTGCACGGTGGCCGCGCTCGTGCATCGCGCCGTAGGCGACCAACTCACCTGCATCTTTGTGGACCACGGGCTTCTCCGTAAAGGCGAAGCAGAGCAGGTCCGCCAGGATTTCGCCGAAGCCTTCGGAATTAAGCTCATTTCCGTCGACGCCCGCGAGCGATTCCTATCGCGACTTCGAGGCGTCGCCGATCCCGAGCGGAAGCGGAAGATCATTGGCGAGCAGTTCGTCCGAGTGTTTGAAGAGCACGCGGATGCAGTGAGGGGAGCGGAGTTCCTCGCTCAAGGCACGCTGTACCCCGACGTCATCGAGAGCGGGACTAAGACCGCGGCCAACATCAAAACGCACCACAACGTCGGGGGTCTCCCGGATGACATGCGGCTCAAAGTGATCGAGCCGCTACGATACCTGTTCAAAGACGAGGCGCGCGGCGTAGCGGAGGAGCTAGGGCTCCCGGAATCAATCGTTTATCGACACCCGTTTCCCGGTCCGGGTCTTGCTATCCGGATCATGGGAGAAGTGACCGAAGAGCGGTTGGAGATTCTTCGCGAAGCGGACGCGATCTTTATCGAAGAGATTCGCAAAGCGGGGCTGTACCGCGAGATATGGCAGGCCTTCGCCGCACTTGCCGCTGGAATCCAGAGCGTGGGCGTTATGGGCGACGCTCGGACGTACGCGCATCCCATTATCATCCGCGCCGTGACGAGCGAGGATGCCATGACCGCAACCTGGGCGCGGATTCCTTTCGAAGTTTTAGAGCGCGTGAGCAGCCGAATTGTTAATGAGGTCCCCGGCGTGAACCGGGTGGTCTACGATATCAGCTCCAAGCCCCCGGCAACGATAGAGTGGGAATGAATCTTAATCTTAATCTTAATCTTAATCTTAATCCTAATCGCCGTTATGATTCTTCAACGCCCGAACGGCGATTAAGATTAAGATAAAGAGCCCGTCTGTCCGATGCTTGTAGGCAACGGGATTTCCGAGATCCTGCTTTCAGAAGAGCAGATCGCCTGGCGAGTCGCGCAGATGGGAGAGCAGCTCTCTCGCGACTACGAAGGCAAAGAACTGGTTATTGTCGGCGTCCTCACCGGCGCCGTCACGTTCCTGGCGGATTTGATTCGGCATATTACGGTTCCGCTGGAACTAGACTTCGTTGCTGTTTCGTCTTATGGACAGGCGACGAAAACATCCGGGGAAGTCCGGATGATCAAAGACCTCGGCCACGCGGTACAGGGAAAGCACGTGCTCGTGGCGGAGGACATCATCGATACGGGGCTTACGCTCCGCTATCTTCTGGACACCCTCCAGGCCCGACAACCCGCCGGAATCGCCTGCTGCGTATTGCTGGACAAGCCCAGCCGCCGCATAATTGACGTTCCCGTTGAATACGTGGGCTTCGAGATAGAGGACAGATTCGTCGTCGGGTACGGGCTGGATTATGCCGGCCACTACCGGAATCTGCCCTATATAGGCGTTCTGGAAACTGAGTCAGTGTTAAGCGCTGAGTGTTAAGTGTTGAGAGCTATCCGAAATACTCAACACTTAACACTCAACACTCAACATTAACACTCTCGATACAATCCCCCGACCGTGCACTGCAATCGGCGTACGGCGGCAGCCCTCAACCCCAAACGAGGTGGACCAACCACATGGAAACGAACATCGAACAGCCGACCCGCCGCTACACCGCGACGGAGTTGGAGAACATGACGACGGAGGACCTGGAGGACCTTGCAAAGCAGCATGGCCTTAACGGGGACGAACCCCTCCGTCGAGAAGATATCATTAGACGCGTCCTCGAAGCGCAGGGGCCGCCCCCTCGGGAGCCTCGCGCGCGTCGCGAAGTAAGACCTACGGAACGCCGCCCGGCCCGTAATTCAGATCGCCCGGTTCGCCCTGTAGACCGCCCCGAACGATCTGAACGCGTGCAGGCATCGATTCCCGATACGCCGGTCGTAGAAGGACTCGCATCCCCGGCGCCGACGCCAGGATTCCAGCCCCATCAGCCCGCGCGAGTCGACGACCGCAGCGCGGGCGTGATCTCTGCGCAGGGGATCCTCGAAATACTTCCGGACGGTTGGGGATTTCTCCGTAGGAACAATTTCAGCCCGAACCCCGAAGACATTTACGTCTCCCAGACCCAGATCAAGCGGTTCGCGCTGAAGACCGGCGATCTCGTAAAGGGGCAGGTACGGCCGCCCAAGGACTCCGAAAAATTCTATGGCCTCTTGCGGGTTGAAGAAGTCAATGCTCTTGATCCCGACGTTGCGCGAAACCGAGTCAACTTCGACGATCTGACCCCGATCTATCCGAACGAGCGGATCATCCTGGAGACCGAGCCGACTGAAATCTCCGGCCGCTTTATCGACATAATCTCGCCGATCGGCAAAGGGCAGCGCGGCACGATCGTCTCCCCGCCGAAGGCCGGCAAGACGACCCTCCTTAAGACCATCGCGAACTCAATTGCCGTGAACCACCCGGACATGGTCCTTCTCGTCTTACTCATCGATGAGCGGCCCGAGGAGGTGACCGATATCCGACGATCGGTAATTGGCGAAGTAGTCAGTTCTACCTTCGACGAAACGCCTGAGAACCACATGCGTGTTGCGGAAATGGTCCTCGAGCAGGCAAAACGTTTGGTAGAATCTGGGAAAGACGTAATCGTCCTTATGGACAGCCTGACAAGGTTCACGCGGGCAAGCAACCTGACTGTCACTCCGAGTGGTAGAACGTTGTCTGGTGGTCTCGATCCTGCAGCGCTCTACCGGCCGAAACGGTTTTTCGGAGCCGCGCGTAATATCGAAGAGGGTGGCAGCCTAACTGTCCTCGCTACCGCACTGGTGGAAACCGGCAGCCGGATGGACGATCATATCTTCGAGGAGTTCAAAGGCACGGGCAACATGGAGCTCGATCTGGACCGCGGATTGGCCGACCGCCGTGTGTTTCCGGCCGTCGATATCGTCAAGTCCGGAACGCGCCATGACGAGCTGCTTTATGAAGATGAGAGCATCAAGCGCATAACGCAGCTTCGACGGCTACTTTCGGGGCTTTCGACGCTGGAAGCCACGGAGCTCCTTATCGATCGGCTGAAGCACACGAAGTCGAACAAAGAGTTCCTGAAGATGGTTGATCGCACGATGAAGAGCTCGGAGACCGCAGCGCAGGCAAGCTAAGGAAAGTGACATTTGGTACGCTGGTTGGAACGGAGCAAGTGACCGGTGAGCAGTGATTTCAAGGATCTGTTCGGCGACTGGGAGCCTCGGGAACCGCGCCGTCCTGAGGGTGATGGGGAAGGGGAGCCCGAGAACCGGCAGCCCCGGTCGCTGAACGAAAAGGAGGTCAAAGTCCTCGGCGTATTCGAGCACGCCGACGCCAACACCGGCGCGGGCCAGACTTTCGTCCTGCTCCAGGATAACATGGGCCGCAAGGTCCCCATTTTCATCGGC
>JBKJZI010000344.1:0-26906 GCA_046715155.1 Chthonomonadales bacterium | reverse complement strand
ACGGACGCAGGAGCACACCGCTATAAGTATGAAACGTGATTCCACCGGTGATGTTCCGATGGCTGGTAATGAAAGCCACCAGCGCGTGAACTTCCGGCTCGCTCGTCGGGAACGGGCCGGCGCCCTTTTGCTCGTGCTCCATTCGCCAGTGCGCCGGAAAATTCCGATTCAGGTCCAGGCCCTCCTTGTTCGGCTGGACATCGATCATCACGCCGTCCCAGTTCTCTAGGATCCCTTCCGGCAGCACTCGATAGAACGGGCCATTTACATCTGTCGGCCCCCGCCGAATCATAAGCCTGGCGTCTTCCGGATGGAGTTTCCACGGCCCGTTCGCGTCAGGAATCCGCATCTGGAGGAAACGGCCGTCACCGTCGATGTCCTCGCGCTTGAGACCATCCAACGGATCTTCGTCGTGGGGATATGGCCTCGTACTGGAGCGAAGGAATCTGGGCTTGTCGGCGAAGTAGAGCTCGGCGCCGTCCGGATTCACACGTGACACCACATAGAATACACGCGAGTCCAGCACGCGAGTGATTTCCGGATTGGAACCGTATTCGCTTATCAGTTTGTTGAGAAAGTATAGACAGGCGGCCGAAGCGGAGACTTCCGTCGCATGGATATTGCCGTCGACCCAGAGTGCAGGTTTCTCGTTGTGCGGCCCGGTAGCCGAGTTCGTGACGATGGCGCACCATATTTCGCGGCCCTCAAAGCTCTTACCGATGCTTTCCAACGTGATTAAATCAGGTCGGCGGGCAGCGATCTCGTTTAGGTGGCGTGTAAACTCATCATAGGGATAGTAGGTATCGAAACGGAGTGGGTCTGCCAAGATTCTCCAGGCCTCCTGGGGCGTTCCCGCTGTCTTCGACGCCGCAAGGCGGAAGTCCTGTACCAATGGAACTGTGCGGCAGTTCCTGTCCCGTTTTTAGATACCACTAAAAATTATTAGCAGTCTAGTTGACATGATCGATTTAGGGCGTCTATAATCTCGCCGTTTATACCAAACCGATCTAATCTCCATTACACCTGGCCCGGGAGATCCCATGACGCTGCTTCGCCGCGCATTCACTCTAATCGAGCTGCTCGTCGTAATTGCGGTCATCACAATTCTTGCCGCGATTCTTTACCCCGTATTCGCCCAGGCTCGTGAAAAGGCGCGCCAGACATCGTGCGTCTCAAACTTGCGTCAAATCGGTTTGGCCGTTGCCATGTATGTGCAAGACAATGAAGGTTACCCCGTGCATTCCTCGGCCTCCAGTGTGACCCCGCGCACGAGGTGGCCGGACTACATCCACCCGTATGTCAAAAACGAGGGGCTTTTTCTCTGCGTGAGCATTCCTCGCGACCTCGCCAGGAAGCCCTTCGCACACAACCCGTCGATCTTATACGGCGGATATGGTTATAACTACCAGTATCTTGGCAACAGCCGGTTCCCGTTTTCCGCCCCCGATGCGCAGGTGACGGTACCCGCTCAGACCTTCGCGTTTGCCGATACACAGGGGTGCGGATGGGACGCTGGAATCCGTAACGCGGGAAATTATGTGATCGATCCCCCAATCGGAAGCTCTCGCGGCAGCCGGCCAGGTTCAATTGACAGGGAATACTATGGCACTGGGTCGGAATGTGGAGGACTCTGGGGTTGCCGGGCGGTTCCGGCGCAACGACATAACGGGCTCGTAAGCATCACATTCGCGGATGGGCATTCGAGGCCGATGAAACTCAACCAGATGGATGATTTCGACCGGAACGGCCGCCCGGACAACGGATACTGGAACGGCGCCGCCGATCCGATGGAACGATAAGCGAGCGCGTGCGATCAGGATGCGCCACCGCGGAAAGCCGCGCTAAGGATCACCCAGGCCACACCGGCCGCGAGCAGCAGGTACGTAACGTTAAGCGCAAGCTGCTTGAGCGCCTTAACGCTGCGTCTCCCCAGTATCCGCCGATTGCGTCGCCGGCCGCGAACTATTTCCCGAAGACGGCGCTCTTCATAAGTTAGCCGGTGGGTGTCGCGGTCTCCGCTCGCGGATGGCATTGCGGTAGTGGCTTCCCTGGCCGTGCGCGATCGTCGATGCTTCCTGCGCCGTGACGACCCGTGTCTATATTCCGCCTTTAGACGACTAAGGAAGCCCGCGCTCGCCGCGCGGTGCGAGGAACGCACCCCTGACGCGCGGTATCGGCGTACCAATTCCGACGGATCTTCGGGTCCCGGTTCTGAAAGTGAGTGTTTTTCGTCCTGCAAATCGCACGCCTATTAGACCGCCAGGGGTCGTCGAGCGCTTCGGTGGGTTATGCTTCAGCGGGCATGACCGAGGACCAGCGGGATGCATAATCGATCACAAGCGTCCGAATCCGCTTCTCTTGCGCTTCCGAGAGCCAGGCGTCAGACAACCTGCGCAGCTCCTTGACCTCGTACACAGCCTCGTCCGGATCGAGTTTACCTGAAACCACAAGCTCCAGGCGTCTGATGACAAGGTCTGCCACTTCACCCTCCGTCATCGGGTGGGTTTGCATGCGGCGCAAGAACTCAAGGTAGTCCTCCTGCGAGACCGCAATTCGCGGCTCGTCCGGCGGTAACCTATATATTACCTCTCGTGAGCTTTCGACTTCCTCACGAAGGGCGTCCAACGACTTATTGCGGTAAGTAGCTTTCTTGGGAAGAGTCGGTTTTCCACGGCGCGCGGCGCATCGCTCGCAGTAACCGTCATATCCGGATTTCATGTAGCCACAATCGCGACACTTTTGCATATTGCTTCTCTACGCGGGACTTGCCGTAGCTTTCGCCCTTTCTCAGTATTCGGCGGCAGATTCGCCGGCGACGAACCCGGTCGCAAAAGCCGCCTGCAAGTTGTATCCCCCTACCGGCCCCGCGATGTCGAGGACCTCTCCGCACATATAGAGCCCGGCAACGCGGCGAGAGCGCATAGTGCGCGGGTCGACTTCATCGAGCTCGATCCCGCCGGCCGTAACCTCACCCTTTTCGATGGGGACTTGGGCGACATCTCCCAGGCTCCACCCTTTTAAAACTGCAACCAGCCGGTTCCGACCCTTTTGCGAGAGGTACGCCCCGGTGGTGTTGATATCGATCTCAGCCGATTCCAAGACGGCCCCTCTAAGCCGATCGGGCATCAGTTCATCGACAAAGCCTCCGATACTCCTTCGCGGATGCTGTTCTGTGAATCGTCGAATGCGCGCCGTCAATTCCTCATAGCTCAATTCTGGCAAGGCATCCACTTCCAACTGTACGGAATCTTCTTCAAGGCGCTCACCTACTTCGCGACTGATCTCCAGCACGGTTGGACCCGAAACACCCCGGTGCGTAAAGAGCATGTCGCCGCGCCACTTCGTGACTTCCTTGCCTCGCTGTTTCGCGCGAAGCAAGCAATCACGCAGGGCCACACCCGCCCATTCCGCCGGAGGACGCGGTTCCGTTATTATCGGCGCGAGGGCGGGTCGAACTTTACTGATAGAATGGCCGAGTTCCCTGGCCCACTTCCAGCCATCTCCCGTGGTCCCGGTAGCCGGGTAAGAACATCCGCCCGTACAAATCACCACGCGCCTGCCTGGAATCGTCGCGTTTCCCACTCGGACCGCGCGTACTCCCTGTTCATCCAGGTCAATGCCGGTAGCTGCCGACCGAAGCAGGACCTTGACTCCGGATTGTTCCAGATATGAGGCGAGGATGGCTACAACGTCCTTGGCCGTCGCATGGACAGGGAAAATCCTCCCGTCCGGCCGCGTGTACACTTCCAGCCCGCGGCTTGTAAGCATTTCGATGATGTCCCGGTTGGTAAACCGGTAGCACGCCGGACGTAAGAAGCGCGCCTCGTTCGGCCGGAAGGCCGAGAGCACGCTTTCGAGCGGTCCGTCATGGGTGATATTGCACTTCCCGCCGCCGGAGATCAGGATCTTGATTCCGATCCGGTCGTTCTTCTCCAGAAGCGTGACGCGCCGGCCGAGAGACGCCGCTCGCCAAGCGGCGATGATTCCGGCAGCTCCCGCCCCGATCACAACCACGTCCGCGCTCATGGGATTCATTCTGGCAGGGAGTCAGGCGTTAGGCGTTAAGCGATGGGTCGGATGGGACCTATAGGTCCTATAGGGGACTCCTTTTCTCCAGACCTGCATGGCGTCGGGGGAAGGGCGATTAAGATTAAGGTTAAGATTAGGATTAAGACTCCTTTCTGTTACCAGACTTGCATTTCGCGGCGAAGGATCTCGGCGGGGCTCGGCGGTACATAGACGGGGGCACGGTCGATTTCGACCGGGCCGTCGTACAGTAGCGCGAGCATGTCAGCACGGTCGGGACTGTGTTTGAGCCGACGCTTCATTTCGTGTTTACGCTCCATTCGGATCAACCCCTGAGAGGTGATCTTGTAGCGGATGGCTGCGAGCTCCTCAATGAGTCGGGGGTCATGCTTGATGGCGATGGTTCCTTCGTGAAATTTTTCACGAAGCCCCCAATAGAGCTCGGCACGCCGGTTCGCGAAGCGGTCTGGATCATAGGCGACGCAACTGACATTGACCGGGAGGATTCCGTCCGTCCCCAATTCTCTCAACCTATCCACTACGCCCGCACCGATTCCGATGCTATCGACAGCGATGGCGTCCGGATGGACTTTATAGGCGAGCTGCTCGATGCGGCCCGCCACGGCCATGGTGTCCTTCCCGTGGAGCACTTCCATGTGCTGGAGCACGGGGCCAATGCGGTATCCGATGACGGTATCGTCATCGCCGAAGCGCGCGACGTCTACGGCCATGCGCTTGTATCCAACGGCGGTTAATTCTCGACTCAGGTACCTCTCTATAGCAGCCTCTATCCAGCGGAGGGGAATCAGAGATTCATCGTTTCCATCGGGGAATTCCCCGAGGACCCTGGCGCGGAAGAGGTTGCTCGGACGGTATTGGATTCCGTCCCATTCGAATATGTCGGGCGAAGTGGATGGGACCTGATCCGATTTTGGATTTTGGATTTTGGATTTTGGCCCCTGCGGCTGAGGATGGAACGTCCGGGTTTTGTGCGACGGAGCCGACGAACGATCTTGCTCGGCTCCGATTCGATTTTCTCACACCATTCGGCGATGCGGTCTTCCAGGTGCGGTATGGTTACGCACCCAGGGATTACTTCCCTTTCCTCGATTATGTTAGGGTGGTCAATGGCACTGATGGTGTGGGTGGACCAGCCCGAGGTGGATTTTGGATTTTGGATTTTGGATTTTGGATTGGCCTCAATCGTGGCGAAGTCGGAATCCCGTAAGCCCGGGCGCGCAAAGCAGCGGTAGAATTGGCCTTCCGCCTGGAGGGGGTTGCCGAGGGCGAGGATCTTGTTGTTCTCTCCGACGGCGACTCCTTCGGCGGCTTCCCAGATGGATTCGGGGATTCCGCTGGCTTCGTCGAAAATGATGAGCAGGTTCTGGCAATGAAAGCCCTGGAAGTTGACGGCTTGATCGGTGGCGTAGCCGACGGCGTACCAGCCGTCTTTGACCATGAGGCGCTGGGTGAGAAGGTTGCCGGGAAGGCGGTGTTGGGTGTTGGGTGTTGGGTATTGGGTGAATCCGCGACGACCGACGACGGACGACCGACGACGAACGGCCGAGCACGAGGACGAGGACGAGGACGAGGGGACGGAGTTTGCCTGGGTGTGGCGCTTGCGGATCTCCTGCCAGAGGAGGAGGCGGACCTGGCGGTCGGTGGGGGCGAAGGTGATGACGATGCTGGGCTGGTGGGTGTAGAGGAACCAGAGGGCGAGGTCGGCGGCGAGATAGGTCTTGCCGACGGCGTTGGCGCTTTTGACGGCGACGCGGCGATTCCGTACGAGATCGCGGGCGATGGCTTCCTGAGCGGACCACCAGGTTGAGCCGAGGACTTCTTTGGCGAAAGCAGCGGGATTCCGGCGGTAGCGAGCAGCATGAGAGCGCAAACCGGTAGGCGCAAGGGTTCGGTCAAACTGATCATTGAAGTCCTCCTTCAGGACGGAAACACGAGTTTTAATGAGTTGGTCGAGCATGGTGTTCAGGCGTTCAGGCGTTCGGAAAACGGAAGCACCCCCTAGCCCCCTCAAGGGGGAACTGCGAATTGGAACAGTCCTGATCTTTTCGGATGGAATCCGGGTCCAGGTAGACTGGAGACCGGGCGGTTAAAACCGCGGCAACGAAAACGCGAAGTCGATCCTTCGGCAAGCTCAGGACAGGCTCTTCGTCGACTCGGGGTTTATCAGGTTTGGCCGCGGGCGGCGAGGATTTGACGTACGCGGCGCTGGAAAGTTGGGGAGGCCTGGGCCAGGGCGTTTAGGACGACCTGTTTGAATTCTTCGATGGCGTGGACCTCGACGGCGGTTTTCAGGGCCTTTTCGGCCAGGGCTATGTGTTTTCGGATCTCGGCCATGATGGCTATCTGGGCTTGGGTAGTTGAGGGTTGAGAGTTGAGAGTTGAGAGTTCAGGACCATCGCCTCCGAGGTTCTCGAGTATGGTGGTTAGCTTTTTGTAGTTTTCTTCGAGGCGGGCGGCGAGGTCGAAGATGGTTGAGGGTTGAGGGTTGAGAGTTGAGAGTTCGGCTGACATGAGGAGCTCCTTTCGAAAGACGAAACACGAAAGACGAAAGACAAAAAGGCGCAACCCTAGTCTGGCGCACCTTTCGCGTACGAGATTTGGTTTTTTATTAGTTGATCTGGTGGCCAGTTTGCGTTACGATTCCAGAGACGAAATTTGGTTGTTCTATGTCGGGTAAAAAGACTCCTCCTTCACCTATTAGCCCTCGGCAGAGCCAAAATACAAAAGTCGGCCGAAAAATTTACCCTGGCGTCTACTAGTTTTTTTGCCGTATATCGCTATTGTGAGCGGGAATCGATAAATGGCGATGGGGGTGGAATACGGACGTGGTTGAATCGGGAGGATGGCTAGCGATTATTGCGGGTCAGAGGGCTTTTTGTCTGAACTGTGATGCGTCGGATGGCTGTGATTGACTGTGATGATGCGAGTCAATCGCAAGGTTATCTCCGGGCCGGGACCGCCCCCGGGCTGAACCCGCGGGGCGATGCTTACACGAAGCCAGTTGAAACTGGCTGGCGTTTCGCGCGATTGCGACACGGCGAATCGCGAAGGCAATCCAGGCTTTTCCATCATCCTTCATTTGCCGCTCGCTCAATTGACTTCCGGCCCGACGCTTGAACTCGTCGTCACTCGCCAGATTCCATTGGTCCTTATAGGCCACCTACTGGTACCACCCTTCCGCCTACAGTTCGTCCAGTATCCGTTCTCGCCGCGCCAGGTACTCCTCTTCAGTAATCAAACCCCGCTCACGCAGGGACTCCACCTTCTGAAGCCGGGCCTCTACTGACGCATCACCCTCCACTACGGCAGCGCGACCTTTTGGGACCTTGGGCGATCGCCCCGCAGCTGCCGCACACGCGGCGCCAATGTCATTACTGATGGCAACTTCATCATATACGGTTACGCCGCTTCCCTGCTTCTTACGCGTCACGGCAGAATACTTCCGGCCCAACCATAGGGCTCTTTCACGTAGTTCTGAGTTGATTGGGTCAGCTTTCAAGTCCGCGAGGGCGGCGAAATAAGCTTCCCGCGCTGCCTCAAGTTCTTGTCGATACTGGGCTGCGTCCCAGGCCATATAGCCAAGGAAAGCCACCAACAGCAGAACCATAATCCCAATGAATTCGCCCATTATCGTCTCTTTGTTCTTCGTGCAAAACCGTCATCAGTCGCTAAATTCCACAGATCCTTATAAACCATGGATTCCGGATTCCGCTCCCGGTTCTTGCCGTTACTCTCAACTCTCAACTCTCAACTCTCAACTGTCTTTCCGCCACCTGCACCCGTCGCTTGAATTCATCGTCACTCGCCAGATTCCACTGATCCTTGTAAGCCATTCTTACTGTGCCCGTCCCCGCCAAAGCTTTACCAGGACGACGATAACCCCCACGATTAGGATCAGCGGAAGCAGACGGTTTTTTGCAAAGTCGCCAAGATCAATCAGGATTCCGGTGTCCATGGGTTCGTGTCCTTAGACTCGTCGTCACTCGCCTGATTCCCCTGATCTTTGTAAGCCATCAAGGCTTACCAGGGACGACGTCGTAAACGAAATTAATATGGTCATCCCATCCGGGGTACGCGTGATGATTGCGGCGGCTGCGAATCCTGATTTTGACCTCCCGATGCTTACCAATGTGTTCTGGGCGAATTGTCACGGAGCCGGTGTTCTGCGTTCCATACTGACCCTCGTGCTCTATTCCTATGCTATATTCCAGCACATCTTCGAGCGGGTCAATTGCAGTTACAAGAAAGTCCAAAGTGTCGCCTGGACGGAGTGTCTTCCCGGTGTCCACAATTTTAAAAATCGCGCTCGGCACCCAAATGTTTCCTAGGTTGTCCCGCACACTTTCGATACGCGGGAAGTAGCTATCAGCAGTCTCGCGAGAGCTGCGAAACTTTGCTATTCTGGTTCGAATCTCACCGGCGATTCCCAGAGCGAGATGGTGTTGATGTGGCAGAAGTTCTCGCCGATGAGCTTCAGGATCGCGAAGACGCTGCAGTTCCGAAAGCCAAACCTCAAGGGTTCTCCACTCTCCGAACACTGGAGCGAAGTGGGGATCCCAATGCTTCTTCAAGATTACTGGAAGGTCAAAAAAGTCGGCGTAGTAGAGTGTTCGTTCCTCCACTACTCCTGTCTTCTGCCGTTTCCCCTCCTCCTCCTTGCGCTCTGTCCACCGCTGAATCCGTTCTGGAGTCACGCCGGATTGGGTTGCCCAATCCGGCCCTAAGGCCCTCTCGAGCGTTTCTGCGATGAAGTCGCGCAGGGCGTTCTCCGCGTCGCGTAGTCCGCGAGTAGCGTCAAGGTCACTCATGCGCCGATGGTGGCGGAGATGGTTTCGGACCAGGGGCCGCGTTCGCCGCGGGTGTTGATCCTGCGGAGCATGTAGTGGGCGAATTGGCCGGCCTTGCCGGCGTCGTACTCCACCAGGTAGGGCGAGCGGGTGTCGGTGACGAGGTAGGTCACGTCCGAATCCTCCGTTGGCGATAGCCCGCCAATAATGAAACGCTTTGACTGAGTGGCTGACTCAAAGAGCCGGGAGAATCATTCCCCCGGCTCGATCCTTCGTATTGCGAACATCCCTTCGAGGAGCGTCATCCAGGAGTCCAGCGCAATCTTTCCGCCTCGTTCCCCAACAGCCCGCCCGATTCCTGCTATTGTCTGAACTCGGATTCGTCGGATTTGTCGGTGACACCGCGAACACAAGGAGCAGTAAGAGAAGTGCGGAGAGGAATGTGCGCCCATCTCAGCCGGCAAGGAAACGTGAGCACAAGCAGGATTACCCAGACGTGAGAAAACGTCTTAGGTCATTCATTACACTCGTAACCGCACTCTTGGTTCCGGGCTGCCAATTGTCGGAATCGATCGCGCGTCCGGATGTCGCGGTTGGTACACCGCTTGCACGAAGCCCTAACCTAGGGCTCCCTGCCACGCCGGTCCAACGAGTGATTGCGCATGCGCTAGAACAAACGGTTGTCACACGCCGATACGATGCCTCATACGTCCCTCTTGAGTACCCGATGGGCGATGTCCCTCAGGATAGCGGTGTCTGCTCGGACGTTATCATTCGCGCATTCCGCGCGGGTGGCGTGGACTTGCAAAAGGACTTGCATGAAGACATGCTCCGAGCATTCAAGGACTATCCGAACGAATGGGGATTGCGAGCGCCAGATCGGAATATCGACCATCGGCGCGTTCCCAACCTGATGACGTACTTCAGGCGACGAGGCCGAGCTTTACCGGTTTCTATGCACCGCAAGGACTATGCCGCCGGAGACGTGATCGCATGGAGACTTCCAAACGGAAGGCCGCATATTGGGATCGTCGTGGATTCGGGGCGTCGAAAGATGGTTCACAACATCGGGGCCGGCGCAAGGTTGGAGGACGTGTTATTCACCTGGAAGATTATCGGCCACTACCGATATTTCAGCCTGTGACTTTTACACTCAAGCGTTAGTCAAAGAGACTCGTGATGGACAGATCGTTGTTTGCGCGGTGGACAGCCTCGCCGAATAGCGGAGCCACGGTGAGAACCTTGATCTTTTCATGGCGCTTATCCGCAGGCAGAGGTACGGTGTCCGTCATTACGATCTCGCAGATTTCGGGACGTGAAGTCAGCCGCTGAACGGCATCGCCGGCGAGAATTCCGTGGGTGCAGGCGACGTAGATCTCCGGGTTGCAGCCATGCGCCAGAAGAGCGTCGACGGCTTCCATGATGCTGCCTCCGGATGTGATCATGTCCTCGATGATGATGGGAGTCTTGCCTTGCACGTCCCCAGCCAGGTGCGTGACCTCCGTTTGACCTAGTTTGGGATGGTGCTTGTAGCCGACGGCCAAAGGCGCTCCGAGCGCCGCGACCACCTTGCGAGTCTTCTTTACCCGTCCCTCGTCGGGCGATACCACCACGATGTTCTCGAGGCCTCGCTTCACGAAGTAACCGCTGATCAGGTTAATGGCGGTCAAATGGTCCACAGGTAGGTTGAAAAATCCTTGAATCGCCTCGGCGTGCAGGTCCATGCACATCACGCGGTGGGCACCGGCCGCGGTGATAAGATCTGCCACCAGCTTGGCGGTGATGGGCTCCCGGGGTTGGTCCTTTTTCTCCTGGCGGGCGTAGCCGTAGTAAGGAATCACTGCGGTAACGCGCGCGGCGGAGGCTCTGCGGAGGGCATCCAGGCAGATCAGCAGCTCCATCAAATTGGTGTCGACGGGCGCGCAAGTCGGTTGGATTACATAAGCGTCCGTGCCTCGAACGCTCTCTTCGAACTTGACGTACGTCTCGCCGTCCTTGAACCGTGAGATTCGCAGCTCGCCGAGCGGCACCTTCAGCCAGTCGGCTACGGCGCTCGCAAGCTCCGGATTCGCCGTTCCGGCAAAGACCTTGAGATCGTATTTTGGGCTCATCGATTGAGTGTTGAGTGTTGAGTGTTAGAATTTCTTCCCGACCAGGAGGGACAGGCCGTCGAGGCGGCGGCCGCCTACTTTGCCGACGATGTCGTAATTAGCTTCGACGAGGTAACCGGCGAGCTCGATGCCTACGATTCCGCGGAATCCGATCGGCGATCCGCTAACGCCCGCAATCCTGGCGTCCCAAATCCCAATACCGAGGCCGCCGTATACCGGGCTTTTCACCACTAACGCCGACGGCTGGAATATCTGCGAGATGGTTATGGGCATTATGCGATTCGAGCCGTCGAAGGCGAAATCAATTCCCGCACGCAGTCCGATAAGGGGTAGGCCGATGTCTGCGCCAACTTTTATCCAGGTCGGATTCGTTGCGTCTCTTAAGCCGCCGTCAGCCGGTGAAAATGCCCCGATTTTGACGCGAGGCTTTGGAATGAGGTTGGTCTGCGCATCAGATGACGTACTGAAACGGCAGAGAGCAAAAGCCATGAACACAGCTCCAAAAAGGACCGATCGACAAACCATTAAGCTCCCTCCGAATGCTGGTCGCGCGAGGATTCTGATCGGCAGGCGAGATTCCGCAGCAGTATAGCTGTGCGGTTTGTGGACTGTCAAATCGGCGCAGTTTGTCGCGAATGGATCCAGCTGCGCACGTTGTGATCCAACAGCCCCAATGGAATCGCACCCGCGTCTAAGACGACCTCGTGAAAATCGCGGAGATCGAAACGCTGCCCCAGGGCCTGCTCGGCCTTTCGACGCAGCTCCCACATCTTTAGCTCCCCGATCTTGTACGCCACAGCCTGCCCAGGCCACGCGATGTAGCGATCGATCTCGTTCACCACATCCAGCTCGTTCTTCGCTGCGTTGTCAAGGAAGTAGTCGATCGCTTTCTGGCGGTCCCATTGGAAGGCGTGGATTCCGGTATCGACTACCAGGCGGACGGCTCGCCACATGTCGTAGGTCAGCCGGCCAAACTTTGAGTAAGGATCATCGTAGAGACCCATCTCTTCGCCAAGCGACTCCGCGTACAGCGCCCAGCCTTCCAGGTAGCCGGTGTAGTGCGCGTGCCTGCGGAAATCCGGCAGCTCCCCCTGCTCCTGGGCGAGGGCTATCTGCAGATGATGGCCGGGAACTGCTTCGTGTAAAGAAAGGGCCATCATCTCCCATTTCGGCCGTGTCTCCGGCTTGTAGAGGTTCACGTAATAGAGACCGGCCCGAGAACCGTCGTCTGCGGGAGGCATATAGTACGCGGTAGTCGTGTCCGGCGCGACGGCGTCCGGAATCGGAGTCACACCGTAGGGCGTTCGGGGCAGTTTGCGGAATAGCTTCACGAGCTCCGGGTCGATGCGCTTGGATACGGCGCGATAGGTATCCAGCAGCTCTTCCGGCGACTTACAGTAGAACTGCGAGTCGGTGCGCAGGAAATGGAAGAACTCTTTGAGGGAACCGCGGAATCCGGTCTCGTCTTTGATCCTCTCCATGTCGGCCCGAATCTTGGCGACTTCCCGAAGGCCGGTGTCGTGGATCTCCTGGGGCGTCAGGTCGGTGGTCGTGAACTTGCGACAGAGATAGGCGTACATCCGCTCGCCGTCCGGCATCCGCCACGCGCCCACCGCGTCGTAACAGGCGGACATGTACTCGCCCGAGAAAAACACCTTGAACCTCTGGTAAGCCGGTACAATCCCGTTGGTGATCGAGTCCCGCGCTGCGTCTGCGAGCCGACTTGACTCCGATTCCGGGACCGATTCCGCGAATTGCTTGAACGGGCGGAAGAAACCGCTCTCTTCGGCATCTGCGACGAACTGCTTGTCTATCTGCTCCGGAATCCGCTGCATGACGACTTTCGGGAGGACCATTCCCTGGCGGATTCCCTCCCGCAGCAGCTCGATGGTCTGGTCTACGTAAGCAGGAAGATTTCGCAGCCGGGCGAGCCAATCTTCGTAGTCCTGCAGGGTGTCGAACCTAAGATTCTCCGCCAGCTCATCCTCCGTCTGGATTCCGCCGCGCTGGTTCAGGGCTACGAGGTGCCAGTTGAATGGATGGCCTTCAATCCTGCGCGCGTATTCGTCACGAAAAAGATCGAGATTGAGGATATCCGGCGCGGAAAGCTGAGAGCGATCGTATCCGTCGATGCGGCCGAGAACCTCTTGATCATGCGCGTGGCGACGCTGGAAGGCCCCTACGCTCACGTCCGGCCACTTGTCGTTCCACCGCCGGTCGCCCAGCATGGAAGCCCAGGTCGGCTCCTGCTCCATCTGGTAGTCCCACTCTTCTTTGAACAGCCGATGGAGCTTTTCGGATTCCGGGTTCATGAATTGAAACCTCCCCCAACCCCCTCCTTCGTAAGGAGGGGGCTCGCGTCAGCATACAGTGTGTTAGCCCCCTCCTTACGAAGGAGGGGGTTGGGGGAGGTCTTCATCATTCGATCGCTTCCTTCGCCGCCGCTCTGACCTTCACATCCGCATCGGAACCGGCGACGGTTTCCAGATGGGCGGTGATCTCCGAGTCACGATACAACGCCGCCCCCTGCACGGCGGCTAACCTCACTGCCGGACTACGGTCATTAAAGAATCGCAGGAGAGTATGGCCGGTGCGATCGCTGCGGATTCCGGTAATGGCGAGCACGGTTGGTAGTCGCGCCTCCATGGGAATCTGCTCGAACGAATCCGCGAGAAGGTCCAACGCGTCCACTCCCCGGAATCGTGCCAGAGACGTCGCCGCGATTCCGGCGAGAAAGGCGTCGTTCCCCTCAAGATAGGGTCTGGCGATCTCCACCACGTTCGGCGGGTCCATGGAGATAAAGGCCTCCAGGCAGTCGCCCAATACCTCAGATACCTCACCTTCCCGGAATCGCAGCTTCACTCCGAGGAGGGCCGCCCCGGTAGCATAGCCCAGAAAGGCAATGGCCTTCGCGGCAGCCGATCGGGTGAATGCCTTGTTGAACAGCCGCTCGGTGAACGGGACGCCAAGGTTAGGCTCCACGTCAAAGAGCATGAGGGCCAGGTCGTGAATGGCGTTTTCAGGGTCAACTCGGGCGAGCGCGAAAGCGGCAGCGCCGCGAAGAGTCATCGCCGTGTCTTCTCGGCCGTTCCCCACTGACTCTATCTGAACGGTATAGACCGCTCGCCGGACTACCGGCTCGGCGCTCGCAATTCCGATCTGCCCCAACGCCTTCACGATGGCGACCCGCGTGTGACAGCCCTTGTCCGTGGCCGCACCACCAGAATCCGCCCGTTCGTACGCCTCCATCAGGGGCGCAAACGCCTCCGCCCGCTCCAGCTCCCCCAACCCTTCCGCGGCGGCCTGAACGACCACCGGGGACCGATGCTTCAGGAACGGAATCAGCGTCTCCAGGACGGAATCCGGGTCCTGACGGCGAGCCTGTCGGATCTCCGCAAGGGCATCAGTAGGGTTTCGGCTTTGGGAGGAGGTAGGCATGGGAATCCGCCCATTATAGCAGTGGCGAGAACCGCGAGCAACCTCGGAATCCGCAGGAGATTCTGCCGGAACCGAGAACGTAACGCGTTGATACCCTCTCAGGAGAAACTCGATGGCCGATTATGCGCCTCAGAAGAGCGATAAGTTTACGTTTGGGTTATGGACCGTGGGCAATCCCGGCCGCGATCCGTTTGGCGATGCCGTGAGAGACCGGATTCCGCCGTTGGAGATCGTGCGGAAGCTATCGGAATTGGGCGCGTATGGCGTGAACCTGCATGACAACGACCTGGTACCCATCGACGCTACCCCGGCGGAGCGGGACAACATAGTCCGCGAGTTCAAGCAGGCACTGAGCGACTACAGCATGAAGGTGCCGATGGCCACCACGAACCTCTTCTTCGACCCCATCTTCAAGGACGGCGGCTATACATCGAATGACCCCCGAGTGCGGGCATTCGCGCTTCAGAAGACCATGCGCGCCATGGATCTGGGTGCGGAGCTGGGGGCCGAGGTTTACGTCTTCTGGGGCGGCCGCGAGGGCGCGGAGACGGATGCCGCGAAGAACCCGGTGGACGCGCTCAACTGGATGCGGGAGTGTATGAATTTCCTGCTCGGCTACAACAAGGCGCAAGGTTACAACTTCAAGTTCGCTCTCGAAGCCAAGCCGAATGAGCCGCGAGGAAACATCTATCTGCCTACAACCGGCGCGATGCTCGCCTTCATCGAGACCCTGGAAGACCCGTCGATGGTCGGCGTGAATCCGGAAGTAGCGCACGAAACGATGGCCGGCCTCAACTTCGTCCACGCCGTGGCGCAGGCCCTGGCGATGGGTAAGCTCTTTCACATCGATCTGAACGGGCAGCAGATCGGCCGCTATGACCAGGACTTTCGCTTCGGCCAGGAGGACATCAAGGGCGCGTTCTTCCTGGTGAAGCTGCTGGAGGATTCCGGCTACTCCGGCTCACGCCACTTCGACGCCCACCCGCTGCGCACCGAAGGCCCCGAAGGCGTTTGGGATTTCGCCGCCGGCTGCATGCGCACTTACCTGATCCTCAAGGAGAAAGCGCAGCGCTTCAACGCCGACGCCGAGATCCAGGGCATGATCCGCAAGATCACCGCCGACTCCGACAACCTGGCCTCTCTCCTCCGCGGCGGATACTCTTCGGATTCCGCCCGGCGAGTGAGCGACCTGCCCATCGACCGCATCGCCTATGGCCGAAAAGACCTCCGCTACGAAAAACTGGACCAGTTGACGACGGAGATTCTTCTCGGGGTTCGGTAATCACGTGCAAGACACATTGAGGCCGCGCTGGCGATGGCGCGGCCTTTTGCGCATAATGATGTTATGAAGCGGACATTCTTCTCACCTTACAGCCATGGATTCGTGCGGGCGGCGGTTTGCGTGCCGGAGCTGCGGGTAGCGGATCCGATATTCAATACCGAGCGGACGCTGGAGCTGGCGCGGCGGGCGGATTCAGCGCGGGCGGCGGTGGCCCTGTTCCCGGAGATGGGAATCTCCGCTTATTCCAATGAGGACCTCTTTCATCAGGATGCGCTGATGGAAGCGTCGGCCGAGCAAGTCGGCAGGATAGTGGCGGAATCCGCGAAGCTTTCGCCGTTTCTCCTAATTGGAGCGCCTCTTCGCTTTGAAGCGAAGCTGTTCAATTGCGCGGTGGTGATCTACCGCGGGCGGATTCTCGGAATTGTTCCCAAGAGCTATCTGCCGAACTATCGGGAATTCTACGAAAAGCGGCAGTTCGCCGCAGCGCGGGATGCATTGACCGGGGAGGTCGACTTCCTGGGAGCGCGGATTCCTTTTGGAAACGATCTGGTCTTTAACGCAACCAACGTAACCGAATTCGGCTTGCACGTAGAGATATGTGAAGACGTTTGGACCCCGATTCCGCCCTCTTCTTTCGCGGCGATGGCGGGCGCGACGGTGTTGGCGAACCTTTCAGCCTCGAATATCACGGTGGGCAAATCGGAATACCGCCACGCGCTGTGCGCCCAGCAGTCCGCCAAATGTATCGCCGCATATCTGTACTCCGCAGCCGGACCGGGAGAATCCACGACCGATCTCGCCTGGGATGGGCAGGCACTGATCTACGAGAATGGGGACCTGCTGGCGGAATCGGAGCGGTTTCCCAGCGAAGGACAGATCATCACGGCCGATATCGACCTGGAGCGCCTTGCGCAGGATCGGATGCGAATGACTTCGTTCCGGGACTGTGCCGTGGATCACGCCGAACGGGTACGCGGAGTCCGAAAGGTCGAGTTCGAGTTCGATATTCCATCGGGCGAGATTCCGTTGGAGCGGCGGGTTGACCGCTTCCCGTATGTGCCCAGCGACCTGCGAGTGCGTGATGAACGGTGTTACGAGGTCTACAACATCCAGGTCCACGGTCTTCAGAAGCGGCTTTCAGCCACCGGATACGAAAAGCTGGTAGTCGGCGTCTCCGGCGGGCTAGACTCCACCCATGCTCTGATCGTCGCCGCGAAAACGATGGACAGGATGGGGCTGCCGCGTAAGAACATACTGGGCTACACGATGCCCGGATTCGCCACTAGCGATATCACCAGGCGCAACGCGAAAAGACTGATGAAGGCGCTTCGAGTAACGGCCGAAGAGATCGACATACGCCCGAGCTGCCTGCAGATGTTTACGGACATCGGTCACCCCTTCGCGGAAGGGAAGCCGGTTCACGATATCACGTTCGAAAACGTGCAGGCCGGCGAACGCACGTCCCACCTATTCCGGCTGGCTAACCTCCACCGGGGGCTGGTATTGGGAACGGGCGATCTCAGCGAGCTCGCACTGGGATGGTCAACCTATGGCGTGGGCGATCACATGTCCCACTACAACGTCAATGCCTCGGTGCCCAAAACGCTCATCCAGCACTTGGTCCGTTGGGTGGTCGAATCCGGCCAGTTCGATCCAGGCACCGGCGATACGCTCACTTCCATACTCGGAACGGAGATCTCGCCGGAGCTCGTTCCTCACGTTGAAGGTGATTCTGGAAAACCGGCTCAGAGCACGCAGGAAACAATCGGTCCCTACGAGCTTCAGGACTTCCACCTGTACTATGTCACCCGCTTCGGATTCCGCCCTTCCAAAATCGCCTACCTGGCGCACCACGCCTGGAGCGACCGGACCCTCGGCGCATGGCCGGACCTCCTGCCGGATTCTGCTCGGACTGAATATGATCTTCCCACCATCAAGAAGTGGCTGCAAGTCTTCCTCTATCGCTTCTTCCAGATCAGCCAGTTCAAGCGCTCTGCCGTCCCCAATGGTCCCAAAGTCGGCTCCGGCGGCTCCCTGAGTCCCCGTGGAGACTGGCGAGCCCCCTCCGATTCCGAATCCGCCGTCTGGCTAGACGAGCTTCGGAGAAACGTCCCGGATTTCGCGGACAGGCGCGTGGGCAAGACGAAGGGAAACGGTCGGAGCCAGGTATCGTCTACTACGACCGTCGATTCTGCCGCCCAGCGTGATCCCGAGCCAAAGGCAAAGTGACTGACCATGGAATCCGAGCCCCCGAACACTCGTACGCATCGGTTGCAGACCGATGATCTTCCACTAGACTTCCGCTCAAAAGTCCTGCGTCAGTATTTGCCGGAAGGGAAGCTTCTGGCGTGGCCGTCGAAGTTCAAGCGGCAGTATATTGTCATCGAAGAGATTGCTCGCCGGTTTGATCCCGGTGTCGATTATACTGAGCGCGAGGTAGACGATCTGCTGAAAGATATCTACGCGTCAGATCACTGCACGCTACGGCGTTATCTAGTGGAACTCCGATTTGTGCACCGAAGTGGCGGAATCTACAGGCGATAACCGGGCGTGGCTTTCAACTTTGCCGGGGGACTTCCTCGAGTCCCTACGCGCGCTTGAAGAGGCATATTTGACGCATTCCGACCCGATCCGCCAATCCGGATTCGGCGGCGGATCGGAGCGATGGAGGTCCGAGCGCTCGCCAATCCTGGAAGCGGTCGATTCTGATGGGGATATCCTTGACGTAGGGTGCGCGAACGGGTACTTGCTCGAGTGCCTGGTTGCATGGGCCAGTGAACGAGGCATCGCTCTGATTCCGTACGGCCTCGATCAAGGAGCACGACTTATCGCGCTGGCCCGACAACGGCTCCCCCAATATGCGGATCATTTCTTCGTCGGCAACGCATGGGACTGGGAGCCGCCGCGGAGTTTTCGGTATACCTATACTCATTACGATTGCGCCCCTGAAGGATTCCGTGAGGAATACCTTCGACGTTTGATGCAGCGGGCGGTTAAGCCTGGCGGGAAACTAATAGTCGGTGCCTACGGAAGCAGATCGCGCGCACTTCCCCCGTTCGATGTGGCACGGCTCCTAAAGGATTCCGGATTGCCGGTGTCGGGAACTGCGGAAGGCGGTGACGACTCGATCACCCGATTCGCATGGACGGATAATCTCGCAAGCCAAAGTGATTCGCCAACCCGTGACTCGAGGTAGGGCACTGGCGTTTTCGCCGACGGCCGTGCGACAGAGCCGTAGGAAAAGAGGACGATATGTCGGGCGTGACTCTTGGATGGGCGCTGGCTAGTGCGTTTCTCGCGCAAAGCGTGGTGAGCCCATCACAACCAACACAGTTGACGGCACGGCAGGTAATCGAGCGGATTCAAAAAAACGTCGGCGTTCCGTGGCGGGAACAGACCGTGGATACATTTAAAGCAGGGAATCCGGATTCGGCCGTGACGGGCGTCGTTACTACTATGATGGCGACTTACGACGTGCTTGAGCGAGCGGCGAGGGCCGGTAAGAACCTGATCATCACCCATGAACCGACGTTCTTCGGGCACTTCGACCGTACAGAAGAGATTGAGAAAGAGGGCGATGCCATTCTGGCGGCCAAACAGGCGCTGATCAAGAAGCACAACCTCATTGTGTGGCGCTTCCACGATCACTGGCACTTGCGTCGCCCGGACGGAATCCTCACTGGTATGATTCATGCGCTCGGGTGGGAGAAGTTCAAAAATCCAGCGGACGAACGCGTTTTGGTGATTCCGCAAACAACCCTCACCGACCTCGCTTCGCGAATAAAGAAACGCCTCGGAATCCGTACCATGCGGGTAGTGGGCGACCCAAAGCTAAAGGTCTCCAAGATCGGGATGGCGCCGGGCGCAGGCGGATTCGGCAGCCATCGGAAGCTGCTGCAGCGAGACGACGTGGAGGTACTGGTGTATGGAGAGGCGCCGGAGTGGGAGACCGTGCTCTATGGAGACGACGCAGCCACCGCGAAAATGCGGAAAGCGCTCATAATCCTCGGCCACATCCCCTCGGAGCAAGCGGGAATGGAAGAGTGCGCTCGCTGGCTGAAGGGATTCGTTTCGGAAGTTCCGATCGAGTTCATCGCGGCCAAAGAACCCTTCTGGTCGCCGAAGTAGATAACAAACGTAGGTTTTTGCTAAGTCGGAGAAGAATAGTTTAAAGTCTGCAAAGCGTCAAGGAAGATGGAGGGACGACTTATGAACGGTTTCCGAATCAGCGCATCTGCGTGCTTCATTGTGTTTGTTGCGGGTATCGTAGCCGCGTCAACGCCGGCAAAACCGCGACCGGATAATTCGGCCCCGCCCGGATTTTCGTCCCTGTTCAACGGACGAGACTTCACCAACTGGAAGGTGCCTGAAGGCGACAACGGCCACTGGAAGGTGATGGACGGGGTGATCGACTACGATGCGGCCAGCGAGGCTCCCGGCGACAAGGCGCTTTGGGCCTTACCGGAGTTCGGCGATATCACACTGCTGGTGGACTGGAGAATCAAGGACACGCCGTTCGTCAACCCAAATGTCTATTACATCCTGCCGGACGGGAACCACGCGCGGGACATCCACGGCAAGGAGATAACTTTCCCCATGCCTGACAGCGATTCCGGAATTTACCTGCGTGGCCAGGGCAAGAACCAAATCAACATCTGGAATTGGCCAGCCGGTTCCGGCGAGATGTATGGTTGGCGCATGGATCGCAGCCAACCGGCCGAGGTCCGCGCGGCGGTCACCCCGCGCACGCAGGCGGACAAACCCGTCGGCCAGTGGAACCACTTCGAAATCACAACGAAGGGAGAATATGTTACCGTACACCTCAACGGCAAACTTGTGATCGACAATGCCCGTCTCCCGGGGATCGAGCCGCGCGGACGTATCGCCCTGCAGCACCACGGCAGCAAAAAGGACGGCAAGTGGACCAGTTCGCCCAGCCTGATGCAATTCAAAAACATCTACGTCAAGGAGCTGGGGAAATGAGCGCGGATTCCGTCTCCCGCCGCCGCTTCTTGAAAGTGGCGGGCGCCGCCGCTGCCGCAACCGTCGTACCACGTTCAGCGCTAGGAGGTAGGGGGCATCTCCCTCCGAGTGAACGACTCAACGTCGGATTCATCGGCGTCGGCGCGCAGGGAATGCGCGTTATGTTCGACTTTCTCGCCCACGCCGACGTTCAAGGAGTTGCGGTCTGTGACCCAATGAGGCAGGCCAACGACTATCCGCAGTGGGGCCGCGACGAGTTTAAGACAAAGGTCCACAACCTGCTTGGCGTGACTTCCGGTTGGGAATGGCTCAGCCCGAACATATCGCTCCAGATGACGCGCACCATGCAGGGTGCAGGCGGGGTTGCAGGACGCGAGCCGGCGAAGAAGATTGTGGAAGCCTACTACGCCAAGAAGAACAGCACGAAGAAGTACAAGGGCTGCAAGGCCTATGTGGACTTCCGGGAGATGCTGGACGACAAGGACGTAGACGCGGTGGTGGTCTGCACGCCGGACCACGTACACGCGCCCATCGCCGTTGCCGCCATGCGCAAAGGCAAACACGTCTTCTGCCAGAAGCCGATGGCCCACGATCCGTACGAAGCGCGGCGTATGGCGGAGGTGGCGAAGGAGACGGGCGTCGCCACACAAGTAGCGGTAGGCAACGCGGCCTCCGAGGATACGCGCCGGCTTTGCGAATGGGTATGGGGCGGCGCGATCGGTCCGGTCCGGCAGGTGATAAACTGGTCCAGCCGGCCATTCTGGGCGCAGGCGATGGACCGCCCGAAGGCGTCGCAGCCGATTCCGGACGGATTCGACTGGAATCTCTGGCTCGGCTCGGCAGCTGAGCGGCCCTTCCATCACGCCTACCTGCCCTTCATCTGGCGCGGCTGGACCGACTTCGGCTGCGGCTCGCTGGGCGACATGGGCTGCTACAGCCTGGACACGATCTTCCGCGTTTTGAAGCTAGAAGGGCCGACGGCGGTGGAAGCTAGCTCGTCCGGCCGGTACCCGGAATCTTATCCACAGTCTTGCCTCGTCCACTGGGACTTTCCCGCGCGCGGAGACATGCATCCCGTCCGCTTGAGCTGGTACGATGGCGGCCTTATGCCACCGCGACCGGGAGCGCTGGATTCCGATCAGAAGCTGGAAGCGGAAGGCCTGATCTTCATCGGAGATCGCGGCACGATCCTTTGCGGATTCAACGGCGCTCGCCCGCGGCTGATTCCGGAATCGAAAGCGAAATCCTTCCAAGAACCGCCCAAAACCTTACCGCGAAGCATCGGCCACGAGCGCGAGTGGATCGAAGCGGCCAAAGGAGCAAAAGTCAGGCCCGGCGCAGAATTCGGCTTCTCCAGCGTGGTGACGGAATCCCTGCTCCTCGGCAACATCGCCCTCCGCACCGGCGACCGCCTCCTCTGGGATCGCCCCAACCTCCGCGTTTCCAACTCGGACGCCGCCCAAAAACTCGTGCGCACCGAATACCGCTCCGGCTGGTCACTCTGAGAAACGAAAGATGCCTGACGAAAAGGAATTCGTCACCTATCAGGGCGCCAGGATGATCTGGTATTGGCCGATACGCATCATTGAGGCCCAAGAACAGCACACTTACGTAATCGGCGGCACGGAAGTGGGCCGGATACGGTACGGCAGTGAAGCGGATAACTGGGGCTCGGATACCCATCCCTGTGGCGACTGCAGAGTCTTAAAAGGACAGTTCCACGTGCCGAGTTGTGATATCGAGCAGTGCCCCGTTTGCGGCGGGCAAGCAATTTCGTGTGATTGCGACTATGAGGAAGCCGACGAAGACGAATTCCAGATTACGGAAGAACAGCGTACTGAGATCGAACGTCGCATAAGAGACTACGAGAAGATTCCGGAAGCTGGTTTCTCGTGGGAAGAAGTAGAGGAGCGGATTCTGTCGGGAAAGGGGTTGAATGGCGCTGAATGAGCAGTACCGTCCTTGAGCGTCCAATCGGAGTGGATTCGCCGGTTGGTGAGATTGATTTTCAGCTCGACGGGCAGCCCCCATATGGCGTGATGCTCCATAACGACGATGTCAACGGATTCGACTGGGTGATAAAGGTGCTGCAGAAGGTATTCGGCTACGGAAACTGGAAGTCGCTCAAGCTGGCGATGCAAGCGCATAACAGCGGGCAGAGTATTATCTGGAGCGGGTCCCTGGAGGTGGCGGAGCTGCGGGCGGAGCAAGTCGTTTCCTGTGGGCCGGATCCCGCCACGGTCCATCGTGGCGCTCGACCCTTGCGGGTCACGCTGGAACCGATGCGGTGAGCTATCGCAGTACGAAGAGAGGCAAGCCGGTCAGGTCTACAACGCGGCGCGGGTACGGATTCCATTGGTACGGTCGAGACGATCAAGGCGTTTCGGTCTATGCCGGAGATTACCGGGCGCTCAAGTGGGGCGGTCGCCTCCTCGGATCCATCGGCCCTATACTCCTATGCTCGTCCCTGGTCTGCTTGATTGTGGGCGGTCCGCTCGCCGCAAGCGGCGTATTGGCGCTCGCCGGCACTATCCATTCGTTCATTGGCTATATGCTTCGCCGGCAGCACTTGGGCATCGAGGCTCTGGCAACTGTGGAACAAGCCTCCAAAGACTTGCAGTTGGGGCCGGAGCAGATCGAAGAGGTGATATCGGAACAGGCAATCAAGCCCCGGGTCATTATTAACGGCCAGGCATATTTCGATCCGGCCGATCTCGGCGAAGCCGCCACACTCCTTCGCGCCGCCCCTCCGCCTCCGGACGAAGAACTTCTCCGCGCCGCATATGCAGGGCCCACGGATTCCGACACGTTGTTACAGTCTGCGAACGAACCGATTCCAAATACCGCATACTGCAATCCTCCTTCCGATGAGCCCATCACTCTGAAACAGGGTACAGACGATGCGTGACATTCGCGTGGCAGCGGTTCAAATGCAGCACCTGGCCGGGGATAAGGCTGCGAACCGGAAGCGGATCGCGGAGATTACCGAACGGGCGGCCGAATCCGGAGTTGAGCTGATTGCCTTCCCTGAGATGTGCGTGACCGGCTACTGGTTCGTGCGGAATCTCTCCCGCAATGAGATAGACGCGCTGGCGGAGCCCATTCCAGAGGGAGAGACCACCGCTTTCCTGCAGGAGCTATCGCGGCAGTTTGGCATGACGATCGGCGCGGGCCTGATCGAGCGCACGGATGATGGAGCGTATTTCAACAGCTACGTAGTCGCGATGCCCGATGGCACGTGGGCGCGGCACCGCAAAATAAACGCCTTCGAGAGCCTCCACATCTCATCCGGGAATGAGTACACGGTCTTCGATACGCCTCACGGCTGCCGGGTGGGCGTGCTGATCTGCTACGACAACAACCTCATCGAGAATCCGCGGATAACTGCGCTCAAGGGCGCGGAGATACTGCTGGCGCCTCACCAGACCGGCGGCTGCCAGACGATAAGCCCGCGCGGGATGAAGCATATCGACCCCGCACTCTGGACCAGCCGGCGTGAGAATCCGGAGCCGCTTCGGGCTCAGTTCCAGGGTCCTAACGGCCGCGCCTGGCTGATGCGCTGGCTGCCGTCCAGAGCGCACGATAACGGGATGTTCCTGGTCTTTAGCAACGGAGTCGGAATCGACGATGACGAGATACGCACCGGCCACGCCATGGTCCTGGATCCCTACGGCGAAGTGATCGCGGAAACCGATTCCGTTGAGGACGACCTGGTGATCGCTGACTTGAAAGCCGACGATCAGCCCCTATCCACCGGACGCCGCTGGCTCCGCGCCCGCCGCCCCGATCTCTACGGCCCTCTCACGGTCCCCACCGGGATCGAGGTAGACACCCGCAAAGTGAAGTTCGGAGATGATTCGTGATGCGTGATGCGTGCTGCGTGGTGGTTCTCACATGCGTGCTGCTGATAGCTGCCCTTGCGGATTCGGGAGAAGTGCAGAGGGTGGATTCCGCGCGTTACAGGGAGCTGGCGAAGGAGATGGAGGACAACCTTCGGACCCACGTCCTCGCGCCGTGGTTTCCTAGGGCAGTGGACAAAGAACTGGGTGGATTCCGGCAGGGGTTCGGGGAGGACTGGAATCCAACCGGAACTGGCCGGGAACGGAGTATTGTTTACCAATCGCGGCTTACCTGGGTGGCGTCTCAGATCGCGCTGCGATCACCAAACCTGGGTCCGGAGTATCTGGGTTATGTGAACCACGGACTGGACGGCCTCGAAAAGCTGCTTTGGGATGCGGAGAAAGGCGGCTTCTATTGGCAGGTGGATGCCCAGACCCGCAAAGCGGATCGAGAGGGCGAAAAGCACGCCTACGGAATCTCCTTCGGAATCTATGCTGCGGCGGCGGCCTACCGGGCGACGAGGGAGCCGAGGGCTTTGGCGCTGGCGAAGCGGGCGTTCGATTGGCTCGACAAACATGCGCACGACGGCAAGAATGGCGGATACTACGAAGCGCTACGGCGAGATGGGAAGCCCATTATGGCGCCGAGCGCAGCGGGCGCGAATGACTTCATCGGCACGCGCTACGGCTTCAAGTCAATGAACAGCCATATTCACCTGCTGGAGGCTTTTACCGAGCTATACCGCGTTTGGCCGGACGACCGGGTAGGCGCTCGGTTGCTGGAAGTCTTCACGATCCTTCGCGACAAAGTCTATGTAGACCCCGGCTGCCTTCACCTCTTCTTTAACCCCAACTGGCGGCCGGTGCCGGACCACGATTCGTTTGGCCACGACGTCGAAACTGCTTACCTGTTGGTCGAAGCAGCAGAAAGACTGAATTCCCGTAAAGACCCGACGTTCAAATCCATCGGCGCCAAGGCATATCAAGAAGCGAAGCAACATTCTGAAACCTGGCGGGTCGCCCGGAACCTCGTGGACCACGCGCTGCAATTTGGGTGGGACGAGCGGAACAGCGGATTTTACGACCGTGGCAGCGCCTTCGGGCCGGCAACGCACAAAGAGAAGGTCTGGTGGACACAGGCGGAAGGGCTGAATGCTCTGTTGGTAATGCACGAGCATTACGGAAATGAGATTCCGCGCTACTGGCAGGCGTTTGAAAAGCAGTGGCGGTTTATCCGAGAAAAGCAGACCGATTCCAAGAACATGGGCTGGTTCCCGGTGGTTGCCGAGGACGGCACTCGGATTCCGGGGCGGGAGAAGAGCAATGCGTGGACCGACCCTTACCACCAGGGTCGCGCACTTCTGAACGTGACCGCAGCGCTTGAACGCCTGGCCAGCGACAACCGATCGTCGAAAAAATAACTCCGCCATTCACCTGAACCGAATCAACTCCGGGCGCAACCATTTGTTCATCAAATCGATTACGCCAGGAGGTTTTTACAGCTTCCAGCGCCCCCAGTACTTCAAAGAATTCGAAGTGGCCAGAAAGCGTGACGAAGCCGTCCGAAACTTGAATCCGGTGAAGTGAAGCGCGCAGAATCCGTGCGTTCCGCCCGATCCGTCCGATCCGTCCGATCGGGCCGTGGAACCGAAACTATCATTTTATGAGCCCTAATAGCATCGTTGACCGTAGAGCTGATTCGGGAGCAAGATAATGAGCACGATGATTTCGCGCGAAGGCCCGATGCACGGCCTTCGCACTCTGTCGCGGATTCTTGATGACGCGGTTGCGGTACCGGGAACACGCTTTCGGTTCGGGCTGGACGCGATACTCGGGCTGATTCCGGGCGTGGGAGACTTGACGGGCGCGGTCATGACCGGCTACACGATCGTGGCTGCATATCGCATGGGCGTCCCTGGCTCGGTACTGTTGAACATGGTATTGAATCTCGGCATTGACGCCGCCGTTGGCGCAGTTCCACTTCTGGGAGACCTTTTCGACTTCGCATTCAAGGCCAACCGAAGGAATCTGGACCTCCTGGAGCGATACGTTCGGCAGCCCGACTCCACGCGCAAGTCCAGTCGCGGCGCTCTGGTGATCGCTCTCGGGGGGCTTGCGCTCCTGGCCATCGGGATGATCTGGCTGGCAGCGACGATCGTCCAGGCAGTAGCGAGCCTGTTAAGTTAAGGGCCGGATTGTATCTTAGCGCCGCCTGTATCGGTGTTCGGGCGGCGCTTATTGTCGTCCGGAACTGAACGGATTTCTTCCATAATGCAACCAAACGAGCGGTACCGAGATTGAGAGAGGCGACGGAAATGAAAACGGCATGTGCATTAATAGGCGCTTCGGCGCTTATCTTTACAGCAGCGATAGCGGCGGAGCAGGCCGCGCCATTGAGCGCCCTTGCGCGGATTCCGGT
>JBKJZI010000343.1:0-8895 GCA_046715155.1 Chthonomonadales bacterium | reverse complement strand
GCCATTGCGGGTCTAACGCCGAATAGACCCCGAAACCCAGATTGTAGATTCCGGCCAGTGTGAATATTGTGCGGTGGGGCCGGCGGCGCGGTATCATTCGGTTGATACCGCCGGCTCCCGCGGCCAGGGCCATGAGCCGCCAGCGAGTCCTAACGCCGCGTAAAGGTCGCGAATTCCGGAGAGCAGGACGCCGATGGCCATCACCAGCAGACTCCATCGCAGCAGCTCGGGCGCAGCCGGCGGGGCGTAGACTAGGGCCGTCGGCCGGTTCCACCACTCCCACAGGACCGGAAGCAGATACCCCAGCATTGCCCCGTAAATGATGCCCATCACGGCGTGAGTGACCCGCTCGCCGGCATATACATCTCCAATGGGTTTTCGGACCGTGATCTCGACGATGAAGTCCCACAGGGTGAGGATGATCTCGATGATGAGCACGCCAAGGAATACGACCGCCCATGCTCCCCGCCATGCGAAGAACGGCAGCGTGCCGAAGATGATTCCGTAGAAGAGGTCCCGCGCTGCGTGTAGCCTGAGTTCGGGCGCGGATGCCTTACCTCGCGCCGGGAGCCGCGCTCTCCACTCGTGGTAGTAGACGGTATCGAACGCACCGATCACTCCCTGGATCGCCAGTAGCCACAGAGCGATTATCACCCGGAATCTCCCTGCGGCCGCATTGTCCCTTCATACGATGTGATTAATCCCACGAGCGGCGCAGCGATTCGCACCCGAACGGAACAGGCACCCTCTTCCAACGCTTCCGATTCCGACGCGGCGACTATAGGTACAAGCATCGCGGGAAGGTTGATCACCACCTTGCCGATAGCGATCGCGCCTCCAACCTGCGAATAACGCAGTCCTCTTGCCTCGCGAGTAACGCGGAATCGGAGTAGAAGGGGACCGAATCGCTCGATAAGCAAGCCTTTTGCGTCCAAATGCTGTGTGCTTACCAGTCGATACCGTCCAAAGAGGCGCGTCCATCGCTCCCCGCCGTTCTCGGGGCGAACCGAAAGCATGGTTTCACAGGCCTCCGATTCAGGTGGCATTCCAAACATGCGTGAAAGAACCCTCGACGTGAGACTCCCCCCGCGGTGAACACGAACAGTTCCCTCCGCTTCAAGGGAATCGTGGCAGAGGTGCATGTTTCGAATGGCCGGAGGTAGTAGGTCCCATTCATCTCCAAGTAAGCGGTGATAGAGCGAGCCTCGCGCTACCGCAGGTTCACGAAAGGGCATTTCGAATCGCTGACTCTACGTCAGGATGATTGAAGCGGAAGCCGCTCTCCTGAAGCCTGGCCGGGAGGACCCTCGCGCTCGCGAGGAGGGCTTCGTCGGCCATTTCCCCGAAAAGCATCCTGAGTGCGAATGGAGGTACCGGAAGGATGGTCGGACGATGTAGCGCGGAGCCAAGGGCCTTTGTGAAATCACGGTTGGTGCAAGGATTCGGCGCTACCACGTTTACGGGACCAGATACTGTCTGATTCTCGAGCAGATGAAGAATTGCGGGGACAGTATCATCGAGCGCGATCCAACTCATGTATTGGCGCCCGGAGCCCAGCACGCCTCCGACGCCCATGCGGAATGGAGTAAGCATCTCCTTCAATGCGCCGCCGCGCTTGTCCAGGATGATTCCAAAGCGCAGGTTCACTACTCGGATTCCGGAGGCAGCGGCACGGTTTGCCTCACCTTCCCATTCCACCCCAAGCTCCGCCAGGAATCCCGTCCCAGGTGGACTCGATTCCGACAGGACTTCGTCTCCACGATTACCGTAGATTCCGACTGCCGAGGCGGAAAGGAGGACGGAAGGTTTAGAGTTCACTTCGGTCAGCGTATCGACAAGGAGCTTCGTGCCGCGAAGCCGGCTCTCGCGGATTCTCTTCTTCTTGTCCGCTGTCCACCGACCCGCGATCTTCTCGCCCGCCAGGTTGACGACAGCGTCTACTCCGTCCAGCATCGCAGGATCGAGGCTGCCGGATTCGGGGTTCCATTCGATCTGACCCGGCTTCGGCGCGCTGCGCACAAGGGGCAACGGTTCATGCCCGGCTCCGCGGAGCGCTTCAACAAGCGCGCTGCCAATGAATCCGGATGAACCGGTGATGGCGATGCGCATCTAGCTCATTCCAACACGTCGAATCGGCCGATTTCGAATGTAATGAGGGGTGGCGAATGCCCGTCGAGAGATCATATGATCCTGATTGGATATGCGACGATCCAGATGTCTAGTTGGCGAAATCGCTCTTTCAAGGTTTCTTGTACTGTCGCATGAATTCAACTTTCTCGTCGGTGTCTTCGAGATCAAGAATGAAGCGCACGAGGTCATCTTCGAATCGTCCGAGTTCATGCGTCCAGACGCCGCGCCGCGGAGCGGGCTCATACGTGAGCGAGCCGAACCGCTGGAGCAGTTCGAACCAGGCATCTTCGAACTTCTGATTCTCGACGGATAAGCCCTTCATTGTACCGCTGCGGAAGCAGGGTCTCGTAACGCGCGAACAACATGGTCCCAGGGAATTTCGCCCAGATTCTCGTACCGAGCCCCTATTCTGTCGAGCACCTCAATCGCGGGTTCCGGAACAATGAATATCAGGCCCCGTAACGCGATTATCTGGCCCTTCTTCATCACCTCGACGATGACGTGCGTGTCTTCCCGATTCTGGAAGCGAATCTTAATTCGTTTCATGGCTCACCTCGCACTCACATTCTAACACGTCACCGACTCAAGCGTATAGCGGACCATAGGTTGCGCAGGCGCGGAAGTCCGCGGACTCCGGATCGGCGGTGCCGAAGCGAGACCAGGCGGCCGGACGGAAGAGGTGGTCTTGCGAGAGGTTGTGCATATCCACCGGTATCCGCAGCATGGATGCCAGGGTTATCAGATCGCCGCCGACATGTCCGCAACAGATCGCGCCGTGATTGGCGCCCCAGTTGTTCATCACGTCATAAACGGTGGCGAAGGCGCCGGAACCGGTGAGAAGAGGCACGAACCAGGTCGTGGGCCAGGTGGGATTGGTTCGCTCGTCCAATGCGCGGTGCACCTCCTCCGGCAGATCTACCGTCCACCCCTCGGCGATCTGGAGTGCTGGGCCGATGCCCTTGACCAGGTTGATGCGGCACATGGTGGCGGGAATGCCGCCGCGGGTGAGGAAGTCGGTCGACCAGCCTCCCCCAGGGAAATATCCCAGGTCGCTTGCGCACCATCTGGTCGCCTGCAAGCAGTCAGAGGCTTCTTCCGGGGTGATCTCCCACCAGGGGCGGATCGTGTGCCGGTCTCCTCGCCAGGCCTCACCGGTCCAGTCCAGCGCGGCAGGGCCGGAATTGATAAGGTGCAGCATGCCGCCTTCCGCCAAGCCGGAGAGGTTTCGGCCAGTGACGCGTTTGACGGCTTCCGGGCTCCAGTACGTGCGGACGTCGGCGAAGAGCTGGGCCGAATTGGTCAAGAGGTGGCCTAAGAGCATGGAGGCGCCGTTCAGCGCGTCATTCTCCGTGGCGACAATGAAAGGCTGGCGGATTCCGTTCCAGTCGAAGGACGTAGTGAGCATCGCTTCGAGGAAGTCGCCGTTCGGGAAGTGGTCGGTCCACTGTCGCTGCCCCTGGAATCCGGCCGCCATGGCGTTATGTCCTCGCGCCTCCTCGTTGAATCCGAGCTCAGCCAACTTCGGATTACCGATCATCAGGTCGCGCGCGATGAGCGCCATTTTGACGCTCGTCTCCCAGTCGCGTTCCTTCTGCTCACGCGTGCGCTGCTTCTCCGGCTGGTTCCAGTCCTTCCCTTCGGCACAGTTATCCTTAACCCATGTAATAGCGCGGGTGTACTCGTCGTGGTCGTAGATTTCCCGGTCCATCCGGCGGACAAACTCGGTCATGTCGACCGTCTCAGTCCGCATGCCGAGATAATCCTGGAAGAACTCGTGGTTCACGATAGAGCCCGCGATTCCCATAGACACGCCGCCCATCGCCAGATAGGAGGTCCCCCTCATCGTGGCGACGGCCAGACCGGCTTTTGCGAACTGCAGCAGCTTTCCGGCGACGTCTTGCGGAATCCGCTCGGTATCGCCCAGGTCCTGCACGTCACGACCGTAGATTCCGAAGGCTGGAAGACCCTTCTGCGCGTGGGCTGCCAGGATTGCCGCAAGGTAAACCGCACCGGGTCTGTCCGATCCGTTGAAGCCCCAAACCGCCTTTGGAATCTGCGGGTCCATGTCCATGGTCTCGGCACCGTAGCACCAGCATGGAGTGACCGTAATGGAAACACCAACTCCTTCCCGCCGGAACTTCTCAGCACATAGTGCCGCTTCAGCGACTCCGCCAATACAGGAATCCGCGGTCACACACTCCACCGGCAAGCCGCTCGCATGGCGAAGGTTTTCACCTAGAAACCGGGCGGCCGCGCGCGCCATTCCCATGGTCGGGCCTTCCAGGGATTCCCGCACTCCGCCATATCGACCATCGATCGTCGGCCGGATTCCGATTTTGGGCAATGGATTCTTCAAGCGGTTTTGCGGGGACACGTGTGACGGCGGCGGCATCGATGGCTCCTTGAGGAAGGATTGGCTGCAAAGAAGATTCATTTCTGCAGCCCCTTCTCCTGCTGGTGGCTATCGCAGCGAGAGCGACTTGGAAAGCGTTTGCTCTAGGTCCAGGCGGCCCTGATTCCGAGAGGATGTAAGCGTTGTGTAGCCGGCGTTGTCTTTGACCTTGGGATCGGCGCCCGCCGCCATGAGATGCCGCACGATATCGGGATTGCCATGGCGAGCCGCCCAAATGAGGGCCGTACGTCCGTCGGCTGCGCGCGCATTGACCTTCGCCCCGCGCGAAAGCAACAGCTTCACGGTTTCCGTTCTCCCATTCGCCGCGGCAAGGATGAGCGGGGTCCCGCCGCCAGGTTGGGTGAGGCTGGGAAGCTCGATAGCTACGCCACTATCGAGAAGGAGCTCGACGACTTTGGAAGAACCGGAGATGGCGCCCCAATGGATCGGCGAACGGCCCGAACGGTCGAACGCGGTGAGGTTGGCGCCGTGGTCGACCAGCAGCCGCGCAATGCGTTCTTTTCCATACAGCGCAGACCAGCCGAGAGCGGTCCGGCCATGCTCGATTATGGGTGAATGTCCGCGCGTCTGATGGGTGAACCACGCTCGCACGCGCGCAGCGTTTCCTGCCCGGTCCATCGAATCCGGATTCACTCCGGCCTTCAGCAGAGTGCGCACGGCCTTTTCGTCGCCGCGCTGTACGGCAGACACCAACTCCGCCGCAGGAGAGGGCGGTCCCCCGCGGAACAGCCAAAGAGCTACCAGTCCGAAGCCGGCGAACACAACGACAATCGAAGATAGTAGTCGGATTCGACTCATGGAATATGACCTCAGTCAAAGAAACGGAAACGAATGATGGCGTAGATGGCGGAGACGCCATCCTTCCAGGTGATCTTCTTGCCTTCGGAGTAAGTCCGGCCGCTATAGCTGATCGGCACTTCGTAGATGCGGAAACCCTTTCGCGCGACCTTCGCCGTGAATTCCGGCTCGAACCCGAACCGATCTGACTTAAACGTAAGCTGATCGGCAACTTCCTTGCGGAACACCTTGTAGCAGGTCTCCATGTCGCTCAGATTCAGGTTCGTCAGGATATTGGACAGGAGCGTCAGGAACTTGTTTCCCACCGAGTGCCAGAAGTAGAGTACTCTGTGCGGTCCGCCCAGGAACCGCGAACCGAACACCACATCCGCACGGCCATCCAGAATCGGTTCCAACAGTCTCGGATATTCACGCGGATCGTACTCCAGATCGGCGTCCTGCACGATCAGCACGTCGCCTTCAGCAGCGCCGATTGCTGTTCGAAGCGCGGCGCCTTTACCCTGGTTTTTCGCGTGCAGGAGGACGCGTACCCCGTCCAGCCTGCCGATCTCCACCAGCCTTTCGCGCGTCCCGTCGGACGAGCCGTCGTCGACGATTATGATCTCCTTCTCGAGGGGAACCTCCCGGATTCGCCGGACGATCTCATCAATGGTGCCGGCCTCATTGTATACCGGGACGAGCACGGATAGCTTCATATTAGGGATCGGGAGGCTGGGAGACGTTGAGATCAAGACGGTATAAGGTTACCCCGTTCCATTCCCTCAACCGAGTTCCCCTGGTTTGTGCAAGGTTTCCAAGAGGCCGAGACTCATTATCACGGCGCCCGAGGCAAATCTTACTCTTGCCGCACCACTCATCCTCCAGCGGCCGGTGTATCAAGTGGGTGACCTTGAGACGCCGGAGATCACCGATCAGCCGCTGCTCGGAATCGTAGTGGATGGAGTCCTGGAGCCAGTAATTTGCCCGTAGGGCGAGCGGGCGATATAGGGCCGTCTGCTCTTCCCACGTACTGACGAGGATACGGGCGTCAGGAGGGAGGGTGGCGTTGGCAAGTTTGACGATAGGATAGTCTGGAACGAAGCGATTGAGAAATGCCTCCCGTGATTCTAGGCCGATGGCGACGCGTGTTGCAAAGACCTGGTCATGAAAGAACCTGCTCGACGCCACATATAACCCTAGGAATACCGCCAGGGCCGCCAGGACGGGCCCCGATCCGGCCCGGCTTCTAGCCAGTACTGCTCCCGCGCAGACGGCAACAGCCGGAATAGCGGCAAGTACGAGCCGGAGCTGAAAAGCGCTGCTGATGACGAATAGCGCCACGAAGAGAGCGGCAAAACGAGCGGGAAGCGCCATCGGAGATCGGCGAGTGCCGCGATACACCACCGCCAGGAGTCCGAATCCGAGGAGAATTATTGCAATCCGCACGATGGCGAGATTCGATGGCGTGGCAGGAAGGCCGGGCGGCGAATTGAAGAGCATGAAATAGCGCTGGATGCGCGGCCAACCTTCGGATGTCCACTCGATACCTCCAAAGAGGCTGTAGAGAGCGGGGTAAACCGGATTGCCGGTTACAACCCAGGTACGGATGAACCAGGGGGCGACGACAATTCCTCCAATGGCCAGGCAGCGAAGCAACTCGACCATTGGCCGTGCGGGATTATCACGTCTCTGGCCCGCGACGATCCCAGCAGCGAGAATACTAACTGCGACCAGCACCCAGATTCCGCTCAGCTTGGTCGTGGCCGCCAGACCTCCGAAGACCGCGGCCAGACTCCGCCAGCGGCCGGACGATTCCGAGTTCTCTAGCGCAACGATGAGCGAGAAGACCGCGAGGATCGCAAACGCCGCTGTGCCCAGGTCCACATGTGCGAGCGTCATCTCCTCCCAGAACACCGGATAGACCAGCGGCGCGACGCACGCTGCAGGGCCAGCGAATCCGCCTCCCACGCGGCGTGCAACTGCGTATACGCCCCCTAGCGTGATCATGCCGAACAGGAACTGAACCACTGCGATCGGCGCCTCCCGGTGAAGCGCAAGGGCGGTCGCGAAGAGGAGTTCGAGCGAAATGGGCCAGTTCGTGTATGTCAGTGTCGGGAGATAGCGGAATCCACCCGCGTCGAGGAACCGAACGGATGCGGTCAGGTGGTACGAAAGGTCGTCATGCGAGGTTGCGGGGCAGAGCGCGCGAAGGAATAGTGCACAGAATAGCAGCCCGAAGACGGCAACGAGCACCTTCTGCCACGCCCCTTTGGGCCGCAGTGATGGGATACATTCACGAATCCATGCCCAAACTCGGATTCCATCCGGAATCAGCAACAGCCCAACTATCCCGATCACAATGTAGAAAGCGGTGGCCCTGCCGATCCCTAAAGCGAATAGAAGAAATGGGACCGCCTGAAGCGCCCCCAGACCAAGTCCGGCCGCCAGAAGCACGCGTTCCCCGGGATTCGAAGTCTCTAACCGAGCGAAAAGAAGCAGTCGGCTACCAAGAGCGCAGGCCAGGTAGATGAATAGGATGAGAACGAGCGTTCCCAGGAAAATGGGGGGCATTAGGGAGGAGGGCTATCTCTCGGTGGATTCCGCGCCTTACGAACTGCCCATCAGTTGTCGCATTATAAACATCTCGAGTCCGTCGTAGTCGCGCGCTTGCTGGTAGCTCTGCCATTCCTGGCGGTCTATGGTTGCCGAGAGCTCGACCAGGCGCAGGAAGACTTCCTTGCTGTTGGCGAGGTGCTTCATGGCGATCTCGTTCGGCTGCGTGCGCATGGCCTTGACGTCCAGCCCTACCACTTCTCCGTTGGCGCCATAGTCGTGCCGCACCAATACGTCCACGGTGTTGAAAGCCCGCCGTAAGTCGACGCTGCCAAAGGTCTTATCCTGATCGTACTTGAGGCCGTTCTGGTCGTTCAGGTGAACTCCCCAGAGTTTACGGTGCCAGAGCGCATAGGCCATTTCATCTGAAGGGTCCAGGCCGAGAAGGATACAGTGCGCGGATTCGATAAGGACGCCGACCCGGCCGGGATCGTTTGTTCTCTGCGCCATCGCCAACATATGCCCGGTGGATGGAAGGTACATCAGATCCATCGGCTCATTCGGCTTCATCTCCGCCAGAATCCGTACTTTCGGATCGTACGACAGGATATGGTTCAGGTAGTCAAGGAAGAAGTCGAACGCCTGTACGGCGTCCTTTGCCTCTCTAATGTACGTCCCTTCCCGCGCGGGCCATAGCACCAGGCGTTCGGTCTCGAGGATCCGCATGATCTCAATGGACCGTCGAGCTCGTTCCAGCCCTTTGTGACGGTAGACCCTGCTGTTGGCGGTCATTCCGCCGTCGGTGAAGTCCGGGTCCTCCCAGATTCGCGGCGCTACGAACTCCACCTTCAGCCCATGTTCATCGCAGAGATGCTTTAATCGGCGAGCACTTTCTTCGAGCTGGGACGCGGGAACGTCCATCGGAACTGCGTCGTCGTCGTGCAGTTGGACGAAATCGAATCCAAGCTCCTTGAAAATGCGCAGTTTTTCCGCGAGTTGTAGTTCGGGTCGTACCGGAGGGC
>JBKJZI010000342.1:0-13334 GCA_046715155.1 Chthonomonadales bacterium | reverse complement strand
GTCTACGGAACGCGCTTGAAGGCAGCCGCCCGTTCCGAAGATTCAAGGACGCACTACACGGGGACGAGAAGGAGCTGAGCCGCTGGTATGAATTCAAGCAGCAGCGCCTGCGAGAACGCATCACGGACTGGCTCGAGACGGAAGGGTACCAGGCTTTGCCGCTTTCAGTAAACCTTCTATGAAGCCTCGGGCCCTCCTCATCGCGGCGTTGCTCGTCGTTTCGATGGCGACGGCGCAGGCGGTCGAGAAGCCGAACGTAATCCTGATTTTGACGGATGATCAGGGCTGGTTCGATCTGGGGGTGCATGGAAATCCGCACATTCGGACGCCCAATCTTGACCGTCTGGCGGCGGACTCCGTGCGCTTCTCCCGCTTCTATGCTTCGCCGGTCTGCACGCCCACCCGCGCCGGAATCATGACGGGCCGGCATCCCCAGCGGAGCGGCGCCATCGACACGTTTATGGGGCGCGACACGATGGACGCTTCCGAAGTGACAATGGCCCAGGTGTTCCAAGGTGCGGGCTATAGAACAGGACTCGTCGGCAAGTGGCACCTAGGCCGCTATGCGAAGTACCACCCCAACAATCGCGGATTCAACGAGTTCTTCGGATTCTGGCAGTACGGCTTCATCACCCGGTATTTCGACCCGGACGAGCTGTTCCACAACCGCGAGCCGGTTTCGGCGGCCGGCTACATCACGGACGTCCTGACCGATTCCGCGCTCTCCTTCATCAGCTCGTCGAAGCAGCCGTTCTTCCTGACTCTCGCCTACAATGCCCCGCACGATCCGCACGACGCGCCGGATCGGTACATCGAGCCCTATCTGAAGCAGGGATTACCGCTTCGAGAAGCGCGTATCTACGGGATGATCACCTGCATCGACGATAACGTCGGCCGCCTCCTCCAGTCCCTGAAGCAACGGAATCTGGAGGAGAACACGGTCGTGATCTTCATGACCGATAACGGCGGCGTGAGCCGGTACTTCAAGGCAGGGTTAAGAGCAAACAAGGGGACGGTCTATGAAGGCGGAATCCGCGTCCCCTTCTTCATACGGTGGCCGGGGAAACTGACCGCGGGCTCGGAGATCAACCAGCCCGCTCATTACCTCGACGTTCTACCTACGCTTTGCGACCTGATCGGTATCCGCCCGCCGGATCGCAAGATCGACGGAATGAGTCTCGCACCTGTGCTCCGGAATCCACATGAGAAGCTCCCACGGCGATATCTCTTTCACCAATGGACTCGCGTCCGGCCAAAGGCAGACGAAAACTGGGCGGTACAGGACGGCCGTTACAAGCTCGTTAATGGCGAGCTATTCGACTTGCAAGTAGACCCTGGCGAAGGGATCAACCTGGCAGCCGAACACCCAGAGCGGGTTAGACAGCTCCGCGGCGAGTTTAAAAAGTGGTTTGCGGACGTGACCGCCGGCCGGGACTATACGCGCGTTCCTATCGAAGTTGGCCGCGAGGACGAGAATCCGGTTGAGATCGATATCGCCTGGAGCGAGCCTGTCGGAAAGGCTATCAAGGTCACGCCCCGTCGGTACATTCGAGACGTCATTGAGGAGTGGTCTGAACCGGCAGACTGCGTGCGCTGGAAGATCGATGTGGTCACACCCGGAGAATATGAGGTCATTCTGGCGTACGGCTGCGACCCGGCAGATTCCGGCTCGCGCTTGGAGGTTCGCTGCGGTAGTTCGCGTTTAGTTGCCGAGGTCCACGCCACGCAAAACCGGGACGCCTTCGAGCGCCGTTCGGCCGGCCAAATGAAGCTCCCTCGCGGGCCCTCCGTTCTAGAGATCAAGCCGCTCACTATTAAGGGAACCGAGCTGATGCGCCTCCACAAAGTGTGGCTGCGAAGGATCGACCAAAGGAGCCAAGCGCGTTGAACCCAGGTTCCGCACGTATCAAACTCTCACTGGCTCTCTTCTTCGTTTCCTTCGTGTCCTTCGTGTCATCGCCATGCACGGCGCAGGACCGACCGCCGAACATCCTCTTTATCCTCGCCGATGACCTCGGCTGGGGCGATGTCGGCTTCAACGGGCGGAAGGAATGGCGGACGCCGAATTTGGACCGGCTGGCAAAGCAAGGGACGATTTTCCGTCGCTGGTATGTTGCCGGGGTTACGTGCGCTCCCAGCCGCGCGGCGCTCATGACCGGCCGCTACGGAATCCACAACGGAGTCACGGCTAATAATGACGATCTACCATCCGAGGAGATCACGGCAGCGGAGGCGCTTAAGGACCGGGGATACCGAACCGCACTCTTCGGCAAGTGGCACCATGGCCGCCCTCGTCCCGGCCGCGCAACCTATCTCCACCCCCTGGACCACGGATTCGACGAGTTCTTCGGATTCACCCACGCGACTCACGCGCATCAGAAGTACCCGACCGAGCTATGGGACGGCCGGGACCAGAAACCCTCAAAGGGCTACGCCGATACGCTCTTTGCTGACCGCGCGATGGAATTCTTACAGAGGAAGCATGATCGCCCATTCTTCCTCTACCTTGCGCTTACGAATCCGCACTTCGGCATCGAGGCACCTTCGGAAGACCTTTCGGAATATCGCGGCAAGTTCAAGGAAAGGGACTCCGCCAACCCGTACAACGCCGCCTACGCAGCCATGATCACACGGATGGACAGGGAGATCGGCCGAGTGCTGAAGACTCTGGCGGATCGGAATCTGGCCAACGATACTCTGGTCGTGTTCACCTCCGATCATGGCGCGACGTTCGAGCGCGGCAACCAGGGCGCTTCGGCATTTCACGACAGCAATCGCCCGTTCCGCGGTCAGAAGCGGACGCTATGGGAGGGCGGAATCCGCGTGCCCGCTGTTGTTCGCTGGCCAGGTAAGGTCCCCGCCGGAAAGACCTCCAGCGAGATCGTCCACAATATCGACGTCCTTCCGACTCTCCTCGCCGCCGCGGGCGCAGAATCTGCCCCGCCGAACGTGGACGGGCGGAATCTGCGTGGGGTGTGGGAAGGCAAAGAGAAAGCGCCGGAACGGACGCTCTTCTGGGAGTGGCGCGTAGAGGGCTACAACCAGCTTGCGGCAATGCGAGGTGATTCCAAGCTGGTGATCACAGGGAATACCTCACCTGAGCTCTACAACGTAGAATCCGATCCCGCGGAGCGCATCAGCCTCGCCGCCGACCATCAGCCGCTCGCCCAACAGCTCCGCCGAGAGCTAACCGCCTGGCTCGCAACCGAATCCGAATCCGCAAAATGGGGCAAGGCGAGATAGGGACTACCGTTCGAGGTCGTTTGCAGTGCCGCTAATGGCAGGCCCGCAGCCTGAAGGCAGGTTGGCTGCCAGCATATCCGCGACCTGTTCAGCATCTCCTTCCCCGATTAAATCGTAACCGGGAGTTCGAAAAGCAGTACTCTGGGAACCGCGCACAACTTTGAATGACACGGCGTAAGCCCGGAATCGACCGTCTCCAACGGGCTCCGCGTGAGGGCAGTCCTCCGTGAATGGATATCCTGCAGTGCGACTGAAGCAAAGTGCATAATGACTGGTAAATGGGAACAGTTGTCGTAATATAGGTCGTCTCATCGCTGCTTCGATAAGCGGCTTAGGTGAAAGCAGCCGATTGGCCATTCGGGATTCGGATTCGCTCCAGTTTTTCAGCAGCGTATTCCACTGAAACTCAACGTAGCTTCCAGCTTCATAAGCCTTTCCGTTCTCCGTGGAATGGAAGAATCCAAATTCATACTCCATCTGCGCGAGGTCATATCGTGTTTCAATCCAACAGTGAATGGCGCGCGCGGTGTCGACAAGATGATCGGTAGCCGCATTGCCGTGTAGTACACCCTCAGACCAAAAGTCGCCGAGGAATATCCGCTCATGGGCCCCGATATTGACCTGAGAAGATCGGTTACCGCCAACTACCCGCACGTAGGGGACATTTGGTAACGTTGTGATTGTGAGTTTGCCTGCGGTGCTCGCCAACAACCCCTCGAACGCGGATACCAGCCCGCCAGCGGACACGAGATCTGGATAGAGGTCGGTGTCTACCTGCCATGCCAGCTCATGCATGCTCATTTGGCATGTAACCCGGACCACTCAACTCGCAACAGTGTGAATGGGGCGATGATCGTTACATAGATAGTGCCGTCCCGGGTCGCCTTGATCGCCATGTGGTGGTGCAGCGGGGTGAGCTTGCCGTCCGGGGTGGTCCAGAATCCGTGGTGCCAGGGTTTCGGCTTACCAGCCGCATCTTTGAACTCCGTGAAATCCGGATTCCGAACGTACAGAACGCCCAGATCGGTCCACTTGCGGTCGTAACGGCACAGATGGTGGGTGTCGCCGAAACCCGGAATCGTCTGTTTCACAACCGCCCAGACGCGTCCGTGCCGGTCGACATCGAGCGCGCGGCAGTCCGTTCCTTTATCGGGAGCGCCCGGGAGTACCGGAGCGACGCGGCGAAGCGGAAGCGTGGCGTCACGCACAGTCAGATCGCCTATGTAGAGCGCGTTCTCGGACATGGGAAGCAGGTAGAGGCGTCGGCCGTCCGGGGACATTCCGGGCTGCAGCGGATGGTTGTCGTAGAGGAAGCTTCCAGGACCCGGCGGTTTCCCATCGACCGTCATTTGGAGCATCGTCAGTTTTCCCGATTCCGGGTCGTAGCCCCCCACGCGCGCCTCTGAGGCAAGATGGAGCGCCCGCCCCCGAAAATCGCGCTGGATGTAGGCGTAACTGCGCGCCATGTTGCCCAGGTCGCGGTACTGGTGCGTCTTGTGGTCCAGCACCAGAAACCGGGTCTCCTCCGCGGGACGCGCATCGTCGCAGGTGGAGACATAGGAGATCCCGCGCTTTTCGTCCGGTACGTGCGAGATGATCCCCTGGTGGGGTACCGGGATCGCAAAGACGCGGGTGGATTCCGTAGACGGGTCGTAGATCATCGGGTAGCCGCCTGGGTAGTCCGTCCGCTTTTCACCCTCCCTCGGGTATCCCTGCTTGGTCCCGAAGTAGATCCTTCCGCTGGGGGCAACGGGCAAGTGCGAATGGACCTTTGCCTGGGCGGCGAAGCCCGTGGCGGTGGATCCGATAGCTTTCATCGCGTCAACCACCGCCCGCATACGGCCGGTAGGCGGGTCGAATTCCACCAGGAATGCGTTGACGCCATACTTTGCGCAGCCGATGTATATCCGGCCGTTTTTTCCCTCGCCCAGGCTCTGGTAGCCGCTCTCCTCGTTGGTAAACTGGCTGGGGATGTGGTAGGCGGTGGCGGGAAGCCAGCGTACCGGTTTCGTGCTGCGTGTTTCGTGCTGCGTGAGTGCGGGTCCGGCAAGCGCCGCCTTCACGAGGAATTCGCGTCGTGTCCAATAAGTCGAAGGCATTATTGTTGGTCCAGTGGGCGGCCAGTCGGGACGGGTCCGGGGTCGCGCCATTCCCAGGTCGGGCGGTAGGAGATGTTCAAATGCGGCGTTTCTATGCGGATTCCGCCGCGTTGTCGGGACGTGAGGAGCGCATCGAGAGCGCCGGTCGTTAGCAGCGTGCGTTCGACCGGCCAGGCGGGCTTCCCCGTGTGGACCATCTTCTCGATCCCGCGCAGGAGGAAGCTGAAATGGCCGAGCGGGCGCGCCTCCTGCGTCCAGAAGAGCGTGGATTTTGGCTCGGGCGTGCCGGCCTCGCGCCAGGCAGCCGCCCATTCTCCCACGGCCGTGTTCAGGGTGAAAACGTTGGCCTGCATCCCGTCATTGTATTCCATTTGGAAAAGGACGGGCCTCGGTACAGCGGATTCGATAGACTGCATAACCGGGCGTGAGAGCCTCGACAACGCTGCCTCAAGAAGACGCCGATCGAATCCGCGCGACCGCCAGACTTCCGCCCCTTCCAGGCACCGAACTGCTCGGATTCCGGTTTCCCCGCCGCGACGGCGCTCCGCGAGGCTCTGCACCATCTCCAGGGCGTGGAATCCGTATCCGTACAGCGTGTGATAGGAAACGGCCGTGATCTCTTCCAGTTTCGCGCCCTTCCTGACATCCGCCGCGGGTTTTCGCCACGTGAGGGGAACGGAGGACCCTGCCATAAGCGGAATCCTTCGAGCGTGGGCAGCGTCAACCATCGCCTTCGCCTCGCCCCAATCGTGCGAAAGATGCTTATCGGTGAAGACGGGCACGACCTTTCCGGCGAATTCGAATGCGGCGAGGGTTTCGTCGAAGAAGCGTTTCCGCGGATAAAGCTCCTGGCCCTTATCGTTTTGAGGATAGGTCCCATGCTCTCCAATGAGCAGCACTCCATCGACGGCGAGCCGACCGTTCTCCAGGATCGTGTCCCGGATTGTGTTGTGAATCCGGAATCCGTATTTGGCCGCGAATCTGAGGCTAAGGTCCGTGGGCGGAAACTGGTCCACATAGAGTCTGGTCAACCGCAAGTCCGGCCGCCGACCCTTGCCATCCAGCGTCTCGGTTTGCAGGATCCGACTGAGGATGACGTCGGCGTGAGAGTTGTGGGTATACACAGTGACGACCGCTGCCACCCGCTTCACATTTCGGCAATGCGAAAGTCCTACTCCCGCCGCGCCGGCGACCAATTCCCTCCGACTTAGCTTTGGATTCCACCGCATCATGGACTGCTTTTCAACGCCGGTCCGCGGATTCCCGCCGACTGTCCGTGTGGCGGGTACCATATCGACTATGAGAGTCCGCGCCGTAAATACGATTCCGCTGATGGGTGAGACACCGCCGAGCGGTTGGGCACATGAAACGCAGCCGACGGATAATCTCCACACCCTTATCGAGGTCCACACGGACGAGGGAGTGGTCGGGTACGGGAGCTGTTTCACGAGCAAGGCGCTGATCGATGGCGCGATGACGCTATTGAATCCGCTCGTCATCGGGGAATCCGCCATCGAGCCGGAGCGGGTGAGCGAGAAGCTGCGGCAGATGACCTTCTGGCAGGGGCGCGGCGGGCCGGTGGAGCACGCCATCAGCGGAATCGATATCGCTCTCTGGGACATCCTCGGCAAGGTCACCAACCAGCCAGTGGCGCGCCTGCTGGGCGGCTATTACCGCGACCGTATCAAGCCTTACGGCTCCATGCTGTTCGACGAGCCGCCTTTGCTACGCGAGAAGCTGCAGAGCGCCGTCGCCCGCGGATTCCGCGCCATTAAGCTGGGATGGAATCAATTCGGCCGCGTGAGCGACAAGTATGATGAGGTGCTCATCAAGACCGCGCGAGATACGGTCGGACCGGATGTGGAGATCATGGTGGACGCGGGCGGGTCCGAACAATTCTGGCCGCACGGCTACAAGTGGGCGCTTGAGACCGCTCGGATGCTCAAGGACTACGACGTCACCTGGTTCGAGGAGGCGCTGGTGCAGGACGACCTCGAAGGTTACGTAAAACTGCGCGAACACGCGCCTATTCTCATCACGACCGGCGAATCGCTCACCCGCCGCCAGAGCTTCAAGCCGTTTATCGATCGGCGCGCGGTGGACATCATCCAGCCCGATTCCACGAAATGCGGGGGACTTTCGGAGGCGCGCAGAATCGGTTGGATGGCCCACGAGAACGGCGTCCTGCTGGTCTCCCACGGCTGGAACACAGCGATCGGTCTGGCCGCCGACCTCCACCTCGCCGCCGCCATGCCCGTCTCCCGCTGGGTAGAGTACATCACCCCCTCCCCCTACATCGAAGACATAGTCGCCGAACCCTTTAAGCTGGACGACGACGGCCTGCTCCCCATTCCAACCACTCCGGGCCTCGGTATCACGCTGAATCCTGACGGAATCGCCCGACTTTCTCGCGCGGGCCATTAACGTAGCTTCACCCGTCATACTGAGCCGCCGTTGCGAAGGATCTGATTTCTGAAGTGGGTGCGACTCCGCCGCGAATAGTTCAAAACCAGATCCTCCGCTATCGCGTGATCGTCTTCAGACATCACGTGATGCCGCTTCGGGAGTACGAGCAGCGGCGCGGAATCCGGATTGGGAGTCTGGCGCAATCAACTCTAGCCCGCGAAATTGACCGGTGGTCTCGCCAATTCGGTGTGCATTGCGCGGCCTAGCCTCCGTATAGGAGTTATGGTAGGATTCCGGTAGTAGCGCCCCTAAGCGCACGCCGACTCAACCCAAGGAGCAGAGCCCTCATGGCCTCGCCACGCCACTATTTAACGATATACTTCGCTATCATTGCCGCAGTCGCTCGCACGCCCGCCGCCGCACAGCTTGAAGGCGGGAATAAACTAACGGCATCGCTTAATGCCCCTGCAACGGCTGTCGCGGGAAAGAGCTTTGACCTTTTACTCACGCTGGATATCGAAAAGGGTTTCCACATCCAGTCCGACCGCGCGAAGGACCCCTATATTCCCACTAAACTCGCCGTGACCGCGCCGGCGGGCTTCAAGGTCGGGTCGGCCTCGTTCCCGGCTTCCAAAACGTTGGATTTCGCCGGCGAATCGATCCTAGTGTTTGAGGGCAAGGTCGACGTCAAGATTCCGATAGCTCCGCCGGCAAAGGTCAGCGGAAAACGAGCTTTCAAGTTAAAGGTGGAATACCAGGCGTGCGACGATGCCGTCTGCTTCCCCCCTGCGGAATCCACGGCCTCAACAACCGTGTCGTTCTCCGTCCCAAAGGCTTCGAAACCGGCGAGGCCCGTAAAGCCCGTCCGAAAGAAACGAGCGGACGTGCAGACCGCGACGTATGCGCAGACATCGCTCTTCGGAGGCGGCGACCACCTCACGGCCACAACTCAGATTCCGGAATCCGCGGGCAGCAAACCGTTCGACCTGATCGTGAAACTCAAGGTGAAGGAAGGCTTCCACATTCAGGCGGCGGACACGAAAGACCCTTACATACCGACGGAAGTGAAGGTCACTGCGCCCGCCGGTTACAAGGTCGGGGCGCCCGTTTTCCCTGCCTCCACGACGGCGACCGTCGCGGGGGAGACGATTCCGGTATACGAAGGCGAAGCGGAAGTAAAAGTGCCGATCACGCCTCCGGCCGGCGCAAGCGGCAAGCCGAAGTTCAAGGTCCAGGTGCGTTATCAGGCCTGTGACGAGAACTCTTGCTTCCCGCCGTCCGAAGTCACCGCGGATTCCGCGCCTACCCCTCCATCGAAGTCTCCCGTTGGAAGTGGAGCAGCAAACGTACCTGGATTCAGCGTCACCAAGATCGAGCAGTTCGTGCCGCCCGACCAGTTCATCCAGTTCCTGCAGACGGGCACAACGACGGCCGGTGAAGATCGTCTTGGCAGCTTGCTGGCGGGGAACCTGCTCCTCGCACTGCCGGTCATCTTCCTGCTGGGGCTCGCGCTAAACCTGACGCCCTGCGTCTACCCGATCATCCCAATAACCATCAGCTACTTCGGCGGGCAGGCGGAATCGGGGGGGGAACCGTTTACTCTCTCCATTTTCTACGTCCTGGGAATGGCGCTGATGTACTCGCTCCTCGGTGTGGCTGCAGGGATGACGGGAAATCTCTTCGGCTCGCAGCTCCAGAATCCGTGGGTCCTCGCAACCTTTGCCGTTATCATGTTCGCGATGGCGCTCTCGCAGTTCGACCGGAAGGACGGTACGCCCATTTGGGAGTTCCAGCTGCCGGCCGGGCTGCGGAACAAGGCGCAGCGCAAGTCCGGGGTACTAGGCGCGGCGCTTATGGGTCTGATGGTCGGGGTGGTCGCCGCGCCGTGCATCGGTCCTGCGGTGATCGCCCTACTGCAGTTCGTCGGCACCCAAAAGAGCCCAGCCCTCGGATTCATCGTCTTCTTCACGCTGGCACTTGGTCTCGGCCTTCCCTATGTCTTTCTCGCGACGATCTCCGGGTCCGTTAAGAAGATTCCCCGCTCCGGCGAGTGGATGATCGGAGTCAAGCACATCTTCGGCGCCATCATGGGCTGGATGGGGTTCTACTACCTGCAGAACATCCTCAACGGCTGGTATCCCAACCTGGGAACTTATGCGCTGGTGGCGGTTGCCGGTTTTAGCGGAGTCTTCCTTCTCTTTTTCGACAACGCGGGTCGGAACGCGCGGGCGTTCGACGCCTTCCGCAAAGTGGTCGGCGTCGCGGCCATTGCCTTTGCCGTGGTACTTGCCCGGCCAGCCCCACCGGAGACCATCCGCTGGCAGCCCTACAGCGACGCCGCGCTCGCTCAGGCCCGCAGCGAAGGCAAAAAGGTCTTGGTGGACTTCACGGCGGACTGGTGCGCCCAGTGCCAGGAGCTGGAGCACAAGACGTTCAGCGATCCAACGGTCGGGCAGACGGCGGGCGATTATGTGGCCCTGCGCGCCGATATGACCGATTACCACGGCGAGCAGGGTAAGAAATGGCAGACGGAATACGGAATCAAGGGCCTGCCAACCGTGGCCCGCCTCATCCCCACCGGCGAGTCCGTCGCCGCCCGTTGATTTGACCGTCACGCCGGGTCTGCGCTAGAATGCAGCCGGAGGAGTTCACGAATGGCAGTAACCGCGCCGCCCAAGATGACCCTGGAGGAGTTCAGCCGTCTCCCCGAAGGCCCGCCATACTTCGAGTTTGAGAATGGAGAATTGATTCCGATGGTATCCCCGAGGTCTAACCACCAACGCATCATCGGAGCGCTCTGGTATACGATTGACAAATACGCGCGCCGCCGTAAACTGGGCGAAGCGTTTCTAGAGGTAGACGTTTTCCTCCCGGATGGTCGCGTTTATATCCCGGACATCACTTTCCTTAGTTCAACTAGACGCGCAATGCACAGCCCGGACGATCTGAAGATTCACGGGAATCCGGACCTGGTGGTCGAGGTTACGTCCGCAAACCCGCACCGCGACCGAATCCAAAAGCACCGAGTATATCAGGACAACCAGGTGCAATGGTATTGGATCATCGATGCGGACACGCTTGGAATTGAAGAGTATCGACTTATGGAACAGGGATATGTCCGCTCTGCAAGCGTGGCGTCGGGCGAGGACTTCCTTCCTGGTCTATTTCCCGGCCTGTCAATCAACCTGTTATCCCTGCTATCGGACGAACCTGAGGACTGAACCCGGTAGACCTGGTCATTCTAACTATGCGCACTATCCTACTGATCGGCGCCCTCGGCGCCTTTCTCTTTGCCTGGCCAATCTCCTCGCGTTCGCGGCCCCTCCCCGGTCCGCGAAACGTGGTGGTCGATATCGTGCGAGACCGCTACACCATAAGCTGGAATCCCGTTCTCGGAGCGTCGGAGTACCGCGTTTACGTAGATGATCTTGAATCGTCGGATGACTCCGTCAAGGAAGTGCGGGCGACCGGTTTGGTCAAAGCGGCCGGAATCCACGAGTTTGCCGTTGCGGCGGTCGATTCAAATGGGGCCGCAGGCCGCAGGTCGCGGACGTTCAAAGGCATTCGCTTTAGCCGACCGTGGGGGATTGCCCTGATGAAAGATGGCCGCCGGATCGTTAGAGACGCCCACTTTGCCAAACAGGCTGTCCTTGATTTCGCGGGTCGTGCGCTGGAATTGGAGGGACCGGACGGGATTACACTGGCTGGATCGTATGATGTGGCGGTTGATCGATCGGGGCGGATTCTGACCGCTCGCTGGGGCGACGGTATGCAATCCAACTTTGGGTTCGTCGTACAGAATCGCCGATTCAAGGTCACTTACGAGCACAATCAACCGGCGGGAGATGGACCGGGCGAGTTCCGGCAGCCGATGGGGATTGGGGCGGATTCCGAGGGCAACATCTTCGTGGCGGACACCGGCAATAACCGGGTGCAGCAGTTCACGAGAGACGGAAAGTTCACGCGGATCATTGGCGAGGGCGAGCTCCGGCTTCCTATGAAAGTAGCGTTTGATCAGCAGGACCGGCTGTACGTAGCGGATTCCGGCAATAACCGGATTGCGATCTATGAAAAGGCCGCGTCTGGAGATCATAAGCTGGCTTCTTCGATCATCGGCATGAAGGAGCCGGTTTACGTGGCAATAGACAAGGCGCGTAACGTGTTCGTCAGCGCAAACCGCCAGGCCGGCGTGCATATGTTCGGACCCGACGGCAAGGAGCTCTGGAAGTACGAAGGCGACACGATTGCCCACCTCAGCGGGCCAAGGGGCCTTGCCTTGGACGGCAAGGGCAATCTAATTATTGTCGACGAGGCATCGCTGCGCGTGTTGACCGTTAAGATTCCGCCGGTGAAGCGCGCGGCCGCTCAGGCGAGGATCTTGTGAAGAACGTTGCCGGCAACGTCGGTGAGGCGGAAGCTGCGGCCGGTGTGGAAGTAGGTGAGCTTGGTGTGGTCGATGCCGAGAAGATGAAGCATCGTTGCATGGAGGTCGTGGACGGTCGTGCGGTCCACCGAGGCCTTGAATCCGATCTCGTCTGTCTCGCCGTAGCTCGTCCCCCCGCGGATTCCGGCGCCCGCCATCCAGGCCATGAAGCCGTGAGGGTTATGGTCTCGACCGTCAGAGCCCTGCGAAACCGGCATCCTACCGAACTCCCCGCCCCAGATTACCAGAGTCTCGTCCAGGAGTCCCCTCTGCCGTAGGTCGCTTAGCAGTCCGTGGATTGGCTGGTCGGTGGCGGCGCAGTGGTCCGAGTGGTTCTTCCTCAGGTCCGAATGCGCGTCCCACTCGCCGTCGCTGTAGACCTGGACGAACCGGACTCCGCGCTCGATCAGCCGCCGCGCCATCAGGCACTTGGAGCCGAAATTCCGCGACGCCTTCTGGTCCAGGCCATACATCGTCCTGGTCGCCTCCGTCTCGTTCGAGAAGTCCACCAGGCCAGTCGCTTCCATCTGCATCCGGAATGCGAGCTCAAAGCTTTGAATCCGCGCTAATAGGTCCGGCTCGCCCTCTCGTTCCCGCAAGTGCTCTCCGTTGAGCTGATTAAGGAGGTCGACCTGAGCCCGCTGATCCTCGCGCGTCACGTTCTGCGGTCGGTTCAGATTCAGCACCGGCGTCCCCTCGGAGCGGAAGAGCGTGCCCTGATAGCTGGTCGGCAGGAAACCGGCGCTCCAGTTGATGGGGCCGCCCTTGACGCCCTGGTTGTTCCCCAGCACCACATACCCCGGCAGATTCCGGCTCTCCGATCCCAATCCGTAAGTCACCCATGCTCCCGCGCTAGGGAATCCGGGCCGCGGAATCCCGGTGTTGATCTGATAGAGGGCCGGCACATGATCGTTGGATTCGCTGTAAAGGCCCTTGAGGAACGCGAACTCATCCACGTGCTTGGCGACGTTGGTGTACCGGTCGCAGACCCACGCGCCGCTTTGGCCGTACTGCTTGAACGTAAATGGCGACTTCATTAGCGGGCCAGGGTTGCCGTTGAAAACGTCGATCTTGATCTTCTGACCGTGCCGCTTATCCAGCTCGGGCTTGGGGTCAAACAGATCGACGGCGCTGGGCGCGCCTTCCATGAAGAGCCAGATGAT
>JBKJZI010000341.1:0-9436 GCA_046715155.1 Chthonomonadales bacterium | reverse complement strand
GTAAGTGAGTGGTACTACAAGTCACTAACTTACTCACCACTCACCACTCCCCTACTGCGGCTTCCTCAAATTCACGTAGCTGAACTGCCCCTTACTGTCCGCGGCTATGCCCTTTAGAAGGTCCATTCCAGGCCACTGCTCTCCCAGACCGAGGGCCAGGGCGATAATCGGAATCTTCTTCGTATTCAACTCACGCGCCAATGTGCGAAGCTGCTTATGGTCGGTAATTCCCCGGTTCGGCTCGCCGTCTGAGAGGAGGAAAATATGGGTCGCCGCCGGCAGTGAAAGAGCGGCCTGAAGGGCGTTGTCCAGTCTCGTAGCCGGGCGCAGCGTAATGAAGTCGATGTAGAGCTTGGCCGCGTCGATATTCCCGCGCGACGCCTTTACCATCTCATCCGAGAAGGTCCGGAGTCCGTCGAAAAAGATGATGATGTTGAACGAATCCACCGCTTTAAGCTCGGAGAGCGCCTTTTTGAGGGCTTCCTTGGCTCTGCTGATCTTGTCGCCTTCCTGCATGCTGTAGGAGACGTCCATGACATAGACGATGTGGACAGGTCCTCCGCCGCCGCCGGTAGGTCCCGCGCCGAATACTCCCCCGCGGCCAGCCGCGCCGCCGCCGCCGCCGCCACCGCCTTCACCACCCTTCAGCATGCCGGCGATATCGCCGAACGGAATCCCGCGGTTCAGGCCAATTCGGGCTCCGCCGCCGTCGCCCGCGCCCACTCCCGTTCCGGTGCCGAAGCCGATTCCACTTCCTCGACCGTAGCCTTCACCCGTGCCGCCGGTTCCGGGAAGTTCTGAGCCGGTGCCTCGACCGCCGCCGGGAGACCGCGTGCCGATTCCGGAGCCGACGCCCGCGCCGATACCATCACCAGGCTTGGCGCGCAGGGTTCCGAGAGCGACGCGTCCATCAGGACGGGTGCCTATTCCGGCGCCCTGCACAAAACCAACGCCGGTTCCACCGCTCTTACCTGCGCCGCCGCCCGTGCCAGGTCCCGCTCCGGGCTTATCTTCCGGAATCAACTCTTTTGCGAGCGGGTTCTCCACGCTCAGGATGGAGCGTCCGCCGCCGCCGCCCATTCGCGGGGCTTCTCGCGGAAGCTTCATACCGCCCGCCCCGCCGCCGAAGAAAGTCACGTCCTCAATGGGGTTTTCGGGCGTCGGAGCGCCGCCCTTGCCTCCCAGAACGATTCCGGGAGCCGGCGCGCCGCCGCCGCCCGGAATCGGATCCAATCTGGCGACCCGCGTCATCTTGGGCGCTCCCGCGTTCTTCATCCCTTGCGGAAGCCCGCTTGCGATCGGTTCGTCTATGATCGGTGACGGTTTAACGGCCGAGACCGGCGCATTTAGCTTCAGGGCCGGCTGGGGAAGCGGCACGAGGGCGGAAGGAGCGGCGGGCAGCACGAGCTTGGGCGCCGGCCGCATCGCCATGCGCATGATTTTCTGATCGCGCTGGACGTCCGAGACCGTCGGCTGCGTCGTAGGCTTCTCGATGGCCGCTTGTCGCGGCGCGGGAGGAGGCGGTGGGGGTGTGGGCTTCTGCTCCACGACCGGTTTCGGCGGCTCGGGGAGAGGCTCCAGCGCGACCTCGATCTCCTGTACCTTCGGCGGCACGAACGGCGGACGGAAATCGCGGCTGTTCAGTCCGACGCCAACGTGGACAATCAGCGAAAGCCAGCAGAATCCGGCCAGCCAGTACCACTTTTCGGACTTGAGGAAAGACCAGCGATCGATCACGGCCTGCGGGGAAGGCAATTCAAGCTTGGGATTTTGTACTTCAATCATACGAAGTTCTCAGCAACCACCCGAGGGTTCCTTTTTGGTTGAGACGGAAACTTTCGTCTAAAGTGACACCGCGCCTGCGCCCGTGCAGATTGACACCGGCGGAGGAGGAAAACGTAAAACGTAAAACGTAATTCGTAACGCTTAATCCAATACCTCTATGCGGCGTATACCGCATTCCGGATTCGGCATTCCGTTTTCTACGTCTTACGCAATACGTTTTACGCAATACGTTTTACTCGACATACCATATTATACGGGAGTTATCATGGGCAAGCCCATTTCGCGGAGGGAGATGTTGGTGAAAACCGGTACTGTGGTGGGGGCCGGAGTTGCGGCCGCGTCTGGCGAATCCGCGGAGGCGGGGTCGATGGAAAGAAAGTCAAAGAACGAGCCGTTCCGATACTGCCTGAATACCAGCACCCTTCGCGGTCATAAACTGCCTCTGGTGAAGGAGTTGGAGATCGCTTCCAAAGCCGGGTACTCCGGTGTGGAGCCCTGGATCGGAGAGATTGAGGAATATCTCAAAGGCCCCGGAACGCTCAAAGACCTGGGCAAGCGGATCAAGGACCTCGGACTGACCGTGGAAAGCGGAATCGGATTCGCCGAATGGATCGTGGATGACGACACCCGCCGCGCCAAAGGCCTGGAACAGGCCAAGCGCGATATGGACCTGATCGCCCAGATCGGTGGAAAGCGCATCGCCGCCCCGCCCGCCGGCGCGACCGACCAGCCGAACCTGAATCTCCTCGCCGCCGCCCAGCGCTACCGCGCACTGTGCGAGCTCGGCGATCGGATGGGAATCACTCCCATGGTAGAAGTCTGGGGCTTCTCGCAGCTACTCAACCGACTCGGCCAGGCCGCCTTCGTCGCCATCGAGAGCGGTCATCCGAACGCCTGCATCCTCGCCGACATTTACCATCTCTACCGCGGCGGTTCAGACTATGGCGGAATCCGCCTCCTCGGCAAGACCGCGATGCACGTGCTCCACGTCAACGACTTCCCGGCCAGCCCGCCGCGCGAGAAACTCACCGACGCCCACCGCGTCTACCCCGGCGACGGTGTAGCGCCCCTCGACACCATCTACCGCGACCTCCACAAGATCGGATTCCGCGGCGCCCTCTCCCTGGAGCTCTTCAACCGCGACTACTACAAGCAAGACCCCCTGGAAGTAGCCCGCACCGGAATCCAAAAAACCAGAGATTCCGTCCAGCGCGCTCTCGAACGGACCACGTGAACCGTAGGATCCTCTCAATCAAGCCTACTGATTGAATTTGATTCCGCCTCGGTCTGAAGCGCGGCCGAGTTTAGCTCCCAAGCAGTCTCCCTCACTGCCACACCGGGTCCACCAATACGCCCCGCAACGATACCGGAATCCTCCTGAATCCCCGAAATCCCGCATTCCTGTCAGTCGCGTTCGTCGCATTACCTGCCAATTAAACGGAGTGGTGAACGGTCGCGACACTGCCAAGAGGCGTGGCCGTCTCGCTGTTGTCCTTCAGCGGATTGCGATGGAACGCTCTCCGCGTCTACTCGACTAGGCGGGAATTCGGCATCATCCCCGGGTTCTCAGGAAAGGAACCGACGCGATGCGGCACATCATCAGACGCCTTCTTCTCTCAACTCTGGCGATTCTCGCGCTCTCCGCCCCAGCAGCGGCGCAGATGAGCGCTGTAACTATCGACCTCGGAACCCTCGGCGGCACCCGCAGCTCGGGCTACAAGGTCAACAACTACGGCGGCGTCATCGGATTCTCGACGCTTCCCGGCGAAATGTCCGACCTGGCCTTCTATCACGACGGTTCGTCCATGCAGCAGATCACGCTGGGCGGCACGTCCAGCACCGCGACCGATCTCAATGACGCGGGGCAGGTGGTAGGCGGCGGATTCACGCAGGACAACCTCGAGTTTCAGGCGTTCTACTTCCATAACGGCCAGACTCGTATGCTCTCGCTCGGTGGCAGCTTCGGCAACGCCCAGGCCATCAACGAGGCCGGCCAGGTCGTCGGTTACTCGGCGCTCCTGGGAGACGTAGAAGTCCACGCCTTCCTGTATGACCCCGCTACAGACATCCTGACCGACCTCGGCACGCTGGGCGGCACCACCTCCTTAGCGCTGAACATTAATGAGGCCGGTCAGATCATCGGATACTCCTACACTGCCGGCGACGCCACTTCCCAGGGATTCCTGTACAGCAATGGCGAGATGATTCCGCTCGCGCTCGATCCCGCGGGCAGCAGTTGGGTTCGAGAGATGAACTCCAGCGGCCAGGTAGTGGGCGGCTCCATGACCGCGGGCGGTCAAATCCACGCTTACGTGTACGATGGTATTCAGATGGTGGACCTCGGCACGCTCGGCGGTACCGTCAGCGAGGCCGTGGCGATAAATGATGCCGGTGTAGTCGTTGGAAACTCCCGCCTTGCCGGAGACTCGAACAGCGTTGGATTCTTCTTCGCCGGCAATGGCATGCAGCCGCTCTCCATGGGAGGTTCTCAGAGCCTGGTGGTCGATATCAACAACGCGGGTCTCATAGCGGGCGAGGGCTACCTTCCCGGCAATTCCAACTACACCGCGTTCCTCTATGAAAACGGCCAATACTCAGCGGTCAGCCTGGGCGGGTCTTTCGCTTATTCGATCGCGCTCAACGAGCAGGGTGATCTCATCGGCGCGGGCCAGCTCGCCGGGAGCACGGTTGTCCTTGGCTTCCGACTGGATTCCGCCGGGCTTCAGACGCTGAGCCTGGGCGGCTCGGCCAGCTTCGCCTGGGTCATCAGTGAACGCGGCGACGTGACCGGAGAGTCCTGGACTTCCGGCGATTCCGAGATACATGCGTTCCTGGCGCCCGGCGTCATCGATAACGTTGCGCCAACGACCACCGCATCGACCTCGGCAGCCCCGAACGGCGCCGGCTGGTTCAACGCGAACGTGACCCTGAACCTCAATGCATCGGACAATCAGGGCGGCAGCGGTGTCCGCGAAATTCGGTACAGCCTGGATGGCGGGGCCAGCTTTACCACGATGTCCGGCGGCTCCGCTTCGATTCCGTTCAGCGCGGACGGAATCCACGCGGTGCAGTACTTCGCCGTGGACAACGCCAACAACCAGGAAGCCGCTCAGTCCTTCACCGTTCAGCTCGACCAGACGGCGCCGGTCGTAAGCGTCAGCACCAACCCGTCTGTCCTGTCGCCGCCGAACAAGAAAATGCGGCCGGTGACCGTTAGCGGTTGGGTTACGGAGACTCTCTCCGGAGTCGCCTCCGCAACCTACCGCGTGGTAGACGAATACGGCCTGCTACAGCCGTCCGGCAGCTTCACCGTCAACGCCAACGGCAGCTACTCCTTCGTGGTCAACCTGCAAGCCGACCGCGACAGCAAGGACAAGGACGGCCGGATCTACACGGTCTTTGTCCGGGCAGCCGACGCCGCCGGCAACGCCACGGAGTCCTCCACCACCGTAACCGTCCCGCGCTGATCCACTACCCAGCGGGAATTCAGAGGGGCCGCACAACGCCGTGCGTCCCCTCATATTTTGTCATCTTTCGACCTACCGATTCCGCGTGCTCATTTCCACGACCGACCTGGTTGTCGACAGGTTTGAAAAGCCGTTATTACCTGGTTCATCCTCTTCAGTCTCCGATCGAGCAAATGGTCGCTTGCATTGCTGGCAACCGGTGCAGGAACAGGATTGCGGCTCATTGAAAAGTCTCTCAGACTGCTGCCGTTATCGCAAGGCTCGTTATTCAGACTATGTCGGCGGCTCGACCAGGGAGAGAGAGCGTGGAATTCCAGTACGCCGGATTCGGAAAGCGATTCATCTCGGCCTTCGTGGACGGACTCCTGTTCCTGCCGCTGCTCGGCCTCTATTTTTGGCTTGCTCCTCAGTCCCGCATCGCCGCTTTCATCCTCACCCCATTGCTCATGTTGTCCTACTCCGTCTATTCGATCTACTTCCTGGCGCGTTATGGTCAGACGCTGGGCAAGATGGCGGCCGGAATCCGCGTGTTGAAGACCGACGGACAGCCCATCGGCTTGCGCGAAGCGCTTCTCAGGAGCTCCGTCGACGTTGCGCTGGGAACGCTGAGCTGCGCCGGAACACTCGTTGCTATCGCATCCATCCCGGACGACGCCTACTCCCGCCTTTCCTCGAGCGGAAATTCCTTCTTCGATCGGACATACGCCATCGACGCGCAAACGCCTGTCTGGGGCCAGTGGGCGGAGAATCTAACCGTTTACTGGTCGTGGAGTGAACTTATCGTACTGCTGTTCAACCGCAAGCGACGAGCGCTGCACGATTTCATCGCCGGTACGATTGTAGTCGTGGATCAAAAGCCACAGATGGAACGCTTTACCCATGAGCGCAGCGCGCCTCCCTAGACCCGGTTCCACGTAGGCGGCGTCTCCAGCCCTGGAAGGGCGCCGGTCAATAGCCAGGTGTGATAGCGCCTGGGTTGTTTGACCCGTGCGGATTTCGGAATCATAAGTGTTCATTGGTGAACATTCGTGGTGCCCAAATCCGCTGCGCCAGATTCCTCACTGCCGTTCCTAAGAAAGTCGTGGGAGAAAAGCGGATTCTTCGCTGATAGTGCGTCGCACAGAGTGACGGGCGCGCACCCTCTTTTCCCGGCACAGCCGCGCTGCGAGCGGTGCGATGTTCAGAATGACGTCAAAGGCTATCCCATCAAGACTGAATCCGGAATCCGCCTCGTTGCGCCCTTTGCGTTCGTCGCGTGAAACGGAATCCGTCGACCGTCATCCGACATCCGTCAAAACTGCGAATCCGGAATCTGCGTCCATCAGCGCAATCTGCGGTTCCCAACGACCCACCGACCCATCGACCATCCGCCCTCCAGTCGCCAATTCGTCCGTCCGACAATCAAGACTGCGGCCCCGTAGAATTACTGGGTTTGGCTCGCCGCAATTGCATTTCCAGCATCTATGCCGGGACGGCAGGGGGGCGGCAGGTGGAATGGTGCAGTAATACCGGCAGAAGACCGCCGGCCATACTGCTTACTTCCTGTCTCTCTCACCCTTGACGGCGCGGGACGGCCATTCGATGGCCGACCGCAAGATCAGGGCCGCAACACCTACTTCTAACCCCGGCGCCCGGCAGCCCAGGGTTATTGAAAGGACGGACTCGATGCGGCACGCAGGCAGTAGTAGTTGTGTGGCTCTGGCAGCGCTCCTTTGGATAGGGGCCCAGTCTCACTCCCTGGCGCAGGCCAGTATCATGGGCCTCGGGACCCTCGGTGGAACGATGAGCTCCGGATCCAAGGTCAACTCCCGCGGCGAGGTCATTGGCGCCTCCACCACGGCGAACGGCGAAACCCACGCCTTCCTCTACGATTCTTCCGGCATGCGCCTCCTCGGCCTCGGCGGCATGTATTCCGTAGCCAACGACATCAACAATTCCGGAATCGTAGTCGGCGGGTCTTTCCTTCCGGGCGACAACGAGTTCCAGGCCTTCGTCTGCGTCAACGGCAACATGCGCACGCTCTCCCTCGGAGGTACCGACGGAATGGCGATCGACGTAAACGAGAACGGCCAGGTCGTGGGCTATTCCAGTCTCCCCGGCGATGCCGAGACCCATGCGTTCCTCTATGACGTCGTCTCCGATCAGATGACCGACCTCAACACGCTCGGAGGCACTTCCAGCTACGCCACCGCGCTAAACGAGTCCGGCCAGGTGATCGGCTACTCCTACATCACCGGCGATGCCGGGACGCAGGCTTTCCGATACTCCAACGGTAATTTGATAGCGCTCACACTCGGCGGCGGAAGCTTCGCCAATGCGATCAATGCCCATGGTGAGGTGGTGGGCGCATCCGGAATTCCCGGCAGCGCCGATTATCACGCGTTTCACTATGACGGGACCCAGATCATAGACCTGGTGGGCCTCGGCGGCAGCAATTCGGACGCGGTCGGAATCAACGATCAGGGCGCCATCGTAGGGAAATCGCAGTTACCGGGCAATGCCGGCCCAAGCGCCTTCCTCTTCGAGAACAACCAGATGACGCCGCTCTCATTGGGCGGCGGCTCCAGCATGGCGATCGGCATCAATAACAACGGCGACGTGCTCGGCGAGTCGTTCACCGCCGGAGACGCTTCCTACCTCGCCTTCATCTACCGGGCCGGCCAGTATACCCAGCTCACCCTCGGCGGCCGGTTCTGTTACGGCCTGGACATAAACGAGCTGGGTGAAGCGGTTGGAATCGGCACGCAGCCCGGCAGCGCCAACTTTGTGGCTTACCGCTTCACGTCGGCGGGCATCGAAACGCTTACCCTTGGAGGCCCCTCCAGCAGCGCCTGGGATATCGGCGACAGCGGCGCGGTAACCGGCGATTCTCTGACGGTAACCGGCGATCAACACGCTTTCCTCGTGCCCGGACGCCCGGGCGGAGGACCGGACACGATTCCGCCGACGACGGTTCTGACGACAGATCCGGAACCGAACGCGGCCGGGTGGTATCGCAACGCCGTAATGGTGACGCTCACTGCAACGGACAACGGCGGAGGGTCAGGCGTTAAGCAGATCACCTATTGGATAAATTCCGATACGCCGGAAACGACCGCCGGAGATTCCGTGACATTCCGGCTGTTCCCCGAAGGAATCAATACCGTTACTTACTTCGCGGAGGACAACGCCGGCAATGTCGAAGAAGCCAATCAAACGGTCTTCCGAATCGACAAGACTGAACCGAAGGTATCCGTCGCGGCTGACCCTTCGATTCTTTGGCCGGCCAACGGGAAGCTCGTGAAGGTGAAGGTGACCGGTCAGATTTGCGACCGGCTCTCCGGTGTGGCCCGCGCATGGTATGAAGTAGTGGACGAATACAGCGAGATCGAACCACACGGCGAAATCACGCTGGGCGATGACGGCCGATATTGTTTCGCTCTACTCCTGCGGGCGTATCGAAACGGTAACGACTGCGAAGGCCGCTGGTACAAGGTAAAAATCTTCGCCCTGGACTTAGCGGGTAACGAGTCAGTTTCCTTCGTCATGGTGACCGTCCCACACCACTAGGGATCGGGTTTCGGGTTTCGGGTTTCGGGTCTAGGGTTCTTCACCCGAAGCCCGATACCCGATACCCTGACAAAGAGGGGTTGGGGGAGGTTCGTTGAATTCGTCATCATGACCGCCATCGAGCTCCCGTACCCCTGGTTAGAAGCGCGAAAACCGGGATTCGAGCTGATCCGTGAATTCCATGCCTGGCGCGCCTATTCTGACCGCCACAAACTCATCGTAATCGATGACTTCTCCCGCCATCGCACCTTCGTATTCATGTATGTAAATAACGCGGATCGGAAAGCGGACACCAAGCTGATTCGCTGGCTGAACGATGATGGTGAGCAGGAGGCGGGCGTCCCGGCCTGGCTGATTCCGATTCCACCGTCCCGTTCCGCTTCCGTAGCGAACCCGCTGCCGGAGGATTCCGCGGCATAAAGAGATGCGGCGATGAAGGCGATCTTCTATCTGATAATCGGGGTCCTGGTACTCATGGCGCTGGGAGCGCTGTTCAAGTTTGCCCTCGGAATCCTCTTCTGGGTGGGACTTGCGGTAGTCATCGGCGGAATCACCGCTTCCGTCATCCGTGGCTGGGCCGAGAACCGACGTATAAACGCCGCCCCGTCTGCCCGCCAGGACCGTCGGCTGGACCG
>JBKJZI010000340.1:0-14418 GCA_046715155.1 Chthonomonadales bacterium | reverse complement strand
GCGGCCACACAGGGCCGCCCCTCCAACCTGTGCTGATCACTGTTCGCCGGTGATTGCTCGCCCTGAGAGGTCTACACCGGAGGAGTCCGTGCCCCAGATGAGCTGGTCTTCCCACACTTCGGTTCCCCAGATGAGCTGGCTGTTGGCGATCGTGTCAGTACCCCAGATGAGCTGGTCTTCGTAGATCGGGTCCGCGGATTCAGCGCCGTCCATCCCCCAGACATAGAGTCCGCTCCATCTTAGCGCGGCTGAGTCAAGCCGTACCGTGCCGTCGGCTTCACGAATCAGGCGCGGACTGATGGCGTACTGCGTCGCGATCGCTGTTGAGCTGAGCGCCGCGCGGATATTGAGGTATCCGGCGCCGAATGTCAGCGGGTCGGTGGTCCCGTCCGGCTGCGCCCAGCGGTCGGCCGAGACCATCAGGCGCGCTTTGACCGTGTCGGGCGTAAGCGTCGGGTCGTTCTGAAGTAGAAGGGCGGCCCCGGCGGAGACGACGGGCGTCGCCATTGAGGTGCCTGACAGGCGGAAGTAGCTGGCGGAAGCTCCCCCGCCCCCCGTGTAGCTGAAGTAGCTCCGCGGAATCGTATTCGTGTTACCGTATGCGTTCTCAAGATAGGAGTAAGGCGAGTTCAAGGAGATTACGCGGTTGCCTGGCGCGACAATGTCCGGCTTAAGGATGAAATCCAGCCTCGTAGGTCCGCGCCCGGAATAGGTTGCAATACGGTCGTTCCGACGTACACCGTCTAGTGATTTCGTGGCCCCAACCGTGATTACGTATGGGCTATTCGCCGGTGACTGAATGGAACCGTGGGCCGATCCGTAGCCTTCGTTCGATTCGTTGGAGGAAGTCGAACCCAGCTTTCGACCGCCGTTGCCGGCCGCGCATACTACAACGATCCCGGCTTTCCACGCAGCTTCGACGGCCTGGCACAGCGGGTCCGTAGTATAGCTCTCTCCAGCCTGATGGCCGAGGGAAAGGTTGAGCACCCGTATGTTGTGCGCCGATTTATGTTCGACAGCCCACTGAATCGCGGCGATGACGTTACTCACCGTGCCCACCCCACGTACATTGAGCACGCGCAGATTTACGATATCTGCGGAGCGAGCGACCCCGTAGAAGGTTCTAAAATAACCCGTTCCCGAGGACCTGGCGCCGTTTCCGGCGATGATTCCGGCGACGTGAGTCCCGTGACCGCACGGATCGACCGGCGAGCTGTTTCCGGTCAAGAAATCTACGGTCCTGACGATTCGGGTGCGTCCGCCCTGAGCGTTGTCGAAGTCGGGATGGCGATACACCCCGCTGTCCACTATGGCGACGCCTACTCCGCGTCCGGTGATCCCAAACTGCTGGAATGCCGTATCAGCCCCCGAAGATGCGACCGTGAATTCATCCGACTTCCGCACCTCTGCGTCCGAAGACACTCTCGCGACGAATGGAAGGGCGGCGAGTCGGGCAAGATTTCGGGACGGAATGCGAATGGCAGCGGAGCGCACCAGTTGGAGGTGTCGATAAATGTAACCGTCGAGGTCACTGATCCGGCGTTCCGCAGCAGAATCAAGCACGCGGTCGAAGCGAGCGATGACTGATAACCACCCGGAACTCTTGCCTGATGCGACGTTTTCGAGACTTAGTCCTAGTTTTGAGCGAGCGGCTGTCCGGCTGATGACCGTCTCGCCACCGCTGCTCAATGTAGCGAGCGCGAACGCGGTAAGAGCGGACAGCAAGCTGATCCTTAGAAGATTGCGTATTTTCACCTGAGGAGCCTTGATCTTAGCCAACGGCGTCAGGAAAGGATTAAGCGACCAACTCCTCTTCCTGTCGAAGCGGGAAGGTAACGACTACGCGAGCGCCGCCTTCGGGCCGGTTCTCGTAATGGGGTTCGCCATGAAGGTCATAGCGGCTTACGTTTTCGACCAATTCCAGTCCGGTATGTGTGGCGCTGCCATACGCGAAGTCGGGCGGGAAACCGGGGCCGTCATCGGCGACTTCCAGGCGAGCCTGGTCGTCCACCACCGCCAGCGAGATATCGATGGAGCCGCCCCCGTGTTTCACGGCGTTGCTCACGAGTTCGTTCAACAAGACGGCGAGCGATGTGCCGTGACCTATCGGGAGGATGGTGTCGTCCACGAAGTAAGTAAGTGGACGCGCGCCGGTAACGCTTCGCAGAAGGGGTACCAGGCGATCCAGCGCATCCTTGGTCGATAGCGAGTCTATATGGCCGTCGGTGCGAGCTTGCTGGGTGAGCATGTCATGTAGGACTGCGAGTGAGCGCACGTGCTGGTTAAGCCGCCGGAGCTCGTTCTCAGAGATGTTTTGCGCCCCGTCCATGATGAGCAGTTCGATAAGACCTGAGACGACCTGCAGATTGTTCTTAACCCGATGGTGAGTCTCCGCCATAGCTCGCTGGAGTCGCTCGTTCAGGGAATTGATTTCGGCGGAGCTGCGCTGCAGCGCTTCGATCCGCCGCTGGCGCTCCTCCGCGATCTGAGAGTTGACGGCGTAGGTGTGGTACGCCAGGAACGCCATGGGAGCGCCGACAAGGAGAACGAGGCCCAGGTCGCCCCGAAAGACCACGATAGCCAGGGCGATGATTGTGGCACCCACAAGATAGACAGGCCCTGTTCCTAAGACGGTGTTCTTCCAAAGCGGAAATGGATTCTCGCCGCGGCACAGGCTAATGATCCCGGTGACGCCGGCGCTGTTGATCAGGAAGAAAGTCAATCCTGCGAGCGCGGCCGCGGGTAGCGTGTGGACCGGTTCGACCGTCAGCCCGCCTTTGTTGAGCCAGACGTACACCAACGCGGCAACCCACCACTGGACCGCCGATAGCGCCAGATTATACGAGACCTGTAAGAACCGCTGGCGCTTGGGATAGAGGCAGCTTGAAAGGCAGCTAAGGCATCCGATCACGACTGCGGCCAGTGGTCCCGCGCGCAGCATCGACGCTATGATGATGGCGAATCCAAGCGTGAGGGAGCCGTTCTCTTGCGCCTTGTCTCGGCCAATGACCTGTACCTTGTTCCCCCCGGCGATAATCGCAAGGATCGCCAGCGTGAGGAGTTCCCACATTGGGGCTACCGGGACAGGATGTTCGTACAGGGCAGCCCAAACGACAACTACTGCCGCGAGGAGATAGACGCTCGCCAGGAGAAGCTTTGCCCGATACGGAAGGTTGCTCATTGCGGAAATGGCCGTTTATGGGATTGAGCGAGGCGATGCCGTCTCATGCCGGCAGTCTCGAGCTGCCGACCGGTAATTCGAGGTAGCGCTACGGTATGAATTTGACAATAGCGGTGACGACGAACGGAAAGCGGTATCTCAAGGGGAGTGTCAATGCATGCGTCGGGGCAGGCCGGCGCCCGCAGGGGTAGATCAAACGGCGGGCGGCGTTCGCACTCTATGCGATAACTATATCACAGGTATATTGCAATTGAAAGATATGGCCGCTAGATCGCAAATATTCAGGTAATTCGGAGCGGGCGTTCAGGATAGTCTCGTGGAGAGTAATTTGTGAGGGTGTCGGCGATAGTGCTGGCGGCGGGAGAATCGCGGCGGATGGGACGCGCCAAGATGACGCTGCCATTTGGCGAGAGCACCATTCTGGAGACGGTGATCCGAGCGCTGGAGCAATCCGAGATCCATGGCGTTACCGTTGTGCTCGGACGCAACTGGCAGGAGGCCTACCCGGCCATTCAACATCTGGACGCCGAAGTGGTGGTGAATCCGCGGCCTGAACGAGGGATGCTCTCCTCCGCCCAGTGGGGCCTCGCCCACCTCCGCGACGACGTGGATGCCTTCCTCTTCGCCCTCGGCGACCAGCCGCAGATTCAGCCTGAAACTGTCAACGCCCTCATCCGCGCCTCCGCCGAATGCGATCGCGGAATCTTCCTTCCCACTTACGAGGGCAAGCGCGGCCACCCCCTCCTCGTCAAATCCCACCACAAACAGGCAATCCTCAACCTATCCGACTCCGGCGGTCTAAACCAGCTTCTCGAGCAGAATCCACTGGAAATCCGCGAAGTACCAAGCGATTCCGAATCGGTTCTCCATGACATCGACACGCCGGAGGACTATCGACAAGCGCAAACAGCGCCGGATTCTTAGCCTATCGGGCCAGGATGACTTCGGTGGCTTTGATTATGGCGTAGGCGGGTTCGCCGACGCGGAGACCGAGGCGTTCGGCGGAGCTGCGCGTTATCACGGCGACGATCTCGTTGCCGCCCCCAAGGTCTATCACCACTTCGGCGAGGAGTCCATCGGCGTTGATGCTTCTGACCGTGCCGCGGAGGCGGTTGCGCGCGCTGATCTCGATCCCTTCGGGATCGGGGGAAGACGCCTTACGAACGGATTCGGTCGAAAGCCGGGGGTGGAGTTTGTGCTGGAATCGGCGGATCTCGTCCATCTGCGCGGGGGAATACCACCGCCAGCCCCGCCAATCCCTCTCCGGGGACGGAATCAACCCGCGTTTCTCCCACGTATACAGGGTCTTGACGGTCACGCCGAGCTCTTCCGCCGCTTTGGACCGTGTTATGTTGCGCTCAGCCATTGTTACGTGAATAATTTCGCGTCACGACGCTGACTTCGCTTCCAGCGCAGCAACCTGCCCTGCTCCGTCCAGTACGCCGATTTCAAGCTCGTAAGAGCGTTTCTCGCCCGGTTCCAGGAACTGCAGACGGCCGGATTCTCGCTCGACCGCGCGGCCCATGACGAGGGCGTTTCCCGGCTCCATGCCTACGACATAGGTTCCCTCGCCCATCATCTTCCACTCGGTGAAGTAGGGGAGCTGCTGCTTGCGGTAAGTGCAATAAACGCCGAATCCGCCGTCTAGCTCCGGGTTGACGATCGCGGTGGTGACAATGCCCTCGGAATCCGCGCGCATATCGTGGAAGTAGACTTTCTCGCGGAAGCCCGGTGTGGGCGGCTGCATTTGAGCAAAGCGTTCTCTTCCGTCTTCCGAATCTGCGTCGCGGGGCGTGGCTGAGATCGTAGGAGCGATGAGCCGGCTATTGTCGTCGACTGCGGGGAAGCCGATGTTGACGTGGTAGAGGACCATATGCGGGATGCGTTTATCGCCCATATTCTCCACTTCGTCCAGGAGGAAGAGGCGGCTCTCCCCCATTCGCGCCTCGATCGTGCGGGTGAGCTGCACGTTTTCCCCGAAGACGATGGCCTCACGGAGCTTCCCTGATACGGAGAGAATATACTCATCTCCTTCCCATCTGCCATCCCAGTGCACGTTAGTGGCAGGAATGTGGCTCACGCGGCCGTGTAGGCCCAGTGGCTCTCCTTCATCCTCGCACACGGCGCCCATCCACGTTAGACCGCAAGTCACCACCAGCCCGCCGTAAAAAGAGCGCAGCCAACCTAGCTTTTCGGGTTCAAAAAAGGCGGGATGCCGGTCCGTAGTCGCCGAGCGCCAGGCCAGCGAGCGCCCATTAAAACTCGCAGAGGAGATGTCCATTCCGCGACTGGGCAGCACGGTAAAGTCGAGGCCGCTCCCGGTGGTGACATCGACCGCAAGCACGCCATCCTCATGACCTTCTATAAGCCGGTACGGCTTCACCCGTGCGATTTGTGAAATGTCGCCGACGCGCCTTAGCACCTCATCTCGAGAGTATCTTCGACCGTACATATCGGCCATTCGAGGTCCCCCGGAACGGATTCCGTCCGTCCCCCCAGATTCCCTGCTGATTCATCCCGAACTACCGAGCGAGCCGGCAGGAAGACGTTTGATCTCGTTGAATCCGTGCCAAAGCAACATCGAATTCAACGGCTGAACGTAATGCCTGGAAGGAGGTGCGGCGCGTCTAGATTGGCTTTACGGACGTCAGCAAGTTACCCTGCAACACCTTAGCAAAACGCGAAAGGAACTCTCCAAGATGAGAAGGCTCTTGCTATCTGTTTTACTGATGATTCCGGCAGCGGTTTGTGCTCCCGTGACCGCCGTTGGCCAGGTTACGGAGGGCAGTTGGTCCGTTGTTACGGACTGGCCGATTGTCGCCGTTCACGCGCATTTGACTCCGCAAGGGAGGGTCATTTTCTACCCATACGGCGACGACACGCGCGAGTGGGACCCGGCGAATCCGGGGGTCGTCACCACGAAGGCGAAAGTCGGCTACAACATCTTCTGCACCGGGCACTCCTGGATGGCCGACGGACGGCTGTTCGTCACCGGTGGACATCGCCGCAACGGTTTCGGGCTGCCGGAGGCGAGTATATACGACCCGGCGACTAACGTTTGGACCCGGTTGCCGGATATGAATAACGGCCGCTGGTATCCTACCCAGGTCACCCTCGCAAACGGCGACGTCCTCACCTTCACGGGCAGCTACAACACCCGCTATGCCAACAACACCCTTCCGCAGGTCTGGCAGGTAGCGACGAGTACCTGGCGGAATCTCACCGGCGCCGACATGGCCCACGACCTCTATCCGGCCACGCACCTCATTTCAGACGGCCGAATCTTCATGTCGATTCCGTCCACCGCGACTCGCTACCTCACTACGACCGGAACCGGTTCGTGGAGCGCTCCCATCAACCGACCCGGCGGATATAGAGGCTATGGATCCGCGGTAATGTACGACACGGATAAGGTCTTTGTGGTGGGAGGCGGCGATCCCCCTCTCAGCACCACGGAAGTGATAGACCTGGCGCTGCAGAGCCCCACCTGGAGCTTCGCCACCCCAATGTCCATAGCCCGCCGGCAAATTAACGCGACTATCATGGCGGACGGCCGGATCCTGGTCACCGGCGGAAGCAGCGCTCCCGGCTTCAATGAGCCGGCCGGGGCCGTGCTTTACGGTGAAATCTGGGACCCGGCGACCAATTCCTGGTCGCGCACGCCGGGCTATCAGCGCTACCGGGGTTACCATTCTACTGCGCTGCTGCTGCCGGACGGGCGTCTCATATCCATGGGGGGCGACAACGAGCCGAACATGGAGATCTATACACCCGCTTACTTGAACGGAACGCGGCCCACGGCAACTGGGGCGCCATCTACCGTGACCCACGGCTCGCAGTTTACCGTAAGCACGAACGCCACTATCAACAAGGTCCACTTGATCCGAATCGGTTCGGTAACACACGCTATTAACATGGACCAGCGGATTCTGAGACCGGCGTTTTCACAATCCGGCGGTACGGTGACAATCACCGCGCCATCGAGCGCAACCCATTGCCCGCCGGGACACTATCTGCTCTACGTCATTGGCAGCAACGGGGTCCCGGCCATAGCGCCGATCCTCCGCATAGGGCCATAGGGCACAGGCGGATTCCGCGGAACCAGACGCTTCGGCCTTCGGCGCAATATGCCGACCACGGCCGAAGCGTCTGCTTTTTCGTCCTTAGATTGAGCACAAACCGCCGTCCCGGTCGTTGCGTGGGTGTAGGCGCTGTGATATAATACGGGCGGCCTGCATGGGCCCTTTCAAGCTCTTAGAGGGACTTCCGCCACCGCCATGGATACCAGCGACTTCCGCAACGGCCTCTCAATTATCCTTGACGGGGATATCTACACCATAGTCGAGTTCCAGCACGTGAAGCCCGGCAAAGGCGGAGCGTTCGTGCGAACCAAACTCCGGAACGCAAAGTCCCAGGCGGTCACCGAAAAGACCTTCAGAGCCGGCGAAAAGATGGAACACGCTCGCCTCGATCGTCGGGCGATGCAGTACCTTTACAGCCAGGAGGACGAGTACTTCCTGATGGACGGCAACACTTTCGAGCAGGTCGGCGTGCCGAAGTCATTGTTCGGTCCCGCAGTGAAGTACTTGAAGGACGGCATGGAGGTAATGGTCGTGGACCATGCCGGCACCATCATCGCTGCCGAAGTTCCATTCTTTGCCGAACTGGAAGTGACCATGACCGACCCCGGCGTGCGCGGCGATACCGCCTCCGGAGGCTCCAAACCGGCGACGCTGGAGACCGGAGCAGTCATACAGGTCCCCTTCTTCGTGGACATTGGCGATCGCGTGAAGGTAGACACACGCAGCGACACGTACCTCGAGCGCGTGAAGTAGCAGGGTCTAGGGTACAGGGTACGGGGTGCAGGCAAAGACGCAAGAAACTCGTAGTTTTCACCCTAAACCCTGAACCCTGAACCCTGTACCCTGGACCCTACCATGCCAGTCACCTACAGCAATAGTCGAGTACAGTCCGAACGGCTGTATCAGACCTTCATGGACTGGGCCCGCAGGTTCATGCAGCTCGCGGCGCTGGCCGTTATACTGCTCTACGGGTATATCCTCTACGGTCTCCTCTTCGGCGCTGTTGGGCAATGGGCTTCCGTCGCCGCGGCGGACCAGGCCCGCATCTTCCAAAATATTACGGGCGCGATCCTCTATGTGAACATTGCGCTCGGCGTCCTGTTATTGACCCTCGCGATCCTGTACTATGATGAAGAGGCGTTGGGGTACTCGCTGGTTGCGCTCGCGATTTTTGCCTATTACGGGATTCCATTCCTTCTGGAGTTTGCGCTGGCGGATCAGCTCGCCACCTGGAGCAAGAGCAACAACGGAGCGGCGGCGGCCATACTGGCGCAATTCAAAGTCGCCGGAATCATGATGGCGGTGCCGGGCGGAATCCTGTTGTTGCGAGACATCTTCATCCGTATAGTCCACGGCACGCAGCGCCGCAGGGATGAGTTCAGCGGCATGCAATACGGTGGTTCGGTCCACGAAGAGACTCCGCCCAGGGGAGCGGTCATTGGCGTCTTGGCGAAGTGCTGGCAGATGTCGTTTTGCCGAGACGCCATCCGCAAGCGCTGCCCCATCTATCACGCTCGCACCAGGTGCTGGAAAGAGCGCGTTGGCTGCATGTGCGAAGAGAACGTCATTCGGCATGCGATGGATGCTATCATCAACAAAGAGATCATCCGCTTCGAGACCAAGCCCCATGACGCCCCCTTAACGGAGCCGTCCAAACATACGCCCGCCGATGACATAATCGCCTTTGAATCCGAATTTGGTAAGGAATCCGCTACCGCTGTCGCTGAATCACCCGCTGTGGAAGAGGAGGCGCCGGAGGAGAAGACCGAGGAGCTGCGGAAGCCGGAAGTCTACATTCCGCCCAGTCGCAAGGAAGTCAAGATTCCGCACAACCCGCACTTGTCCGATTATGTGAAGCGTGAGCGGTGCCGAAACTGTGTGATTTATAACGAGCATCAGCGGCTTAAGTACCAGTTCCTCGCTCCACTATTCGTTCTCGCTATCCCAGCTCTTGTAATCTGGAAGATCGATCTAATTAACAGATTCCTAAACGCTGCCCTCGCGCGGATGGATGCGATCATGGCCCGGCTCTCCCTCGAAGCCGGCCCCGGCGGCGGCCCGGGCGTCTTTTCGGCGATTACCGGTACCAGCATAGTCGCGCAGTATCTGATCCTCGGCTGCCTGGTAGTGATCGTTACGACGATGGCCCTCCGCGCGGTGGAGTGGGCTGTCTTCAAATTGAAGATTTAACGTGGAACGATTCGAAGAGATAGAGAAGCTTGTCGAGCTGGTAGCCGGGTCCCGAATCCATGAGCTAACGGCGCAGGCAAACGGCCGCCGCATCACCGTGACGGGCGGCTCGCCCGCTCGCCCCGCTCCTCCCCGTAAGGCTCCCGCGCCTCGGAAGAAAGCTGCGCCGGAATCCACTGAGCCAGGGACGGCTGTCGCACCGGAGATTCATCGCATCACCGCCCCGATGGTGGGGGTATTCCATCACTCCGACCCGCCGATCACCATGGGGATGCAAGTCGAGGCAGGGCAGGTTATTGCTATTATCGAATCGATGAAACTAATGAACGATATCCGATGCGAAGAGACAGGGACCATCCTGTCGGTCCACGTAGACGACGGCCTCGCCGTAGAATATGGTCAGCCCCTTTTCGACATCGACCCCAGCGCCGAGTGAGAATCAGGGATGATGCACGCAGGAATGACCAATTGCCAATGTCCAATGTCCAATTCACCGCGCCGCAATCGACGCCGTGGTCATTGGTCATTGATCATTGGTCATTCGCGCACTCCGCGCGGCGCCTTCTCCCTGATCGAGATTCTCGTGGTTATGGTGATCCTTGTGATCCTGCTGGTGTTTGTCGGGCAAATGCTGTCCGGTAAGACAAAGGACGGCAAGGGCCAATCGCCGATTCAGAAGGCACAGGGCACCGTCTGCATGAGCAACCTGAACCAGATCCGCCAGGGAATCCAGCTTCAAAAGATGAGCAATGAGAACGAGGCGAATCCGCAGAGTCTGACGGAGCTGAAGTTCCCTGCCGAAGTCCTGACCTGCCCGGACGGCAAGACCCCCTACCAGTACGACCCGGCGACCGGCCAGGTCCGCTGCACGTACCCCTTCCATCAGAAGTATTAGGGACTAGCGGTTAGGGTTTGGGGTATAGGGTATAGAAGAAGCGTAACGTATCCACACTGTCTTCCGGAATCCCTACCACTCAACCCTTGACCTCGATTCTCTATGTTTAAGAAAATCCTGATCGCCAACCGCGGCGAGATAGCGGTGCGTATTATCCGGGCCTGCCAGGAGATGCGCATTAAGACGGTGGCCGTTCATTCAACGGCGGACTCCACTTCTCTCCATGTGAAGCTGGCGGACGAAGCCGTCTGCATCGGGCCTCCATCCAATAAAGACAGCTATCTCCACGCCCCGAACATCATTTCCGCCGCGCACATAACCGGCGCCGAGGCCATTCACCCAGGCTATGGCTACCTGAGCGAGCAGGCCAGCTTCGCGGACGCCTGCGAGGCAACCAAGCTCATTTTCATCGGACCGCCTGCGCCCGTTATTGAGCGAATGGGGGACAAGTCGAAGGCGCGCGAGACGGCTAAGGCCGCCGGAGTGCCGATAGTTCCAGGCGCGGAGGGGACCGTTTCCGGCGAGCAAGAGGCTTTTAAGATAGCGCACAAGGTGGGTTACCCCGTCTTCATAAAGGCCGTAGCAGGCGGAGGCGGGACGGGAATCCGCAGGGTGGACGGGGAGGAGGAGCTGCCCGCGGCGCTTCAGATGGCGCGATCGGAATCCGAGGCTGCCTTCGGGAATCCGGAGGTGTACATCGAGAAGCTTATCGAGGAGCCGCGGCACATCGAAGCGCAGATAATGGCCGACAATCACGGCCACGTGGTCCATCTGGGTCTCCGCGAATGCTCCGTCCAGACCCTCCGACATAAGAAACTGGTGGAAGAGGCGCCTTCCAGCGAGATCCCGGTCGGGCTCCGGAACAAAATCGCGGAATCGGCAGTTAAGCTGGCGCGACACGTGGGCTACCGCTGCGCAGGGACGGCGGAGTTTCTGGTGGATAAGCGGGGCGAGTTTTACTTCCTAGAAATGAACACGCGGCTTCAGGTGGAGCACCCTGTTACCGAAATGGTCACGGGCGTCGATATTGTTCAGGAAATGATCCGCGTTGCCGCAGGGGAGCGGTTGTCGATCAATCAGAAGGACGTGAAGTTCGACGGTCACTCTATTGAGTGCCGGATAACTGCAGAGGACCCAGATCGCAACTATGCGCCCGCGGCCGGCCAGATCGAATCCGTGCACTTTCCGGGTGGGCTTGGCGTGCGAATCGACTCGCACATCTATGACGGGTATGAGATTCCGCCCTATTACGACCCAATGATCGCAAAGATGGTCGTTTGGGCCCCGGACCGACCGCAGGCGATTGCGCGGATGCAGCGGTGCCTCGCTGAACTGGAGATTAAAGGGATCCCGACAAACATCCCACTGCAGAAGCGGATTCTGAACAACCCATTCTATCGGCGAGGGGAAGTATCGACTGATTTTCTCGCGCGCCGGCTTCTTATGGAACTTACCTAAACTTTTATTGCTTATAATGATTCAGGAAATGCGTCGGCGCGGGAACATTGCGCTCGTTGAAACAGACGAATATAGTATATATGTCGGTCCGCCCGCCAACCAACCGGGCGACCGGGTATAACCCCCAAGTTCCCGGCCTTACTGCTGATCCTGCTGGAGCGCCAGAATGCACAAAGCGAACGGAATAACCCGCAGAGAGATCCTCACCTCCATCAAAGTAAACGGCTCCATGACCGCCGACCTACTCGCCCAGGAGCTCGGCATCTCTCCCGTAGCTATCCGCCAGCATCTGGGGGGGCTCGAGGCAGAAGGGTACGTCAAGACCTCGGTCGAGCGGCGCGGCCTCGGCCGCCCGGTCCACCGCTATTCCGTCACCACCGACGGAGATGAGACCTTCTCCCGTACATACGACCGCGTGGCCAACGAGCTTCTGGACGAGCTCAGGTTGTCAGGTGGGGAAGCTGCCGTGGACGCCGTATTCGCAGCGCGGCGCGAGCGGCTGCAGTCCGCCATACTCGTGCGCGTTCATGGAAAGTCGCTGGCCGCGCGGGTGGAAGAGCTGGCCCGGCTGCAATCGGATTACGGCTACATGGCGAAGGCTGAAACCGACGGCGAGGACCTCTTGCTGGTAGAGCACAACTGTGCCATCTGTAAAATCGCGCGCAACAACCGCAACGCCTGCCAGCACGAGCTAATCATGCTCCAGAACATGGTGGGCGATAGCGCCGAAGTCACGCGCGAGCAGTACATCCTCGACGGCGACCCGACCTGTACTTACCGAGTTCGCCCGGTTACCCCCTAGCCCCCTCAAGGGTGAACTCGACCGTGCGGAATGCAGTTTCAAGTTCCCTCTTAAGGGGGTTAGGGGGTAGAGGCTTCCACGAATGCGGCGAACAGCCGCCGCGCCTCAACCGATTCCCGCGTCAATTCCTCCGGGTGGAACTGTACGGCCACTACGAAACGCGCCGCCGGTATTTCCACGCCTTCAACGATTCCGTCCGGCGCAAACGCCGACACGTAAAGACTATCCGCGACGTCGCGCAGCGCCTGATGGTGGAGCGAATTAACATCGAATCGCCCAGAACCCGCGATCTCCGCCAGCTTAGAACCCGCCGTTACGTCGATCCCGTGCGTTCGGTCGGATCGGCTGCCTGTCTGGCGGTGCTGTATAGGTCCCGGCCGCTGCGCCGGCAGGTCTTGAATGAGTGATCCGCCGAGCGCGACATTCAACGTCTGGATTCCGCGGCAGATTCCGAACACCGGCATGTCCCGCTCCAGCGCAGCTTTCGCGAGCGGAATTTCCGACCGATCCCGTATGGAATCCACCTCCACGGAATCATGCCGGGTCATTTCTCCATAGAGTGCGGGATCGATATCCGCTCCGCCCGACAGCAGGAGCCCGTCAATTCGCTCCAAGTAATCGACAGTATTGAATCCTTTAAGCATCGGGAGGATCACGGGGATTCCGCCCGCCTCCAAAACGGCGCGAGAATAGGCGCAGTTCAGCCGATCCTGCTCCGTCTTAGCGCGAGGATCGTTGCGGCTGCTTCCGCATGTGATTCCGATTACGGGTCGTTGGGTCATTGGGTGTTCGGGTGTTCAGTGTTCAGGTGTTCAGGTGTTCGCGGCCGGAACACCCGAACACCTAACACCTGAACACTCACTTCAAGAAGGTATTCCACCGCCCGGCGCCGTCGTAGGCGGATTCGGCTGCCAGTTTCAGCGGCTCGAGCGTGCCGGGCGGGTTGGCGATGAATACTCGTACCTTGCGGAACCCGTACTGCTCGGCGGTCGGCGAGACAGCCTGGCCGATGAGGCCCTGGATCGACGCCGTGTCGGGATTCGTTACGACGAGATCGAGCGTGTCGATTGCGTCGGTGACCCCGAAGCTGCTTATCTCCTTGCCGTAATTGTTGCGCAGGAACTGAAAGAAGGGCAAGCGGCGGCGCGTGGCGTCGTCACGCAGCTTCTGCTCGACCGAATCGGGAATCTCCACCCGCTTTTCGGGGACGGGTGGACGGGCGGTATCGGTTCGCCGCTCCGGTGCGTCTACGGGTGTGACGGAAACTTCCTTCGTTTCAGATCGGAATCGCGGGACCAATAGAAAGGCGGCGATCGAGCCGACGATCAACAATCCCACCACGGCGCCGAGGACCTTCATTTCGCCTCGACCGCGTCCTCCCCCTCGATCCAGAAAGCGCCGTCAGGGCAGACCTCCTTCTTCCAGATCGGGACCGTTTCCTTCAGCGTATCGATGCAGTACCGGCAGGCCTCAAACGCCGCCGCTCGATGCTGGGAGCCCACACAGACGACCACACTTGGCTCACCCAGTTCGAGCCTCCCTATCCGGTGCTCGATCGCGACTTCTACTCCCCATCGCTCGCGGGCATCTTCCCCGATACGCCTCAGCATCTTCTCCGCCATCGGAACGTAGGCGTCGTACTCCAGATACGCCACGTCCCTCCCCCGCGACTGATTCCGTACCTGCCCAATAAACGTTACGACCGCGCCGTTAACGACTCCGCTCACGCGAGCCTCCAACTCTCTCGTGTTGATGGGTTCGTGGAGTATACGGCAGTGCATGGGAATTATCAATTATCAATTATCAATTA
>JBKJZI010000339.1:0-4133 GCA_046715155.1 Chthonomonadales bacterium | reverse complement strand
AGCTACGCCACCGTAATGCACCCAGCGGAATCAGGCGCTTAACCGTTCGTAATCGTACTCGTAATCGTTCGTTCGTCTTTGACGTCATTCTGAGCGACGTAATACCAGCGAAGAATCCGGCTCGCGGTACCGTTCCGAAGAGCGCCGGATTCTTCGACGAAAAGGCCGTCTCAGAATGACGTCAAAAACCCGGCCACAGTATGGTGAACCCATAAAGCAGATTCTGCAACCAAAGCTGCGTACGATAAAGTCTCCCGTCATGAATCCCGGAGGAGTCCGCCCATGTTACGCACACGCTTGACCCTTACCGCTGCCCTCGCTGTTGGAATCGCTTATTCCGTCTGGGGCGCGCAGAAGACGCCTACCGCAGCCCACGCGTCCATTAACGACGCCGCGCCGGGGCAGCTCGCCATTATCGGAAAGGACGGAAAAGCCGCCGGCCTTTGCCCGCTGAAGCGCACGGACGTTACCGCCGATATCTCCGGTTACGTCGCCCGGGTCACCGTGAAGCAGGAGTTCGCGAATACGAGCTCCACGCCTGTGGAAGCCGTCTACACCTTCCCGCTCCCGTCAGATGCCGCAGTAGACGACATGACGATGACCATCGGCACGCGCATCATCAAGGGCCAGATTCTGAAACGCGAGGACGCGCGCGAAGTTTACGAATCCGCCAGGGCTGCAGGTAAGGCCGCCGCCCTGCTTGACCAGGAGCGGCCCAACATATTCACCCAGTCCGTCGCCAATATCATGCCCGGCGAGCGCGTGCTGATCACTATCAGCTACGTGAACCTCCTAAAGTATGAGGACGGAAAATACGAGTTTGTCTTCCCGATGGTGGTCGGACCGCGATTCGTCCCTGCCGGCGGTTATGGCCAGTCCGGACAGCGCGGCGCCCCGAGCCCGGAGAAGACGATCACGCGGGACCCGGGCAAAGAATCGGTGGTGACCGACGCTGAGAAGATCACCCCGCCCATCACTCCCAAGGACACCCGCGCCGGCCACAATATCTTCCTCACCGTCAACCTTGATGCCGGCCTGCGGATTCAGGATGTCCGGTCCAAGGTCCATGAAGTGGATGCGAGGCGGGTTGGGGAGACCAAAGCGGTAGTCCGATTGAAGAATGAAGCGGAGATCCCGAACAAGGACTTCATCCTGCACTACACCGCCGCCGGCTCCGAGATAGCGTCCGGCATGCTTCATCACGCGAAGCCGCCGCAGCAGGCATCCGCGCAGCCGCTCGCCAATCGGACCAATGGCTACTTCACCCTCATCCTCCAGCCGCCGATGGCCCCGCCGCAAACGCAGATCTCTCCCAAGGAGATGGTCTTCGTCATCGACCAGACCGGCTCCCAGAGCGGATGGCCCATCGCCAAGGCCAAGGAAGTGATGAAGCACTGCATCAACAACCTGAACCCCGGCGATACGTTCCAGCTAATCGGATTCAACACGCAGGTTTTTCCCTGCTTCAATAAGCCGGTGCCTGCGAACGCCGAGACCATCGATAAGGCGCTCAAGTTCCTTGCCCCGCTGGAAGGCCGCGGCGGCACGGACATCTTGAAGTCAGTCGATTACGCGCTTCAGATTCCGGATGATCCGAACCGACTCCGCATCGTCTGCTACCTGACGGACGGGTATGTCGGCAACGATATGCAGATAATCGACTACATCCGCAAGAACCGGGGCCGGGCGCGCATGTTCCCCTTCGGAATCGGCAATTCCGTGAACCGCTTCCTCATCGACGGGATGGCCCGCGAAGGGAAGGGCGTTGCCGAGTACGTGACCGTCGAGACCAACGCCGGCGCCAGGATGAGGACAGACACCCTTGATGCGAAGCGCAGCCCCGACGCCGAGAACATTGCCGGCAAGTTCTACAAGCGCATCGCTTCCCCCATGCTCCTGAACGTGGAGGTCGATTGGGGGACTCTGCCGGTGGAGGACGTCTATCCGAAGGCGATTCCGGACCTCTTCAGCGCCGGCCCCATCATTCTGCGGGGGCGCTACTCCCGGCCGGACGAAGGCGACGTGACCATCCGCGGAATCCTTCGCGGCAAGCCATGGAGCCAGACCATCCAGGTCAACTTGCCCGCCATTCGCAATGACGGCAGCGCCATCCCTACACTCTGGGCTCGCGAGAAGATCGAGGACCTGCAGTCGCAGGATTGGCTCGGCGCTCAGACAGGGAATCCGAAGCCCGAGATCCAGGCGCAGATCGTCAACACCGCCCTGGAGTACCGGCTCATGAGCCAGTACACCTCCTTCGTGGCCGTCGAGCAGCGCGTCGTAAACGTCGGCGGCAAACAGCGTACGGTGGATGTCCCGGTCGAGATGCCCGAAGGCGTCTCCTACGAGGGAATCTTCGGCGACAAAGCGGACACCCTCAGTCGCGGCGGCCGGATGCTGGGGCGGAGGCAACGGAACCTGAGTCTCTTCGGCGCCGTCCCGATGCAGAAAGCCGCCGGCGGATACGCTTATAACGCGCCTGCTTCCTTAGCCGCAGCTAAAGGCTTGCCGATGCTCAAGCAACAGCTCGCGGACGAATCCCTCGAAGCCCGTGTCCACGGCGAATACAAGCGCAAGGACGGCTCCACGGCCTCAATCTCACGCGACGAAGTCGCCGCCAATAAGAAAGAGGCGATAGCAGAGCTAGAGAAGCTCGCCCCGGAAAGCCGCCGGGAGCTTCTCCGCAACGCAAAGCTGGCAACCGCTCTGCGGAATCTGCCCGAAGTCTTCGCGAAAGAAGGCAAAGACGGCAAGCTGGACAAGCCGGGCGTGCCAAAAGTCGAGAAAGGACGCGTGGAAGTCCAGATCTGGCTCAACGCGCTGCCGGACGACGGCCTGGCAAAGCTGAAAGACCTCGGATTCGATCTCGGCGCGACCCTTATCAAGGACAAGCTCTTATTGGGGTCGATTCCGGTAGCGAAGCTGGACTCTCTCCTCGATCTCGGCTTCGTCCGTCGCCTAGAACCGCCGCGCATCCGATAGTCAGGTTCCTCTCTCTTAATGCCCGCCTGCGGAATCAAGTTGATTCCGCGGGCTTTTTATGGCTTTCCGGATTCAAATTTCGTGGGAAACTTGAGCGGGAAGCGGACCGCGGATGCCGAATCAACTCGTGACATGAGCGAAGTATTGGACGCCATTTATGCCTCATTTCCGGTTGGCAATCCGCCCCGTTCGGACGAAGTGGTGGCCGAGTTTGTGCCGCAGGCGAAACCGTTAGAAGCCGTGGAACTCTTCCGGGAACTGGGAGGCCGGCCCTGGAACGAGGTGGATTCCGAATTCATCGAGAAGCACGGCGACTGGCTGGTCTACCTCGCGCCGCAAGCCTTCGCCTATTTCCTTCCTGCCTGGTTGGTCTACGGCCTGGACTACCCTCGGGCCGGGTATGTCGCCGATTGGACGGTGTCGTTCTTCGCGCATCCGCCCGCGTCGGAGCCGATGTCGAACGTTCAGTCGAGAATGATCGACGCGCTGGATTCGCTGCAGAAATCCGCGGTCATCCGCTGGATCACGTATCTGATCGAGGCTTACCCTGAATCAGATCCGGGCCACCTCAAGAAACAGGGACTCGACATCGAGGACGCCGTCTACAATCTGAGCCTCAGACCGTATGATCTGGACGGGCAGTCGTACTGACATTCATTCGCCTCAAATCCTCAGGTCCTATCTGGTACAGACGGACGGTAGCCCTGGGCGCCGTCCTCGACGAAGCGCTTACCGTTTGTTGGCTTCAACTACGGTCAAGCGCAGGTCAACTCGGTTGCGGCTTGCTACGAGCTTGGGATTGTACTGGAAGGGCTTACCCAGCTTCCTGAGCTCCTTGATCGCATCCTCCGCCTTCTTGTTGCGGCCGGGGGGCGTTGGGATCGGCAGCGTAGGCGAGTACGGAAATCGTCTGGTCGTCTTTGTCGAACGTCTTCTTGTCGACCGGAATCGCCGCCTTGTAGATACCCTCTCCGGCAGCAGCGAGCTCCCACATCTCGCCGGTCTTGGCATTACGGGCGACTACGACTACATCCACCTTCGGCTCATCCGGAAGGGGCAGCTTGACTGCTATTGTCACGTTCTGGCCCATCTCGACGATTGCAGGATCGATGGCAGCGTCCTGGAAGGCGAAGTAGCCCCGAACAATCCGC
>JBKJZI010000338.1:0-11219 GCA_046715155.1 Chthonomonadales bacterium | reverse complement strand
GCGGAATCGTGGCACCGCCGGACTACTGGCATATCCATGAGATCGGGCTGTATGGTTCCTGGGCAGCTATGCGGATCGGCGAGGTTGAGCGTACCTGGCTCACCTGCATACCTCCCTGGCAGCATTTCAAGAATGTCCTTTATCACATCCGCCAGGCCGACGCCCACGGATTCCACGCCGCCATCTTCCTCACGGGCCACTACGGCGCCAACTGGCAGGACCTCAAAACGATGATCGAACTTGTTCAGCCGTACGTGGGAACGCGCCTCTATGGCCTTCCGGACTTCGAAGCAAACACGCCGGGATTCGACAACGACGGCAAGAGCGGCGGCGACCACGCCGGTAAGGTGGAGACTTCCCTACTATGGGCGCTGGAACCGGACTCCGTGGACGTGTCGCGGATTCCGTCGGAGGAGGGCCAGCACTTCGCTATGGGGACCAATGCTGGTGAAGCTAACCGGTTGACCGGCGAGCGAATGGTGGATGATGAGGTACGCTGGCTCGGGAATAAGGGGAGGGAGCTGATAGCAGATTACGATCGAGAACGGCCGGTACATAGGCTGCTTACATTCGCTGACGTGGAGCGCCTCTGGGATTCCGTCATCCGCCCGGCCTTCCCCAACTTCCTTACTATGCAGCAAGACTCCGAAGGCCGGCCGGTTCCTCCTCCCGAATCCCGTTGGCGGGCGAACTGGGAGATTCCTGAGTTGTAACCACCACGACACAAAGACACAAAAGTACTGATTCAGTCATGGACACAGATTCCGCAATTCAGCGCGAGGATCACAGCGTTCTGAATCAACCGTCTTTTTGTGCCTTTGTGTCTTTGTGGTTCATACGGCGGTACTCTTCCAGCTCGGCCTTCCGCTCGCGGCTTATCTTCTCTAAAGCGGCCTTCCACTTCGCTCGATAAGGCTCGAGGGATTCTACAATCGCTTCGGCGATCGCGAGGTCCCGATACCACTTCTTGTTTGCGGGGACGATGAACCATGGGGCGGATTCCGTACTGCAGCGGGTGAGGGCTTCCTCGTAGGCCTTCATGTATTCGTCCCAGCGCTCCCTCTCCTTCCAGTCGCCTGCGCTCAGCTTCCAGGCTTTCCGGGAATCCTGCTCCCTGGCGAGCAGCCGCTCTTCCTGCTCCTCCTTACTGATGTATAGAAAGAACTTTAGGATGATCGTGTTGCTGGCAGCAAGCAGGTTTTCGAACTCATTGATCTGTTCGTAGCGAGAGCACCAGACGGATTCCGGCACGAGCTCGTGCACGCGCACTACCAGCACGTCTTCGTAATGCGATCGGTTGAAGACGCCGACCATTCCGCGCTCAGGGGTCACCTGATGGATGCGCCAGAGGAAGTCGTGGGCCAGCTCTTTCGGGGTTGGGACTTTAAAGGATTCGACCCGCACTCCTTGAGGATTGAAGCTGTTGAGCACATTCCGGATCGCGCCGTCCTTACCGCCGGTATCCAGCGCCTGGAACACAACGAGCAAGCTGTTGGAGGAGGCGGCAAATAGCGCTTCCTGCAATTCGTCCAGCGCCACTTCCAGCTTGCCGAACCGTGCCTTGCCCTCTTCCTTGGAGAGACCGGAATCGGAATCAGGGTTGTAATCGGTCAGCTTGATCTTAGTCCCTGGCTTAACCTTAATCGCGTACGCCATTCGTTACCCTCACGCTTGGATTGGCACTCAAAGTTCGACAAGCGGGCCGGATGCTCCCGCTCACGGCAGGATTCCACCTTTCGGCGGCGGATAATGTTCCATGTTTGCAGTTCGACTGCTAATCCCGCCCATTCTCTGCCTCTCGGTTCTCATACCTCACGAGACAAATGAGCAGGTTTCGGTGTCTCTGGAGGGTTACGACGCAGATTCTGCTGTCAAGATACGGCGTGATGGCGGGCGAATCGTCGCGGAGTGGCCGCTCGGGGGCGCGGAATCCGCAAGGATTACCCTGAGCCTGGAGAAAACGCTGATCGAGTCCATCGAGCGCCTGGAGCCAGGTAAGGAGTCGACCGTCGTACGAGGCATGGACCCGGTCTATCGAATGACGGTTGGAACGCGGCAGGCGCCTTCCGGACGGCCGCCGGAGATGTCCATTTGGAACACCTTCTTCGACAAGCCCGCCTCCCGGCCGCACGCGTCGCACGTCTCCCGGCTGGACGTCAAGAGCGTGCGCGTGACGGGAGAGGGACAGCGGGCGTCCATCGCGATCGACGATCTTACGATTGGACCGTTTCGCGGCGAGCTTCAGTTCTCGTTCTTCGCGGGCAGTCCGCTTATTCAGATGGAGGCGGTCGTCGTCACGGAGGAGGACCGGCGGGCATACATCTATGACGCCGGCCTGCTGCTGAATCCCTCCAGGAGAATTACCTGGCGCGACCTGGACGACCGGGTTGCGACCGCAGTGCTCGAAAAGCATGTCACATTCCATCCTCTCGCAGTGCGGAATCGCGTTCTGGCGGCGGAAGGTCCGAATGGCTCCCTAGCGGTGCTTCCGCCGCCACATCAGTTTTACTTTCCACGCGACTGGACGGACAACTTCAAGTATGCATGGATCGGGAGAATGCCGGATTCGGGCAATCGCTTTGGATTCGGCGTGCGGCAGGATCCTGAAGGCGGCGGAGCCTTTGTTCCCTGGTTCAACGGTCCACCCGGAACGAAGCAGCGGCTCGGCCTCTTCCTGCTGATCTCCCCGGGGAACGGCGGGCAGGCGTTGAAGGATGCGCTTCGATACACGCGCGGCGATCGGTTCAAGAAGCTGCCCGGCTACGTCACCTTCACAAGCCACTATCATATGGCCGTCGCGGTCTCGGCGATGGAGCGGGCGAAGCGGGGCGAACCGCCGATTATCCCGGATTTCGTTCGGGTGTTCAAGGAGATGGGTGTCGATTCCCTTCACCTGGGCGAGTTCCACGGCGACGGCCACCAGCGGGACCCAGGCCCGCTCCGACTGCCGGAGATGGAGGCGATGTTCAACGAGTGCCGCCGACTCTCGGATTCCGAGTTTCTGTTGATGCCGGGCGAGGAGCTGAATGATTTTCTAGGACTGAAACAGCCGGGCAAGCATCCGGGCCACTGGATGAGCTTCTTCCCGAAACCGGTTTACTTCACGCAGACGCGCTCTACGGGCCAGCCGCTGGTGGAGGACGACCCGCGGTATGGTCGCGTCTACCACATCGGCAGCACGGCTGATATGGTGGAGGTAATGCAGCGGGAGCGCGGCCTCGCCTGGACCGCCCATCCGCGCATCAAAGCCTCGAGCTGGACGCCGGACATTTTCCGCAATGAGCCGTTCTACAAATCGGACTTCTGGTTGGGAGCCGCGTGGAAGGCAATGCCGGCCGACCTATCCCGCGAGAAGCTGGGGGAGCGGGCGCTTGACCTCCTGGACGACATGTCCAATTGGGGCGACCGGAAGTACCTGCCGGGCGAGGTGGACGTTTTCAAGATCGACCGCACGCACGAGCTCTACGGCCACATGAACGTGAACTACCTGAGGCTGGACCGGATTCCGCGGTTCCGAAACGGCTGGCGGCCCATTTTGAACGCGCTGCGTGCCGGCAGGTTCTTCGTCACCACCGGCGAAGTCCTGATTCCGGAGTTCACTGTCGGCGGCGAAGAAAGCGGTGGCGAAGCGCAGATTCCGCCGAAAGGGCGAACCGAGATCAAAGCTAAGGTGGAATTTACCTTCCCGCTCCGTTTTGCAGAGATCATCTCCGGCGACGGCCAGAAGGTCCACCGCCAACGGCTCGACCTCACGCAGACGAAAGAGTTCAGCTCATACTCCATCGCCGCCCACCCGGATCTCCGCGGTCGCAAATGGGTCCGCCTGGAAGTCTGGGACATTGCGGCCAACGGCGCCTTTACCCAACCCGTCTGGCTTACCGAACCCGCGGGGAATACTGTCCCGAAGCGTCGGGAATGAGAAGGGTCGAAATCCAGGACGTTCGGCCCATGCCGGAGGGCTTCGCTTCGGTTAACATGGTGTATAAATCGAAGGAGAAGCAAGACATGGCACAGATCGTGATATCGAATCGCACGGCGAGTTATCGATCATTTCAGTCATCGAGCAGTGCTCCCGCCACACTTCTGGCTGGTGGTTCTCTGGCGCTCCTTGTCTGCTCGCTCGTCTTACCGGTCGGCTACGGAGCAGAGCTATTCGGAGTGATTTACGGTGGAATGCTCCTCTTCTTCTCGGCCGCAGTTCCGCCTCTCCTGGTGATATCCTTGCCAATGTACGCGTTAATTCCGGCATCCGCTATGATGCGCGCAACACGTCCCGGATGGGCATTTATTCTGAGCGCAATTGCGCTTGCGGTCTGGACCTTTGCGCTCATCCAGCAGGGGCCCTTCATTAACGCTTTCTTGAGCAACCGGCAGATCCCGGCGACCGGTATCTTCTGCGGAATCGGCTCATCGTTCTTGATGGTATTGTCTACGGTTATGGACGTGCGTTGGGAACCATCGAAAACATGAAATCATCACGACGCGAGCTGCTGGCCGGATTCGGATTTTTGGCGTTGCCGATGCGTCCCGATCTTCGGAATAAGGCGCAGGACGCGCTGAAGCGCGCCGTCAGGTTCTTTCGCGAGGAGGTTGCGGTTCAGGGCGGCTATCTGTGGAGGTACAGCGAGGACCTTTCGAAGAGGGAAGGCGAGGGCGAGGCCTCTGCGACGACGGCGTGGGTGCAGCCACCAGGAACTCCGACCGTTGGCATGGCTTATCTGAGAGCCTTCGAAGCCGCTGGTGATAACGGACACCTGGAAGCCGCGCGAGAAACGGCATATGCACTGGTGAAGGGCCAGCTCAGGTCCGGCGGTTGGACATACCGGATCGAGTTCGACCCAACGGAACGAAAGCGTTATGCGTATCGCCAGAAAGGCGGGGGCGACAAGGCGCGTAACGTGACCACCCTGGACGACGACACTTCGCAGGCCGCATTACGCTTCCTGATGCGCGCGGATTCCGCTCTCGAATTCAAAGACGACCGTATTCACGAGGCCGCAGATTACGCGCTCACGACCCTGATCAAAGCCCAGTATCCAAATGGCGGGTGGCCTCAAGGGTTCGACCAAATCCCCGAGCCGACCCAATTCCCCGTGAAGAAAGCCTCTTACCCGGAATCCTGGTCGCGCGATTACGTAAAGAGCGATTATTGGAAATACTACACGATCAACGACGGCAACCTGGAGCGCTTGGTTGAAACGCTCCTTGAGGCCGCGGAGGTCTACCGGAATCCGGCATACCGAAAAGCCGCTCTTCGGATCGGCGACTTTCTGGTTCTCGCGCAGATGCCGGAGGCGCAGCAGGCGTGGGCGCAGCAGTATGATTTCGACTTGCATCCGGACTGGGCTAGGAAGTTCGAGCCTCCGTCCATCACCGGCGGCGAATCGCAGGGGGCGCTCCGCACACTGTTGGCGCTCTACGCAGAATCAGGAGACCGCAAGCTTCTTGAGCCGATTCCGCCGGGGTTGGACTACCTTCGGAGGTCACGGCTGCCGGACGGCCGGCTCGCGCGCTTTTATGAGCTCAAGACCAACCGCCCGCTCTACTTCACCCGCGACTATCGCCTCACGTATGAGGACACCGATCTTCCCACTCACTACAGCTTCAAGGTCGCCGATGGAACGGCTGCTATTGAGCGAGACTTTCGCCGGCTCTCCGCCCTTGATACTGATGCTCTCAAACGGACGAAAAAGCGCACGACGATTCCGCGCCGGCCTACGGATTCCGAGGTTGCCGAGGTAATTCGGAATCTTGACGCGCGCGGCCGCTGGGTGGAGGATGGCGGCCTTCGGCATTATGGTCCGGCCGACGCTACCCGGCGTATCATCGATTCCGCGACCTTCGCCAGAAATGTCGAGCTCCTCAGCGCTTATCTCAAGCCTTAGCCCGATGCGGATTCACAGGTACGGCCGTCAATAGAAAGGGCCTCCCGAGGGAGACCCTGTGATACATCAATCGACTGCAGTTACCTGCGCGGCGGGCCGCCACCCATCATGCCGCCCATACCTCCCATACCGCCTGGGCCGCCTTTCATTTCCTTCGCGCCAGGCGGAGGAACGAACCGAAACACGCTGTCGGGAATCGGGGCATTTACGACCTCGTTCTTGACCAGCAGTTTCATCGTCTGAGTCATTCCTGGCTGGCCCGCCGAACCGCCGGGAGCGCTCATCTTCATCGTCATCTGCCTGAATCGGCTGGTCGCGGCGTCGAGAAACAAGAGCATATCGCCCTTCGCGCCTCCGATGGTCCTGGGATCGGGAATAACCTGAAGCACGTGAGCGGGTTTTCCACTAACGTTCTCAGTCCGAATGTACTTCGGTTTACCCTTGCCGGCCTGCTGGAAGGCCATGCTTCCGGGGTTCATCATCCGCTTGTCGATCGGACCTTTTCTGTAACCTTTCATTGCGGGCATGTACATGTACATGTTCTTCCCGTCGGCTACGATCGTCATATTCATCATTTGCGCCGCCATGGCCATCTGGCCGGTAGGCGCTCCGGTCGGCGACATCTTCATCGCGAACTTATTCTGCTTGGGCTTCATCTTAAGGTCCGAATTCATGGCCATCGAGCCCATTTGACCCATGTCCATAGTCATCAACATGGTCGCCTGATAGGTGTTCAGACTCAACATGGACTCCTGGGCCTTCTTCAGGATGGCGTTGGCGTCCGGGGCGGCCATGGCCTGCGCTGCCGTAACGGTAAGGGCGGCGATGAGCAAACCGAAACGGCTTGCGCGTACGAACTGCATTGGGTTTCTCCTCTGTATGGCTCGGCGGTTGGGCCGGCCCGGTGTACATACGTTCGTTATCTAAGAGTCCGTTTCAGGAATGGGCGGACGATTCTGCCCGTCACGAGTTCAACAACGCCGAAAGGTTCGGCACCCGCACCCGCGCAATGAGACCGACCGGGTCTGTGACGTCAAAGAAATGGCTGGCCGGCGGCGTTGCTAGGAGTGTCAGGCAGGTATCGGCCTGCTCCTCCGTCATTTCCCTCAGCGCGGCGAGCTCGGTCTCGCTTACTCCCAGGAGCTTTGAAAAGCTGTAGAGCGTGATTCCCCACACAGCGCCCATACTCAGGTCCGTAAAGAGGAAAATGTGGTCGTTGAGCGGGATGGTCCGAGCAAACGTCTCATCGAAGACGGCGAAGGTGACTTCGAGGACATCCTCGTCCTCTTCGTATGAAATGTCGAAAGACGGCATCTGGGCCTTGTCCACCTCGGCTCGCGGTAGTGTAACACGCAATTTTACCAGGCGTCAACGAAGCAATCATTGGAAGATCGAAGTCGATGACGCTGGCGGCGGCTTTTGCGTTTTGAGAGGGGCTCTGCTACAATCCCGAATACGAAATACGGACTGCGGAATCCGAAAACTGGCTGTTTCCGCATTCCGTATTCCGTATTGGAGAGCCCGCATGCCCGTCATTGAAGCCGACAGCCTTACCAAACAGTACGACGGCGTGCGGGCGCTGGACGGCGTCTCTTTTGAGGTAAGAGAGGGCGAGGTTTTCGCGCTGGTCGGGCCGAACGGAGCGGGGAAGACGACGCTGCTGCGGATCCTCACCGACATTCTGAGGCCGGATTCGGGTCGGCTTCGGATTCTGGGGCGCGAGAGCATCCGCGACGTGCTGGGTCAGATAGGGTACCTGCCTGAAGAACGGGGGCTCTACAAGTCGCTCTCTCCGCTGGAGACAGTGAGTTACTTCGCGCGGCTTAAGGGGCTGTCAACAGCGAGCGCGAAGGCTGCGGCAGAGAGGGCGCTGGAGATGGTGGGCATGCTCTCGCACGCCCGGCGGAAGCTGGAAGAGCTCTCGAAAGGGATGGCGCAGCGCGTGCAGCTCGCGGCGACCCTGGCGCACGGCCCGAAACTGTTGATCCTGGACGAACCGCTTTCCGGTCTCGATCCCGTGAGCGCCCGCGCACTCCAGGACGTCATTTTCCGTATGCGAGAGGAGGGGCGAACCGTTCTTCTCTCGACGCACAACATGGAGCACGCCGAAAGGATGTGCGACCGTCTGTTGATGCTTCATCGCGGCCAGGTGCGACTTTACGGCGAGGTCGCCGAGATCCGGCAGCGTTTCTCAGACGAGTCTCTGTACGTAGAGTACGCGGGAGAGATTCAGGAGATGGAAGGCGTTCGCATCGAGTCACTGGGGCCGGATTCCGCCCGCCTCTACCCGACAAACGGAGTCGGCCGTCGCGAGATCCTGGAGCGGCTGGTTGCGGGAGGCCTCGACATATCCCAATTCCAACCGGTCGTGCCAAGTCTCGAGGAAATCTTCATTCGTGTAGCCGGACCGGAGGGAGAGCGCGCGCGTCGGGAAACGACGGCGGCCGAAGTGGTATAAGCCGCCAGGACGCCGAGGACGCCAAGGAAGACGCCGAGATGGAGAGGCTAGAGCCCGGGGAAGAGGAGAGAATCCGAAAGCTCCTGCCGCGGGTGCGCGACCCAAAGATACGGGAGGCGGCGGAATCTCTCCTGGACGGCCGCGCGCAAATAATACCGATCATCGGGCCGCTCCTCGATGTCCTGAAAAGTGAGAGGAGCTCAGATTGGACTGACAGGATGACAGCGACGTGGGCGCTGGGCCACGCAAAGTTGACTCCGGACCAACGCGAGGCAGCCGCTGCTATGTTGGGATGGGGACTTCGTCCGTACAAGCAAGGGGCTGCGGCTCTAATGCCGCTTCCCTGGGAGTTCACTGGACTCCAGGCTCTCACGCTCTGTAGTGTAATCGCTGCGATCGGGTTTGTCGCAGTTGAGTGGGTTTTGACCGCAATGGTCTCCCCGTTCTTCTGGATCACGTTCGTCGTTCTGGGCGCCGCATTCGTTCACTCAGCTGTACTAGGCGAAAGGCACCTCGCCCTGCATATCGAATTCGCCCGAGCGTTGGGAAATATCGCGACTCCCGATGGAATTGCGGCGCTTTCGCGGGCATACATCCAGTCGTCACGATGGAAGAGGATTGGGGATTTCACGAAGCTGTATGAAGCGTCGAGAAGCGGATTGCTCAGGACGCTTGACGCACCCGTCGGCGGCACTGGATCGATCACATTCGACACGTCGCTCGGCCTCGAGCTTTTGGTCGGCACCGATGATAGCGCTGTGGTGCTGAGCGCGTTGAAAGCGCTTAGAACTATAGGCATGCCGCGCTCGATCCCGGCTATCCAAGCACTAATCCGAAAGCGGCCGTCGCCGGGAATCCGATCGTCCGCCGGCCAGACGCTTGGCGTGCTAGAAGCGAGAAAGCGCGAGACGGACGAATCTGTGCGGCTTCTTCGCGCGTCGGAGCTGGAACCTTCCGCGGAATCACTTCTCCGACCGGCTCGTGGCGGGGTGGAGGCGGAGGAGCCACTCTTGAGACCGGTTGAATCCGGGGGCGTGGCGTAGTGGATCGCGCATGTTGGACGCGTGAAGCCCGCTTTGCCGAGGTGGAAGGGGACGACACGACAGTCGCGTTTCCGCCGGAGCCGGTGGATTCCGTGGTGTTGGCGCCGGTTCCGGAGCTTAAGGATTATTCGGACCGCGCGGACATGTGGCTCGTGATTCGGGCGCTCAAGAAGCGGAATCCTGTGCGGCAGGCGGCTGAGCGGGTCATGCAGGATCCCACCGAACGGCGATTGCCGTTCGAGGAATTGATCACCCAACTGTATAACCCGAATGGATTCCGGTGGAAGGAGCGAACACTGGCCGCCTGGTTGATTGGCATGAACTCCCCCACTGAGGATCAACGCCGGGAAGCTGTTGAGGCGCTGCTGAAGATCTTCAACCGCCAGGATGGGAACGATCGCCAGGGCGCATTCTGGAGATGCCTATTGCGTTCACTACCAGTGGGAATCATTATCGGAATCGTATTTGTCCTGGTCGAGTTCGTGGCCAAAGGGCGCTCCGATTTGGATTTGAGCGTGTATTCTTGGCTGTCCGCTCTCCTGGTCGGAATCGCAATGTCGCTCGGCGGCACGCTCCTGTCAGCGCCACTTGTTTACCCTTTCTCCAAAGCGATAGAAGCGGATTGTTTGAACCAGGTCCGGGCGGCGGCGGCGAGGGCGCTCGGACGGCTTGAGATTCCGGAATCGGTGGGTCCGCTGGCCGAGACGATCGCCTCGCGGGTGGCTGCGCCACGGCTGAAGCGGGCGGCGGAATCGGCGCTCCCGGAAGCGGCGCGAGCTCTCACTTCGGCCCATTACGGTAGGCTTGGAGCTGCGATCACCCCAAGCCTCTGTCGCGTTGCGCATCACCGTAGTGAAGGTCTCGCGGCACATGCGCTGGCGGCGCTGGCGAAGGTGGGCGACGGGAGGGCCCTGGAGGAAGTGCGTAGGATCGCGAAACGTGGGCCTTCGCGCCTGCGTCCATGGGCTGAGCGTGCGCTTCCGATACTGGAAGAGCGCCATCGCCGGGAAAACGCGCCGAAGACGCTGCTCCGAGCGGCGGAAGCCGCTACCGACGACGACCTTCTCCGGCCCGCCGGTGCATCCGGCTATGAAGACCCGGATAGTTTGCTGCGGCCCTCCGAGGATCGCGAACGGGTTTAGGATATGTCACCGGAAGAATTAGAACGAATGGACGGATTCGAGAACATGATGGAGCAGCTCCCGCCGGAGCTTCAGGCAGATAAGGCGGAGCTGGCTACGATCCGTTCGTTCGTCCGGAAGCTGCCGCGCGATGGAATTGCACGCCGGACGTCGGATTGGATTCTGCATGGCGACGCGGGGGAGCAAGTGGCCGTGCCTCCTCTTCGTGCGGCGGTGCTCGAGAAATCCGGATTCCAGTGGCGAGAACGGATCGTCGCCGCCTGGTGTCTTGGCTTGACGCAGATTCCGTCCGACCCGGAGAAGCGCGAGGAGGTTCTGGAGGCTCTCGGAAAACTCGCCAACAACGAGCTGGACAAGGACAATTGGGGCGCTTTCTGGCGGCTCCAATGGCGCACACTGCTCATCGCCCTGCCGATCAGGCTCATTGTCACGGGCCCGCTGACACTGCTTGGCGAGCTAACTCCGTTGGACATTTACCTTATTCTCCTTCAGAACATGGGTTTTTCCCTGTTGATGTGGCCATTTTCCAACATGTTGGAGCGGCGGCGAATAAACCTGGCGCGCGCCGCATCGGTGCTCACCCTCGGACGGCTCGCCGCGCCGGAGGCGACCGGAGTTGTAGCCGCGGCGGTGTATGACAACGTTGGAGAGGGCACCGCCGAAGTTAAGAAGGCAGCCGAGCGTGCCTTAC
>JBKJZI010000337.1:0-9228 GCA_046715155.1 Chthonomonadales bacterium | reverse complement strand
AGGGTCCAGAAGACCGCGATTGGGCCACCGCTATCCACGCCGGCTGCAAGATAGCCGGTAGGATTACTGCGAGCAATAGTTTGGAGGCGACGTGTTTCAATATCTTCACTCTAGTTGGCCGAGGTTGATACGTCTGTAGTCTGGCCTTCTTTGATAACCACTTTCGCCTGTAGGGGAATCTCATGCTTTAAAGTGGAACCGGGTCCAAAGACAAACAGACGGAGAACGTATGTCCCTGGCGGTAGATTAACCAGGAAAGTTCCATCGGCCTGGACCATGGCGTTGTACGATCGCTGACCCGGCATGGTTCTTGCTTCCAGGCGGATACTGAATGGAGCGCTGTCTACCGATCGGATGTAGGAAGTAAGATCTCCGGTGGAGCCGTACTCGCGGAGGAATGACCCGCTCAGGCGGCCGCGAAGCGTTCCGTGCAACGTCTTCGTGACAATGAACGGCTTGGGATAGATTGTTTGTACCGTGAAGCCGGTGGGACTCAGTTTGTCATCGGGACCGTCCTGTCGGTTTTCACTGGACATGTAGAAGCGCCCGGCGGCATACTTATCCGATCTGTATCTCTGAAAGAATGGGTCTTTGGCGAAATCGGGAATCTCGAATGAAAATCGGCCCTCCAGGTCGGTAATTACGGTGTCAATCTTGATTGTCGGAACCATGCCATCGATGTATCCAAAATAGCGCATTGCTTCTATAAAAGTGTACGTCAGGGTCAAGGTCTGGCCGGGAAGTGGCATGTGCGCGGAATCCACCAACTGCCCGCTCATTCGCAGCTTTGGCAGCGTCACTGGGACTGGAGTGAACGCGTATGGAGCGCCGAGTCTGGCAAAATCGATCTCCGCTGCGACCATTTGGTATCCGGGGGCATAGAGCAGCAGCTTAAGGGACGTTGCACGTCGGATCTCTCCAGACAGATCGTCAACTCTCAAAACGTAATCATGGATCCCTTTCGTGGTCCGAACCTCGCCAAATACGCCGCCGCGACCGTAGATTCCGTATTGAATCATGACGGATTCGGACTTAAACTCTCGAGGGAAACGAATCTGAAAGGTTCTTGTCGGAATCAGGTAGCCGACGTCCTGCCCTGGCGACGGCGATCCGAGCATCAAGACGGCGCCCAGTATCCAAAGGACCGGCATGTATGGTCTCTCTCACCCCTGTTCTCTTAATCCATTGTAGCAAACAGGAGGAGTGCGCCACATCGATAGAAACTCGACCTTCGAATCTCAACAGATCAAGGACTTCGCCATTTCACGCCTTCCGTATACCGACCGCGGGAGACGGAATCCACGCGAACCAGTCCTTAAAACCGAGTTTTGAATTCGACCCGCGCTTGTAGATCGTCGAGGCCGCCGGCGCGGTAGTCTACGTAGGTGGTGGTGAAGGTGACGAAGTGGTCGCCGTCCACCTGGCGGTCGTAGGAGAGCTTGATTGTGTGGGCGTCGGTGGAGTTGGCGCCCTGGTGCGCGAGGTCGACTGTGTAGACGACTTCGACCGCAGCCAGTCGGTCCAGCTTGCCGGTGAGGCAGGTGACCAGTCGGCGTAGGGAGGAGTTCTTGACCAGGTCTTGCGCGGTCGCATAGTCCAGGCCGAGGTTGAACTTCTTGTTCAGACCGTACCGCAGGCCGAATCCGGAGGACTTTGTCTGCTGCATGGTCAGCGCAGGGTCTTCCGGGAGGGAGATGTACTTATAGGTGATCGCCAATCGCGGCAGCACTTTGAGACCCAGATCGTACTTGCGAACGAGCTGTACGGCCGTCCGATTTACGTTGCGGGCTTTGTACATCAGGTCGACCTGCACCGGATTCTTCTCGTTCTTCGGGCTGCTGAAGCTCACGGTGCGGGCGATTCCGGCGTTTCCCTTTTCGTCCAGCGTCCCGCCGTATTCGGCCATCACCAGGTTCTCGCCCAGCTTGCCCTGAATCCGGCCGGCCGCCATCTCGGTCACTTTGCTGTCCGCGTCGTTCACCGCAGCGTATTTGGCCGAAAGCGTCACGTCTTCCATTCCCATCATGTCCATCGGCTTCGACATGCTGATTCCGATGTCCGAGACTGTTTTCACCGTATTATCTTCGTGGTTGACTTCCGTATAAGCGCCCTTGAAGTTCAGATTCTCGCTGAGTTTACCGTCCAGTCCGAGCGACCGGGTAGAGCCATCCTGTTCATTGTTGGTGTTCGTGTCAGAGTTCAGGCCGGTGAAATAGAGGGTCTTGTTTATCTGGTACTTCCACTCCACGGTATCGGTCACCGAGGAAGGATCGTCGCCGCGGTCTATCCGAAGCGTGTTCAACCGCAGTTTCAGCTCCTTACAGGCCATGTAGTTGAGATCCATCTTCGTGGTGTTCTCAAACTTCCCGCCGCCCATATCCATCAGCTTCATTTCCGCGAGGTACCGGGCGGGTTTAGTCAAATCCGATTCGACCTTCACGAAATCCGTCGTAACTTGCGAAGTCTTGTCGGCGGTCACCGTCTCTAACACGTCGTGAAAGAGGTGGACCTTTACGCCGTTTTTAAGGTGGCGGTCAAAGTCGATCAATTGATGCTTCATCTGATGCATTAGCCCATTCACGCCGGATAACGAGCTCCCTTCAGACAACAGGCTCAGGTTTGCGCCTTTTCCCATCTTCCACCCAAGCGCGTGCTTGAAGCCGTTCTTCGCCAGGTTGTCGGCGCTGTTGCGGGCGTTCAGGTTAAAGGTATCCAGTGTGAGACCCTTAACCGCGGCCACGTGCGCGGCGAAATCGGTGCTGCGGAATCCACGCTCCCGCTCGATGAGCGCCTTCTCCGGGTCGGTGATGGCGAGGTCGGCTGCGCGCATAAAGCTCTTGTCTGTGTCGGCCAGATTTAGCTTGAATGCCACGCCTTTCGATTCTAAAGCTAACGACTGCCGCTCCATCCCACCCGCTTTGTCCGCGATTTTGAGCTGCGAGAAGCTGAATCCGGAGCCTTTTCCCATCCCAAGATTGAATGCCATTGCGTCACGGGTGATTCCCCGCTCATTCCCAAATTGGGTTCGCTCGAATTCGCTCAGGTTCGCCAGCCGGCCAAACTCTTCTGCAATCCTCTGATGCGTGTGGCTGAACGAGAGCGCGCCCGTTTTCAGCTCCAACGTGCGCCGGGCAATCGAGCCCTTTCCATCGTCAATCCCAAACTGTCCAAACGAGAAGCCGCCCTGCTTTCCTAGCTTAGACGTCAGCGACATCCGGTTGCGCGCGAGTCCCGCTTCCAGCCCGATCTGTGCGATATCCTTCGCGGTAACCTCGCCCGCCGCCGCGTTCGGATTGAACTGCCGCCGAATGTCCAGCGCCATGCCCGCCTTCTCTGCGTCCGTCAGATCACTGATCCGCTTGAATCCGTCTGCGGCTTTCCGACTCGAGAAGGAGAACGCCGCCGTTTTCGATGTGAGGGAGAACGACTGGCGTGACAGCTCGCCTGATTTGTCGCCGGCCGTGGATTGGCTGAAGGCAAAGGCGGGATTCTTAGCGCCGACCAGCGCTAGCGTCAGGTCCTTGCGGTCCATCGCCTTCTCGCGGGCAAGCTGCGCCTTATCCGCCTCCCGGAGATCGCCGAACCGCGTAAACCCCTCTCCCACGCTCCGCGTCTTGTACGCCAAACTGAGCGCGCCGGCAGAGAGCGACAGGCCCTGCGTCACTATGTCGCCTTTACCGTCTCCGACCCGGTTCCAGTCCAGGTCCAGCTTCTCCGTTTTACCCAGATTCAGTCCGCCGCCGAAACCAAGCCTCCGGATTCCCTTTTCCTTCTCCAGAGCGCCGATCTGCTTGAGCGCCTCCGCATTCCTCGAGTTCGAATTCCGCATTGCCTGGAATCCGCCGAAATTGGCCCCGACGTCCTGGAACGTGGCGCGGAAAGAACCGATTCCGGAATTGAAGTTGAGGGACTGGGAAATGAGATGGTCGGAAACGGCCGTCTTCGGGTCGATCTTACGGGTGGTCGCCGTCGGCGCCGTACTGAGGTCGTCCACCATGTTCCGGCTGTTGCCCGCGGGCGTACTGAAGTAGAGCAGGCCGTTCAGCCCCTGTTTCCCGGCGAGCGAGAATCCGTAAGTCGTGAAATCCAGCCCCCGAGCCTTATCGGACGATAGCCCGTAATCAAAGCTCATAGCGGTGCCATTAAGATTTAAAGTAAGGCCCTGCAGCCCCAGCGGAGAGCGGCCGGAATCGGCTCCCTCCACATACCGGTAGGACGCCCGGATCGTGTCGGAAGCCTTGACCGGCTCGGTGAAAAAGAGGACGCCATTCAGGGCATCGAGGTGGTAGTCCACGTTTTGACGAAGTGTCCGCGCCCCGACGGATATGCTCAGCGTATTCGGGATGACGCCGCCGTGGGATAGCATGTAGCCGGCTCGCGAGCCGTTGCCTCGGACGGATTCGGAGAAGAGCTTGCCGCGCTGAGTGGGAGTCCCGCCAGAGGAAAGGTAGCTGAGATTCTGCCCTTGAACACCGCTGCTGAGGTTAGTATCGACGAGGGCCGGAGTCGCGGGCTGTGCATCTGCCATAGGCGAGAGGCACGCAATTCCAATTGTAAAGAGAAAGACGAGAACGATCTTCACGTTGTCCGGCATAATCGTGAACCAAGCGCCCGCCTTCCCTGTAGATTGTCGGCAGTTCTATTGACCGCCGGTTACGTCGTTCCACCTAGAAGCTGCGTTTTACTATCTCCACACTAATCTGTTTGCTAGTAAGACCACGCATTGCATCCGGCCTGTTCCATTGGATGCTCTGCTGCCGGAGCGACTTCTTCAAATCCGCCAGGCTAGACACCTGCCCGAGTGGCAGCGCTTTCGGCTCAGCGGTCATCACTATCTTTCGTGCTATAGGCTCCGCAGGGGCGGCCGGAACGTTCTCGGCTATGTTCATCGGCAGGTCCATCGGCATCGGTGTGGACATCACCGCCATGTCGATCTTCGGCGCGGACGCCTCAGGCATCATATCCATGGGCGGCATGGGCGCGTTTTCAGCGACCGACATCGGCGCGTCAGGCTTCGCCTTCGCCGAAGGTTTTGGCCCTGTAGAGGCAACCTTCACGGCAGCTTTGCCGGCCGTACGCGGTATCTCTATAACAACAAGACCGCCCGGCGCGCTCTGCGAGGGTTGACGCAGCTCGGCAGTCCGAAGGTCCCGCTGGATATTCTCCTGAGTTGCGCCTGTGCCGGCGGTCTCGATGGACGATGGTACGGAAGTGTCATTCGGAATCGACGGATCGGGTTGAATCGCAGGGTTCTCCGCTTGAATCTGTGGCGCCGCCGGCTGATTCCGCGCCGTTGCTCTTGGCGGAGTCGGATCCATCACCGGCATGTCAACCGAGGGCTGGTTGGAGTGAAACACGAGCGCGGCCAGCACTCCCGCGAGCGCCGCCGCGCCAAATCCCCACTGCAGCCGCATCGGCCGCCGCGCAAGCTTCGCCCGAGCAGGCGAGGCATCGAGCGTGGTCGTCGCGGCCAGTATTGCGCCACGAAGGTATGCCGGCGGATCCACTTCATGGGTCGACGCCAGCGAAACGGATGTACCCTGAATCAGGCTCAGCGCACACTCGCATTGGTCGCATGCCGCGATGTGGGCTTGCACGCGCGCTGATTCCGAGTCGCTTGCTTCACCGTCCGCGTAGGCGGACAAATGGGGCCACAGCGCGTCGCATGTGTTCGCCTTCGATCGTCCAAGAATTCGCAGTTTCATCGTTGACTTGCTCCAGGAGTCGTCACTTTCTCGCTCCCATTCTCTCCGACATTTCGCGATTCGCAATGTTGCATAATCTTTTGCAGAAGCCGTTACCGGTTACGAAACAAGAGACCGAAAGGCCTGAAGGGAGGGCGGGGAGCTTCTCCCTCCGCTACCGACGAAATGCTCACTTAGAGTGAACAGTACCGCGGCAATATCCGCGTTGACATTGGTCACGCTGCGGGGCTAGCATATGGGCACTTACTGTGGTTTGGAGAGCGTGGATGCCGGATCTGGCGTTTGAGTTAGGGACGGAGGAGATGCCGCCGGGGGCGATTGCGCCGGCGATGGAGCAGCTTCGGGAGCTGGTGGCCGCGAAGTTGAGCGAGGCGCGGCTGGGGGCGGAATCAGTGGAAGTGTTCGGCTCGCCCAGGCGGCTCATATTGCTCGCGCGCGGAGTGCCGGACCGTCAGCCGGATCAGGAGCGGGATGCAAAGGGACCCTCCGTATCAGCCGCATACGACGCGAGCGGGAATCCGACCGGGGCGGCGATCGGGTTCGCTAAGAAGCAGGGAATGCCAGTGGAGGCTTTGGAGCGCGTTTCCACTCCGCAAGGCGATTACGTTCTAGCGCGCGTGACGGATATGGGAAGGCCGGCGGTCGAGGTGATTGGCGGCATCCTGTCGGCATCGATCCTTGCACTCTCGTTCCCCAAGATGATGCGGTGGGGGAATGTCAACCAGAAGTTCGTGCGGCCCGTGCGGTGGATTCTGGCGGTTCTGGGCTCTGACGTAGTTCCCATGGAGATCGCCGGAATCCGCTCGTCGAATCGGTCGCGCGGGCACCGGTTCCTTTCGCCCGACGAGTTCGAGATCAGGGATTCCAGTGGGCTGATTCCGCGCCTCAAAGATGCAAACGTGCTGGCCGACCCGGAAGAACGGAAGGGCGAGATTCGGAAGCAGGCAGACGCGCTGGCGAGTGAGGCAGGCGGGCGGATTCCGTGGGACGAGGCGCTGCTGGACGAGAATACGTGGCTGGTGGAGTGGCCGACGGCGCTGCTGGGGAGCTTCGACCCTAAGTTCCTCGACCTTCCCCGGCCGGTCCTGGTGACTGCGATGAAGAAACATCAGCGGTTCTTCCCGGTAGAGGATGCCGAGGGGCGGCTGCTGCCGAAGTTCATCGCCATTCGCAACGGCGGAGACCGGTCGCTGGATATAGTGCGCGAGGGGAATGAGCGAGTTTTGACCGCCCGCTTCGCGGACGCAGCCTACTTCTTCGAACAGGACCGGCAGCGGTCACTGGAAGACATGGCGGGCGACCTGGGCCGCATTCTCTTTCAAGAGAAGCTCGGCACGATGGAGCAGAAGCGCGCGCGGCTGGGAGTGCTGGTCGGGACGCTCGCGTCGGCAATCGGGCTCTCGGAATCCGACCGTGCCCAGGCGATGCGGGCGGCGTCGCTGGCAAAGGCGGACCTCACGAGCCAGATGGTTACGGAGCTGCCGGCGCTGCAGGGGATCGTCGGTCGCGAGTATGCGGTGGCTCAAGGCATCGAGCCCGCAGTCGCGGAAGCCATCGCCGAACACTATCTGCCGCGCTCCGCCGGGGAATCACTGCCGGAATCGCGGTTGGGGAAGCTGCTGGCGGTGGCCGACCGGATGGATACTCTCGTCGGATATGTTGGTATCGGAATCTTGCCGTCGGGGTCCAGCGACCCGTTCGGACTGCGGCGCTCGGCGCAGGGTGTCGTACAGATACTGGCGGGCGAGCCGGAGTTCCCGCCGCTGCTGGATATCCAGGTCCAGGCGGCCAGGGCGTACGAATCCGTCAATAGCCTCGACTTCCCCCTGGATGACCTTGGCAACAACCTGAAGGAGCTTTTCGACCAGCGGCTGGAGGCGTATCTGCAGGAAAAGGGAATCCGATATGACCTGGTGAGCGCGGCGCTCAATGGCGGTCCACTCCATGGCACGCTTGTGTACGCGGTGGTGAAGCGCGCGGAGACGCTGCAGAGGCTGGCGGAATCCGCGGAGTTTGGCGAAACCGTCCGTGTGGCTGAACGCGTGGCCAATATCCTGCGCTCGGCGAAGCTGGGACCGCCGAAGCCGTTCATTCCCGGCGAAAAGGACGAATCTCACCTGGAGACGGAATCGCGGCAGGTGGACCGGGATCTGCTTAACGAGGCGAGTGAGAGGGAGCTGTTTGACATCGCTCTGAAGGTCATGGCTGAAGTCGCCCGCTGCGCCGCCGCATATGACTTCGAGGCTGTGTTCCGCGCTCTAGCTGCCCTCCAGCCCGCAGTTGACCGCTTCTTCGACGACGTCATGGTGATGGCCGAAGACGAATCCATCCGCCGAAACCGACTCACCCTCCTCTCATTCGTCAACGCCCTCTATCGCTCCCTCGCCGACTTCACCAAAGTTGTCGTATCATAGCGGAGAATGATCCGCGAATTCTTCAGAATTGGCCCAAGGCCACGAACGAAACGGTTGCGCTCTATACCGACCATCTGGCGAGGCGTCTTATATGCCACATCTATGACCTCTTTGTATGTCGGGATAATGGTCTTGGGCGAACCACCAAGGGGCTACGGTCTGGCCTGGTATGGGGCCGGAGTCCTATTAGCGCTCTTCGTAACTGCTTCTTCGACGATAGGGATCTAATGCCTAAGACGCTTATTGGACGGCTTTTGTCACTCAACGAAATCAGCGTGCGTCTATCTTTAACCGAGGATGTAGTGAAGTCGTTTGTAGCGCTGCGCGGAATTCATCCGCCGTATGAGATCGCCAGCCGTATTCTATACGATCCCCGCGACTTTGAAGATTCGGAGCGATTGCTTCGTGCGGCAGGTGCAGTGACCGATTAACAAAACTTTGATTCGACCAGCCAGTAGCGGCATTCAGCCGGATGAGGTGCTAGTTCGTCCGGCGGAAAGTAACGAATGAACGGATTTAGATTGATTTTGCCCGCGGTTCTTGTCGCGGGGTTGGCTTATGCCCAGGAGGCGCCGAAGCCGGGGGAGGCGCCGGCAGCGGGTAAGGCTAAGGAGATTCTGCAGAAGACTCTTGAGACTTATTCGGCGGCGAAGAGTTATCAGAGCTCCTGGAGTTTTACGATCGAGCGGGGGACGGCGAAGAGCGTGGTCTCCATGGAAATCAAGTCGAAGGCGCCGGCCCGTCTCTACTTCCGCGTGGCGCCGGTGAACAACCAGAAGCCTGCGCCCGGACAGGAGCCGGTCCCGGACATGCTGGTATTGCTGGATGGGAAGAACGCCTTCTTCCAGAACGCCAGCGTGGGCATCCATTACAAGGTGGCCCTTCCGAAAAACGCGCAGGTCTCCCCGCTGATGTTCGTGCCGCAGATTCCGGCCGCGGGTCAGGTGGAGCTGAAGGAAGAGACGGCAGCCGACGGCAAGGCGATCCACGTGCTGGAGGCGGTGACGGTCGACGGCAGCTCGACGCGAATGGAGATACTGGCGGACGGATTCCGCATCCGGCGCATCGTCTCCGAAAAGATGCTGGGGCCGATCCGGGAAACCTCTACG
>JBKJZI010000336.1:0-17141 GCA_046715155.1 Chthonomonadales bacterium | reverse complement strand
GACGATGTAGCGGTAGTAGTGGTCCTTTGGCACGTTCGGGTCGATGAAGCTGACCCAGTTCGGCGGTTTCACGGCCGCCGCGATGGCAGCGGAGATGGCCTGCTGTTGAGCGAGAATCTTGTCGGTGTTGATCTTGAACTGGTCCATAAGTCCGCGGCTCTGCGCCGAACGGGTTACTGCCGCCTGGTGCATTACTTTGGACGCAAGAATCGCCTGCGACTGCTTGGGCGTGGGCAGCGCGACGGGAGTCCCCGGAATGGGCTCCGGAGTCAAGAGCTGGGGTTTATCCGTTGGGTCCTCCGAGTCGATGCGATAGACGCGGTAGCGGATATCCGGCGCGCTGTGGGTGATCCAGCTCACCGTCACGTCGTTCCCGCGCAGCTCGGCGGTCACCGAGGGCGGAGGGGTGGGGGTGAACCAGTCCTCCATCGTAAACTCGACGCTTGCAGGTACGCTCTCGCGGCCAAACATGTCGGTCATCGTAATCCGGTAAGTCGCCTTGCCGATCGGCACGCCTTCGTCAGTGAAGAAGGCGCGCGGTTCGACGTGCTCGCCATTGTTGCCGGGGATGTCGGCAATGACGACGGGAAGCTTGTTGACTTTCAGTCCCGCGGGATTCTTGGGGTCTACGCGGGTGAGGTTATACGAAGCCACTCCGAACGGCTCTTCCTGCGCCACCGTGAGGCGGGTCCATCGCAGGTCGACGGAATCCTGGTCCATCTGCGCGGCTTCCACGCCGACCGGAGCGGGCGGCTGCGGGTCCGCGCCTACGGTGATCGGAGTTGTGGCGACGTCCGTGGCCGACTCCGCGCCGGCCGCGTCGATCTCCCGCAGCGCGTACTGGTAGCTCGCGCCGGCGGTGACCGTCGTATCGTCGAATCCGCAGCCGATGGTCTTATTGACGTCCTTGCTGACCATAGAACCCATCACGAGGTCCTGTTTCGCATCCTGGGAGAGCTCCGTCGGCGTGGGCGGCGGAGGGGGAGGCGGCGGAACGGGCGGCTTGATCTTCGTGAGGAACAGCTTCACCTGCGGCCGCTCCGTTAGCTCAACTTGAATCGCACGCTGGGAGAGGGCAGGTCCTGGCAGGCCGCGGAGCTGTCGGACTCCGGTGGCCAGATCTCGGAACACCGGCGCGGAGCTGGTGGGGCGTGCACGCTTGGGACCGAATAGCGGCTGGTTCACCGAGCGGAAGTCGCGCGCGGTGCTGTTCGCCAGCGTCATCAACTTGGCTACGTCGATCTGCCCGCCGCCGGGGAGGGCAAGAGCCCTCGCGCCTGCAGTCGGCGTGTATTTGACCGGCGTGGAGTTCAGCTTGGTTCGGTTCGTTCCCTCTATGCGGTAGAGGTTGTAGCCGCCGGGGGCCAGCCAGCCGTTGGTGATGGTCCAGCGGACCCGCACCTCGGGCTTGGTCCCGACGTTCGCCGTCGCGGCCCGCAACATTATACGGGGCAACGCCGGTTGAGTTGGCGCATTCTGCCGCGCGTTGGGCAGCGCCAGAGCGATCGAGCCGGCGCCGAGCGCGGCGGGAAGTAGCGCTATGTAAAGTCGGCTTCTCATTTGATATTCACTCCACTCTTGCTTACTCGAACTCCGATGCCGATGCTCTTGCAAACGTCGCCGAGCCAGGTGCCTATACAGCCGCGGACACGGCCGTCTATATCCAGTTGGAAGGGAACGGTTTGCAGGGCGGCCGTAAGCCAGCCCTCGGCCGAGGCGTTGAACACGATGAAATCGGCCTTGCCCTTGGCGTGGATCGAGCCGCTGCCGCGAATGGATGGGCGGAAGCGTACGTCGATCTGGCCGTCGAGCTGGCCGGAAAGCGGTCCGAACGAGGCCTTATAGATGATCCCGGCCTGCACGCGCTGTTCGGGCTGGATCTGGAATTCCGCGCCGCCCCGCACGTCCACCACGCCGAAGATCGTCACGCCGATGGGATCATCCTCTATCGGCCAACCGATGCGAATGTACTTCCGGCTCGGGGACATCAGCATGTCCATCGAACCGCGGAGGTGCATCAGGTTCAGGTCGCGCGTCGGAAACGCGAAGTCGGCCCCGAACGACGCGCGGAAGCTCTTATTGGCGCTGTCGAACGTAATATCCGCCGTCGCCACTCTGTCTCCCGACGCGGTGGAGACCAGCGAGACGTTCTCCAGGAAGAAGAACTTCCCGTTGATGTTCAGGAGGAACGGACTGGTGATGACGGTGAGGGTGCCGTTGCCCCAGAGCGTGAATCCGTCCACGGTACCGATTGTGACGCCGACCTGGAACATCAGATTCCGAAGGGTCGGGTCGACCGTGAGCTGGTAGTTGGGACGCAGGTTTGGATTGGTCTGGATGTTCTGCAGCTTCACGTTCCGGCCAAATCCGCCGTTGAATCCGTAGATGGAAAGGCCGGACTGGCCGAGCGGAATCAGTCCGGGCGGGGTTGCCTGGACGAAAGCGGCCTTGACGTACCAGCCGCCGCTCGTGATCATGCACTCGGCCTCGCCGCCGATTCCGCCCATGACCTGAAGGGCTACGTTGCCCTTGAAGACCTTCTGCGGGCCGGAGCCGAAGTCCTGATCGATGAAAGAGACGCCGCCCTTGATGGTGCAGATCTCCATCACCTTGCAGTCGAGGGTGATTCCGCCGATCTCGAGCGATGGTCCCTCTTTGATCTTGAGGCCCTGGAATCCGATGCTACCGGTGATCGGCATATCGATGGTGAGCTTGACGTCGCCCGTGAATCCGATCCAATTCTTGCCCGCCTCTTGCCCAAATCCGACCTGCGAGCAGCTTATCTGCGCCACGCCCAGGTTGATGTTGGCCGGGTGGGGAAGGGTGAGCCAGGTGTCGTTCGGGAGCGTGATCTTGCCGGCTGAATCGATGCCCAGGTCCTTGAACTGGATCATCGCGTTGCCCATCACCTTCAACGCCGGGTTACTGCCATCGAATCCGAAAGCGCCGGTGATGGAGAGCCTCGGCTGCCCTCCGCCGGTCGGAATCTGAATCGACCCGCCGGAGAGAACGACCTTCATCCCGAATTTTGCGACGTTGAGCGGCCGGCTGGTGGCGACCTCTACGGTGACGAGGCCGGACGCGGAGACCTTGGTGTTTAGCGCGATGACGCCGTCCCACGCCGGTACGGTGACCTCGGCGGCGATTCCGCCCCCGACCACGGAGTTGCGGCTAAACGTCAGTCCGCCTGAGACAAGTTTCGCCTTGAAGCCCATCAGCGTGACGTTAGCGGCCTGCAGCCTCGAAACGTCGATGGCGCCGCTGACTCCGTAGCCGTCGACGTAGAAATTCTCCACGCCGCACTTCGCGCTGCCGAGAGTCGGCGGCAGGTCCAGCGTCGCGCCGCGGATGTAGACACCCTGCCAGTCGGCCGGAAGCGCGATGCCGCGCGGGTCTTTCTCGTTGGGCGAGCCCTTCGACGGCGAGAGGTCTACGATGAAGCCGGTGGTGGCGAGGGCGAAGCTATTCCACTTCAAATTCAGCGGCGCCGCCTGTTCGAGGAGGACGCCGTCCTGGATGTTGAGGGTGAGGTTCTTGATGGTAACCCGGTCGCCGTTGGCGTCCTTGAGCTGTGGCGGAAGAGCTATGTCGCAGCTCAGGTTGAAGGCGGTAAAAGCGCCATCGGTGACGGAGACGTCCGCGCTCTTGACGTCGATGACGAAGTCGAGCGGCTTGGTGAGATGGATGGTCTCGTTCTTGACGCTGGTGGGAAATCCGCGCGCGCCGGCCGCGGTTTCCGGTTTTGCCAGCTTCGCGTTCGCGAAAGTGGGCTCTCCGCGCTCGTTCATACCGACGGCCGTCGCCGAAATGATCAGCGGCGCGTCGTCCTGGGTCATCAAGTTCGGAATCGGAGTCTTGATGAGGACTTCTTTGAAGAGGCAGGTGAGGTCCAGCTTCTTTCCGGCGGTTCCGGGTTTTTTGACGCCAAGGTCGGCTGAAGCGGCTTTGAATGTGAAACCCGCCAGGGTAACCCCGTCTTCCTTGGTGGCTCCCTCGAGGGCTGCGCCTTTGATCTGAAGATTGAATTCGCCGTTCGCGTTGAGCGTGAGCTCGTTCGTCGGCATTTTCAGGATGGCGTTCACGCCCTCGTCGTTCTTGTAAGGCAGCTTCGTGGTGACCGCGCCGGTGATCTTGCAGGTGATGGGCGCTGGGGTGCCGATGACCAGAACCTGGGAATCCTTGGCCAGGGTGATATCGCAGCCGGTGCCGAAGATGTCGGTGATCGGCAGGTCCTGGCTGAGCTTGAATCCGCCGCCCACGACCTGGCCGTCATCCGTGGCCACGATGTTGGTAAACGGGACTTCGAAGCTGCCCGGGAGCGTCGTGCCCGAGATCGAGACTTTGAGGGTCCCCTTACCCGCCACCGGGCTCCCCGCGTTAGCGGGGTTGGTCGTATATGTCACGCTTTCCAGCGTAATAGCGATACTGTCCGGCACGCCTGGTACCACGACTTTGAGCTTATCGGGCAATGGACCGGCGTTTGCAAAGGCAGGCGTTATCATCAGCAGCAACGTCGGCAACAAGACCGGCCATCGCGTTTTGCGCAGGCGAGCCCGGCGCGCAGCTGTTATCATGTCAAACTCCTCTTCTTGCGCTTAAATCAACAGTCTTTCGTCTTTGACGTCATCCTGCGCCTGTATCTGAGGCCAAGCCTTCGTTATGTACAGGAACGGTCACTCCACCCGTCATTCTGAGACTGTCCTATCGTCGAAGAATCTGTTTTCTCGTTTGCTTCTTGGAGACACCCGAAAATCAGATCCTTCGCAACGACGGCTCAGGATGACGGGTGTGTCGTCGATCTCTCTCAAACCATTGAGTGTCACTCGACTAGAGACCCAGGATGGGGTCCTCGTTATTTCGGAATTGTCCGGAAGTCACCGCACTTTTGCCAACGGCAAGTTGTCCGGAATGTTCGGGTCGGCGTGCAGCTTGCTGGTCTGCTTTTTGTTTGTCAGTTTGGTTACCTGCCGGTTAACGTATGCAGCTACTTGAATTAGAGACAATGTGCCGTCGTCTTCTGTGGGAGCTTTGCCGCCGAGCGCTTCCAGAAAAGCGAAGGTAAATGCGCCGTGGCCCCATCTGGCATCCTCCCAGCTCAACTCTCCCGGCATGCAGGCCGACAGAGTAATGAGCCCGGCCTCCTTGCTCTGGCGAAGAAGGGAGTTATAGGGATCCCGAAGCGCCTCGACGGCTACGCCGCCGGAATGGCAGGTGTCGATGGCGAGGAGCACCCGGCACGGAAACTTGCGAATGGTCTCTATCACTTCGCTCCACGGGATCGCCGTCTCGGCAAGTTTGGCCAGGTTTGTCGACGATGGAGCGAAGAAGTAGCGGTCCTTCTCCACGAATCCGTGGCCTGAGACGAAGATCGCAACGTAATCCTTCTCCTTGGCCTCTGACTTGATCCAGCTCAGGCCCTCTTGAACGCTCTGCCGCGTGACCTGCGCGTCCAGAATGGAGCGGGCGTGTACGTTGGCGAAGAGCTTGCCCTTCTGCTCCTTATAGATATTGGCGAACGATTCCGCGTCGATGGCAGCATAATCCAACTGCGATATCCCCGACCCCTGATATTTGGACACTCCTACGACGAATAGATAGAGATCCGGCTTATCCTGAGCCGGCGCCTGGAAGGTTACGCGGACCTGGGCGGGGCGGCTCTCCCCGGAATCGTTTATGCTGACCACGCTGATAGTGTTCTGTCCCGGCACGAGGCGGGCTTTGAGCTCGAACTCGCCCGGTCGCAGTGGCGCCGCTTGAAGTCCCAGCGTGCGGCTCCCACTGACGGTCAAGCGAAGGGCGACATCCTTCTGAGAAGGATCGAGCACTTTCGCGCGGACGATGATATCGGCCTGGGTTGCGGCGAACCCTTCTGGCGGAGACGTGATTTCGACCGTGGGAGGCGCCATCTTGCTGATGTTTTCCGCCACCTTCAGCGGATCGGTCTTTTGGGGCCGCGCGGCGTCGGCCAGTCGGAGCGCTTCCTGCACGCTGCCCGCGGCGAGCACCCGCTGGATCACGTCCGGGCGATAGAAGATCTTGCGGAACTGATAGGCGGAATGGAATTCGGCGGTGCGGTCCAGGCCACGGTTTACGTGCCAGCCGATCATCTCATCGCCGTTGGGAGACGCGGCGTAGTATCCCGGCTGCGTCCAGGCGATCCACTCGCCCTGGCTGTCCGTGAAGATGTTTAGCAGCGGGAAGTCGGATGCGTTCGGCCGCAGGTCCCAGATTCGGACGGTCTGGTCCGCGGATCCGGTAGCCAGGAACTTGCCGTCCGGCGAGGCCGATATGGAAAGGACCGAACCTTGATGGCCCTCCAGTATCCGCTTTTTGCTTTTTCCCGTCGTATCCTCCACCACCAGATAGAGGTCCGAGCCTGCGACGACGCGACCGTCCGGAGTGAATCCGAAACACTTGATCTGGTCGTCGGGCTCGGGCGTCATTTTGAGCTCGCGTTTTCCCTCCTTCAAGAGCAGCGACTTGCCATCGGCTGACATCTCAAGGGCGCGTGATCCCTGTTTGTGCTCGGCCTTCGCCCAGCCGGCGGAGGACTCTAACGCCAGCGATGGGAGTCCCTTGTCGAGTTGAAATGCGCGGCCCAGAGGGCCCTGAAACTCGCCGCCCCACGCTACTTGCTTTGCGTCGCGGGACCAGGCAACGGTGAACGCACTCCCGCCGGAGCCTTTGAGCGCATATCGCTCCTGGCCCGTCGCAAGGTCCCAGACAAAGATTTCGCCATAAGCGTCTCCGCTCGCGGCAAGCTCGCCATTGTCGGAAGACGCGACGGTGAATACGGTGGCGGGGTGCCTGTCGAATTTCGACACCAGTTTGCCATCCGGAATCGACCAGACGCGGACCACGAAGTCCGTCCCGTTCTCGCCGCTTCCGCTGATGAGGCGGCCGCCGTCCTGGGTGAACGCGAGGGACGTGATGGCGTCGGGCTGCTTCTGGAGACGAACCGGCTCATCGCTGCTTCCCGGATTCCAGAAGCGGATGACGCCGTCGCGTGTACCGCAGGCGAGCATTCCCTGTGAGGACCACGCCGTGGCGAGCACTTCCTTCCCAAATTGGACCTTGGCTACTTCATTGCCATCGGCTGCCTGCCAGATTCGGAGATTACCATCGACCGACCCTGCCGCAACTCGCTGGCCGTCCGGGGAGAAGCAGGCGGAGAAGACGTAGTAGTTCAAATAGTCGTCCGGGCCGCGCGCATTTGGAAGCGCCTTCTGAACTCTTTTCTCCCAACCTATCTTGCCGGTCCGTAAGTCCCATGCCCGCACGATTCCGGCGCCGGTGGAGATAAGCCGCGAAGAATCCGGGCTGAACGCCACGCTCGACACCGTTCCGGACTGCCCGCTGATTCGTTTGAGCTGCTCGCCGGTGGTCAGGTCGAACAGAAGGATGGCGCCGTTCTTTCCCGCCTCGCCAACGGCGAGCACATTCTTCTTCACTCCGCCCAATGCCGCACAAAAGAGCTGTCCTTCGATTCCGGGTCCTATTTGGTAGCGGATCGCCTTGTGCTTGCCCGTGCGGATGTCCCAGATTCTGACGACTTTGTCTTTGCCGACCGTAACCAGCTCACGTCCCCCCGGTAGGAAGATCACCTGCCGCACCTCCGCCGTATGCCCGCCCGGCTCCACGCGCAGAATTGGGCCTTGAGCGCGGGCGCTCAATGCGGCTGCCGCGAGAAAAGGAACGAGGACTCCGATTCGGCTGAGAGACTTCTTCATGGCTGCGCTTTCTTGCAGAATCCGCTCGGTGCAGATCGACGGAGAGAGTATAGGGTCTAGCGGTGAGTTTTGGCTGCGAAGCGTTTCACAGAGCAGATGTTAGGTGTTCGGGTGCTCGGGTGTTCAGGTGTTCAGGTGTTCAGGCCCCAACACCTGAACACCTGAACACCTGAACACCTGGTTTTAGAAGCTATAGCCGATTCCGAGTGCGAAGCGGTTCAGGTCGGCGATGTTCTCCCGCAGGTACCAGTGCGTTGCGTTGACGCTCAGGTTCTTGGCGATTTCCAGGGAGCCCTGAACGTACATCGTGAAGTCAGACTTCATCGGGCCCTTTGCTCCCGTCGGGCTCAAGGGGTCTCGTGTTTCGTAGTAGATCACGCCTAACCCTCCCTGTACCGCCCATTTCCTCCTCGATTCCGGCGCGACATTGGCGGAGGCCAGGTCGTGAATGAGAAAGAGGGTGTATGCGCTGCGACGGTTGCTCCCATTTAACCATCCAAGCTGCACCGCGAGTTCCCGGCTGAAAAACGACCGCGCGTGAATCTGATAGACGTCGTTGTTGCTCGATTTCCAGAACCAGCCTCCGACTTCGAAGGACTTCCCGTTCGACGGGGTAAAGCCGAAATCGGCGGCGAAGAGCACGCCGTGGGTGGTCTTGGTGCCCACGCCACCTTCGTCGAATATCCCACCCCGCATGAAGGGCGCGAGCGGGTAAAGGGCCACGGAGCCGTAGCGGCCACTGCCTTTCGTGACGGCTTCATATCGCCCGGTGACGGTGAATCCGAGCTGCGCCCCGGCGGATTTGCCGAACGCCAACGACCCTACAATCAGCGCCGCCAGCGCGGCGAAACGGCCTATTCTCAACGTATGCCTCCTAATCAGCTTTACCTCTACCGCAGCGAGGGATGAGCGCCGCCTCCATGCTCTATCGAGATATCTTTCGGATCCTAAAGCCCGTTGGACGGTCATCGGAGATTACGAAAATCTGACCGCGGAACACGGACATCCGTCGCGCCGACTCGTTTGGGCCGATGCGAGGAACCGCAACCGTCTGAACGTGGCTGCCGGACTGGCCGAAGATGAATACGGTGCCGATGCGGGTGGCGTCGGCAGCCTCATCCAGAACGTACACCAGCCCTTGATCGAAGTCGATATCGATGATGTTAACGAACGGAATGGACGTGACGTTAAACGGCTGCTGGTCGCCGTTCTTGTCCATTTTGATCACCCAGGGAGCGGCATCTCCGGTGGCGATGTAGATATTCTCCTCGTCGTCCACCGTCATGTCGTCGGCGGTCGGCGGTGTACCGTTGGGCGCCAACATCTGCTTGACGATCCGGCCGTCAGAATCGCGCAGCTTCGTAATCCGGAATCCAACTCCCGGACCGTCCTGCATCACGTAGGTGTGCCCCACCCGAGCGCTTATGTCCAGAATACTGAGGGAATCCAGGCCGGACGAGGTCCAGCGGATCGCTCCGGTATCTCGCCAGTTGATGACAGAGGCCGAGCTAGGCGGCGAGATCTCCGGTTCGTAGGCAATGGCGATTCCGGTCGAATTCCGGACGATCAGGCTGGGCGGGGTGTTGACGAATGTCGGTACAAAGTTGCCCACGATCGCCATCGTCTCGGAATCATGAATGTCCACTTCGCGGCGCGAGAATTTGCCGAGAGGGTCCATGCGCGTGATCAGCGCGAAGACGCGGTCTCCGGGCGCTCTGGTATCCATGGGTCCGGACCCTACGTCGCCAAATCCGGTCGCATCCCCTGCGATATTCCCGTTCACCGCACCGGGATAGAGCGGTTGTACGACCTGTACGTTCAGACTACCGGGAATGTTGGATTCCGTCTCCATGATGTTGAGCGCGGCGGTGACGGTCGCCTGGCCCCGGACGACCACCGTCGGTCCGGTTGCCGTGGAGGTCGAGTTGACCTTAAGGTTCGCGTTGCCCGAAGTCCAGGACCAGTTGTTTGGATCCACCAATACAAGCGCATTGCCGGGAGCGGGAGTGCGCGCCTGAGCGGTGATGTTTGCGTCCTCCCCGGCAATGAGGTCGAGCGTACCGGCGATCGGAGCGCCATTCCGCTCGAAGGTGACCTGAGATACGGTGGAAGCCATGCTGATATCGAACGTGTTGGGCGCGTCGTTGCGGATGAGAAGGGTCTGCTGCCCGCTCGCCTGCGGGATCTGACCGCCGACTGCGTCCGGATTCTGAGCGAAGGCCTCTGCCCGGAAAGTGATATTCTCGCCGACCGGAAGGTTGTCGATGTTGATGGTCGTTGTGCTGGATGCGGGCGGTACGGGACGCGAGACCGCGGGCGGCTGACTCCCAATCGGGGTGTCCGTGGAGGTAAAGGCGCGAACGCGCACGAAGTTGGCGGCCTTCGGAATCAGGCGGCTGGGCTCGGGCCACTCGATGGCGATGGACGCGCGACCGGAAAGGACCCTGCCTCCTCCGGAGCAGCCGGCGATCAAGGCAATGACGGAAATGACAGCACCAATGAGCGCAAATTGTTTCATGGCATTTATCTCTTGTTACCTGACTACTCCGCCGGCGCTGCCGGAGCTAGAACCGATATTGACGGTAGTTTCCGCGAAAGCCGCGGTACGCGGGTCGGTGGCTCGCACGACCGCGCTTCCGGAAGCCGTCGTGGAGACAACCCCGCCGGCGTTAACAGATGCCGCGCCTACGGGATTCGGGGTGATGGTCCAGTTAAACGCAGCGCTTGCGAGCGTTGCCAGAGGCGTGGCGCCGTTAAACGCCTGAACCGAGAGTGTGACATTCTGTCCCTGCAGCACGGTCGGACCGGCCGGAATCAGCGCAATACTCGTCACGGAACTTATCAGGTTAAGGGTGACGGAGCCGCTGCCGAGTGAAGGAATGGTGATTCCTCCAGAGGCAGTTCCCAGTACTGTTCCGCTTGCGGAATTCTGTGAGAATGCCGTGGCGGTCGCGGTGTGATTGCCTGCCGGTATTCCGGAAAAGGCGTCGCTGATTGTCGTACCCGTCGTCCAGGGAAGATCGTGGATGCTGCCAGCGACATCGATTCGCAGCGACCGCGTTCCGGGCGGCGGATTATTGACGGTAACGTTCGCCGTTCCGCCCCCGGTAGTAACCGTCACCGCCGCGGACCCGGATTTGTTGGATTCCGTATCGCGAACGGTAACGATCGCCACGCCTGAGCTGACCGGCGTGACCACGCCGGCGTTGCTGACGGTGGCGATTCCGGCGGGGACAATGTCCCATTCCAGGACGCTCGGGGCTACCAGGACGAGGCTCGATGCTGAATCACGGGCGGTTGCGGTCAGCGTTTGCGGACCCGCGCCAACGTCCATTGTGATGGGCGAGACTTCTATACGATCGATGGTACTGTTCATCGTGACTGTGACGGCATTTGCGGGGTCGTTGCCCGGCCTGACTGCGATTAGCGTTGTACCGCTGGCCTGGGCTATGACGCCGGGATTGGCTACCGGGTCCGCGGGGTAAGCCGTGGCCCTCAGGAATAGGTTGGCTACCGGAAGCCCGGCGAAGATGGCCGACGTCGTCGGACGAGTAACGGTCTTTGTCTGAAGGGCGACGCGGTTCGCGTTGTCGTCGGTCTCCGGGCCGTCAAAGATCTCGATCAATATGCTGTTCGAGGCTAGCGGAATAAGCCGCGAGGGTTCAGGCCACTTCACGTTAACCGTCAGGCGGCCGGTCGTTTCGCGCTGTGATCCGCCACCGCATCCGGCGAGCGGAATCAGCGAAAGCGCCGCGAAGAAGAGAATGAATCGTTTCATTTCCATGTGCCTCACTGGACGACCACGGGGACGGTGGCGCTGCGGACAGTGACGGCGGCGGTGTCTCTCTTACTGGGGTCAACGACGCCGATCGCTTCCACCGTGTCCACGGATCCGTTCGTTACGGGTGCGGAGGGAGTGCTAGTCGGAGGGGTGTAAAGGCCGCTCGAACTGATCGTTCCGCCAGCCCTACCCGGTTCGTCCTTTATCTGCCAGGTCACGCGGTTCTGGTTGTCGCCGTTCACTTCCGCGGTGAATTGGAATGTTCGCCCAACGGATACCTCCGCTCGCGCCGGCACTATTTCTACTCCATGCTCGATGATTATAGTTACCCGTGCGGGCGGCGCAGAACCGTCCTGAGCGGTTACGATGAGAATGTCCTGAGTTCCCGCAGTCGCGGAGGCCGGAACGGAATAGAGTCCATCAGGAGTGATCGTTCCGCCTGCGCCGCCCTGCTGGATGGTAAAAGTTGCGAGGGGGTTGACGGCGTTGTCCACGTGGGCGAAGAATTGCTGCTGGCCGCCGGGGGTAACTCTGGCAGTGGTCGGCGTAACGTTAACGGTCGGCTTACGCGCGTCTCCGCCGCAGCCGGCAAGAATCGCGAGCCCGCAGAGGGCGGCCGCACCGGCGAAACCGGGGGCGCATGGCTTTCTCAACTTCGCAGTCCTCCAATTACTGGGCGTCACGGAGTGTAAATCACGTCCCGGCGCCTTCAGCGCATTCGACTTGACAAACCGACCGGGAGGCGTTCACATCGAATCGCCTTCAGGGGGGTGGTTAAGCCGCAAGCAGTGGGGGAGAATGCCGCGGCGGGTGAGGATATGCAATCGGGCCTTCCGTATAGTGTAACGGAGGCCCATGGGCCCCCGGCGTCCAGGCTGGGGATCATGAGGCTCGAACGCAGGCTAGGTTCGACTCGTTTCGGCGGAATCCTCCATCTAACTAGAGAATGCCTGGCTAGAATCCGGAACCGGCCTAAACCGGTTGGGTTGGCGCTCTTCCGCTCTTATTGACACAGCGCCAGCCTGCTTCGTGTTCTTCGAATCAACCTAACGCGCGGCCGTTCGGGTGGTGGATCCGGATTGGCCGATTACGGCGCCCTTGTAATTGAACTCCATCCGCTCGCAATAGAGTTCGGCAGTCACCCGCTTGATCTGGTCGACGTTGGCGTCGCTCTTCCCGGAATCGACTCTGATGATGCCGAGGTTGTAGAGCTTGATCTCGAGGAGCTCCTGCGTGCGATTTGGACTGAGGAAGACGAGGCGTCCCTTCCGCTCTTTAGACTCGTCGTTGTTGCCCTTCACCACGAAGTCCTCGTGCCAGGCCTGCCAGGTGGCGGCAGCGATCTCGGAAAGCTGAATCTTGAGGTTCGGGAATTCCAGTTTGCCCGGTTCCTTCAAAGAGTCGCGTCTATCGCCGAGCCCGGATTCGGCAACTCTTTGCTTCACGGTGAATGCATCGATCTTGTTGACTTTGGTGCAATCCAAGCCGTCGATCTCCAGGCGGAAGTTCGAGGACAACCAGAGTTTCTGTTCGTTCTTTCCCAATTCACCGGCCACTTTGCCGGCTGCTTTCGAGGTTCGAGTGTATTCGGGAGCGAGCTTCACCGTTATGTATGCTGGTTCTTTGCTCGCGCCGTCGCAGGCCGGGATGGCCGTCTCGGTGATCAGGGCGTTGAAGAACTCACGCTGCGACTGCGCATCGAGCTTGTAATCGCAAGCGATAATCGAGCCGTTCTTGCGCTGGTAGTTCATAGCCCAACTGGCAGCGATCCAGTCGTAGACGTTCTTGGACATTGACATCCCGATCTGGAGCGTGATGTCATCGTACTTCACCTGACCGATGTGCTTCTTAATGAAGAAGTTCGCGCCGGCGGCCTCGTTGACCACTTCCGCATAGATTCCGCCGCCTTCGACGCTCTTGACGAATCCGCTTTTCACGCCGGCAATGTTGAGGAGGAAGTTTCCGGCCACGTACGAGCGGGCGTCTTTGGTAGCCGGCTGTACCTGACTTGCCGGCGCTATGGCGACGGATTCCAACGGTTTCAGACGGGTCTCAAACCGCTGAAGCGGTTGCTGGAGAGTTGCGGCAAAAAGGGAGAAGGCTATTACAGCGCTGATCATGGAGTCCTCCTGGCGAATGCGCAGCGGGGCTGCCGCAAATAGTACGCAGTCAACACTACCGGAATCTTGCTGGAAAGGCAAGTGTTATTATCTTCACACGGAATCAGGGCGCGGACCGAACGGTCCGCGCCCTGATTCGCTGATTTAGATGAATGCAGAACTAACCGCAGGCGGCTATTGCGCTGCGGCGCTTGAGATAACGCTCGACCGAATCGGGGTCGTGCGTCGCCTCCTGATCGCTCGGCACGGAAAGGAAGTCTTTGCAGAAATCGGCAAGCTTGTGCATCGCTGCCGCCTTCACCGGATCCGTCTCCTCCTTGCTATAGAGGCACATCTCCAGCAGGCCCATCGCTTCCTCTTCCGTGAGGTAGAGCGGCCGTTTCGGGTCGCGATAACTCACGATGATGACTCCATGTATGAATGCTGCGCGCTAGCGCGGCTAATTGTCTGACGACACTATTGTCGGTAATGTTCGCACTGAACTGTGAGGAATTACACGGATTCTGTGTAATTTTTCACATTCCCGGTAATTCGTGATCCGTAATGCGTAACCCCCGCCTCCCTTGAATGGTTACCCGCTACCAGTCGCCAGCGTCCAGAAGAACAGGGCCACGGAAGTGACCATCACCGCGAAAGTCGCCCAGCCCCAGGCTTGCTGCTTCCAACTGTTTACGAATTCTCCCAGGACTTCCTTGCGGCCCGCCAGGCGGAAGATGAGGAAAATGAGCACCGGAGCGACTATTCCGGTAAGCACCTGACTGTAGAACAGCGCCTTCATCGGGTTGATTCCCGAAAGCGTGAGCAATACGCCGAAGAGCAGGGCGACAGTAAGCGCGAGATAGAACCCGCGGGCTCGGCCAGTACTCTTGCTTAAGCCTACTTTCCACCCCATTACCTCCCCCACCATCGCAGCAGTCGAAGCGGTCAGAACTGGAATCGCCAGCAAGCCGGCCCCGATAATCCCCCCGGCAAACAGATACTTGGCGGCCGGTCCGGCGATCGGCTCGAGGGCGGCAGCCGCCTGCTCCGGCCGCTCGATGTTGTGGATTCCGTGAGCGTGCAGCGTTGCTGCTGTTGCCACGATAATGAAGTACGCGACCAGGTTCGAAAAGAAACAGCCGACCGTTGTATCGATCACTGAATCGTCCAGCTTCTTAACGGAGGTGCCTTCCTCCACCTGCTGGGTGGATTGAAAGTAATACATGTAGGGCGAGATGGTGGTCCCCAGCATTCCTACCGCGGTAGCAAAGAATGAAACATCCATCTTCGGTCGCGGAATGAACGTGTCGCGGAGGACGATGCCCCAATCCGGTTTAGCCAGGAATCCGGCGACGATGTATGCCAGGAGCGCCAGGCTCAAGCCAAGGAGTACTCGGCGGATGACGCGGTAGTCCTGAAAGACCTGGAAATACCAGATTGCGACCGTGATCGGAATCACAAACCACTGCCAGGCTTTGCCGGTGAGAAGCTCGAAAGCGGCGGCGATTCCGGCGATGTCGGCTCCGATAGTCCCCACGTTCGCGATACCGACCAGCAGGGCCGCGAAGGCGGCAATCCTGATGCCGTAATGATCCTTCAGAACGCCGGACAAGCCCGTTTTCGCGGCGATTCCCAGTTTGGAACAGGTGACCTGTACGACCTGCATCATCGGAGTAGAGAGCAGGAGCAGCCATAACAGGCTGGTGCCGTAACGAGCCCCCGCCTGGGAATAGGTCCCGATTCCGGTAGGATCGTCGCCCGCGGCGCCCGTGATCACCCCTGGTCCGACAATCCGAAGATACTGCCTCAGCGTCCTCTTGGGTCGTACCTCATCCTCGGTATTTGTCGTCGTCGCCATAGTGATGTTCTTTGCGAGGCGTACCGGTTCAGGAAGTAAGCTCACTTCCAGTAGAAGGAAACTCTCACCAGGCGTGAGCAGTAACACGAGTGCAATGAGCTTCCTAACAGGACGGAAGGCTAGCTCGGTTTGTTCACGGATACTCCCACACCGGGAACCGGCGCGACCTGGCTCCCGTCATTCATCTACTGACCTCTCGCCCCACGCGGCGGAGGTTTCTTCTGTGGGGAGAACTTGAATGGCGTTATCGGACCTGGTGCTGAAGGCGAAAGTGAATCTCGCGCTCGCGCAGGATCCTCGAGTCGGTGTGCTCGATATCGGAGTGACCGCCGATGGAGGATCTGTTACGCTCACCGGCGACCTCGACACGGTCAAGGCTTGCAGCGCCGCCGAGGAGATTGCGCGCCGCGTCGAAGGCGTAACGCGCGTCGAGAATCGAATGACGTGTGGTGTCGGCGCCCGGGCCGATTCCGTGGAGATGCTGCGCGAGAAGTTTATCCAGCGGCTGGACGACGCCTGGAACGAGCTGCCCGACCACCACGCGCTGACCCAGGCTGACTATCTGCGCTGGGCGCTCTGGATGGCCTACAAGTTCCGGATTCCCGATACCATGGCCGGCGCGGATTCCGAAAAGTTCGAGTGTGAAGTGGTGGAAGAAGCGATCGCTCTCATCGCCGGATTCATCGGCGCGTCAAAAGCGCTGGTAGCCGCGGAAATGCTCCGCCAGGCGGAATCCGTGGCGGAATCTCGTTCACAAAACGCCCCGGACTTCGAGAACGCGCCCCTCACATCCACGCCGATAGTAGACGGGGAGAAGGTAGCGGCGCTGCGCTAAGTGTGGAAGAGTGGAAGCTCTGTCTACTTCCGTCACGTCGTTCAATCACCCACTTGATCCCGACCATCGCCGGCAGGATTCCGAGGAGGATTGCGGCGAAGTCGAATGATCAAGTGCATCGGCTTCTCCACCGGGTGTGTATTGTCCAGACGGACGGATGCGAATGGACTTCAATATCGACACCTGGACGGAGGCCGAACTGATCGACTTGAATCACCGGATCGTCGCGCCATCGCAATCCTTCATCAGCTTTCGATTCCGCCAATGCCATTCTTTGATCTCAAAAAACAGCCCTCAAAGATCATCTTCCCCGGTGTTAAGATCACTACGGTTTGGGGCGAGCATCTAATGCTTTCGTTTGTCGAATTCGGATACGACGGAGCGGAAGTGCCTACCCACCAGCATCCGCACGAACAGATGGGAGTCGGAATCAGCGGCGAGTTCGAGCTTACTATCGACGGAGAAACGCGCGTAGTTCGAGCCGGCGACTCCTACCTCGTACCGGGAAACGTGCCTCACTCGGCGCGGAGTCTCGGGCCGGCTCGAGCGCTGGATGTCTTTCATCCCATTCGCCAGGATTACACAGGCGACGTACAAGCGTGACATCCGCGGTAATCGGTTGGCCGTCGATGACCGGTATGAGGGTTGTCAATATCCGCCGGCTGGCGGACGCTCATAAGGAGAATGAATGAAATGTTACGACCGATTACCGTATTAGCGGTGTGGCTGTGCCTCGCAATCCCGTGTGTCTGTGCGGCACAGAAAGAGCGAGCACGGCCGGGAGCCGGCAGTCAAACGAAGATAACAGGGCCGGTTAAGGGCTCGCCCAGGGGCTCTA
>JBKJZI010000335.1:0-16831 GCA_046715155.1 Chthonomonadales bacterium | reverse complement strand
GGTTGAGCGTGCGGAAGTAGCCCGCCGTCTTCCCGGTACTCTAGCGATAGGAATCGAAACTCGGAAGCCGTTCGCTATCGTACTGAATGGTGGACGTCACTTTGAAGTCGATAGGACCGGAAATGTCATTCGACGCATGCGCCGCAGCCCCAATCTCCGGCTGATTCGAATTGACACCGCTTTCGAGGTTACACCGGGCCAACGCATCATTGACGACTCGTTTGTGGACGCGCTTGCAGTCGCCGTGTCCCTTGAGCGGATCCCGGCGCCGCCAATCGAGAAAATCGTCGTTGACCCGCAGGCACATATATGTTTAAATATGTCAGACGGGATTGTAGTTCGCCTCGGCCGGTCCGAGGAGTTGGAAGTAAAGCTCGCTCTGCTGGAAAAGATCTACCACGAGCAGCCGGACATCGCGTCTAAAGTGGAGGCGATCGACCTGACAGCGCCGGAGAATCCGGCGTGCCGACCGCTCTCTGAAAGCCGGAAGGCTGAACGAGCCGCGGCGGAATCCAAGACCAATCGTTCTGAGGCCGTTGAAGGCGGCAGTCGGTCAGACTGAGTCTGACGCGCAAAAGCTGAAAAAATGGGAATCTTCACCGCGGGGCATCGTAATCAGCCATGGCTATGGCAGGTTACTGCCCTTTGTTTTATTCTGGGGGTTCTTCTGGCAAGCTCGCTTCAGACCGTACGCCACATCAACCGTTCGGGCCTGGTCATGGACCGCGTCGGCTGGCCGCGCGCGCGCGTTTCTCAAACTCCAATTCAGACCGTGCGGAGGCATGAGGAGGAGATCAACCGACTTCGAGCACGAAATACTGAGCTTGAAAACGCCATCGGTAAGGGACGCGGCGAAGAGAAACTACTCAACGACGAACTCCAGAAGAACAAGATTCTGGCCGGCCTTACGCCCGTAAAGGGCCCTGGCGTGGTAATTACCCTAAACGATAGCGCGCGACAGAGCGGCTCCCTGATGCGAACCTCTGAAATGAGCCGCGGAATTATTCACGACATCGATCTTCAGGCGGTAGTACACGAGCTTTTCGCATCCGGGGCCGAAGCGGTCTCCGTCAATGGCCATCGTGTTGTCGGAAGGACCGCCCTGCGGTGCGTGGGTCCGGCCGTACAGATAAACAGCGTGCCCATTGCCGTACCTTTTGTCGTCCGGGCGATTGGAAATCCTGATACGCTCTATGGCGGGCTGAACATGCAGTTGGGCGTCCTCGATCAGATCCGGCAGTATGACGCGGCCATGGTGAAGATGGAGCGTGTGGCGCAGGTCGAGCTGCCGGCATTTACCGGAAGCACCGAAGTGAAGTACGCGAAGCCCGTCGTCAATCCGACGGGCGCAGAGAAGGACAAGTAAGGTATGGGGTGGCTGCTCCCGGTACTTGGTCTCGCCGTCGGTTTCATGGTGGGACTGCTGGCCTTCGCAAACTTGCGGATTCCGGCCGATTTCGTGGGCATTTATGCGCCCTATCTCTCGCTCGCCACGCTCGCTGGGCTTGACACCATCTTCGGCGGAATCCGCGCGGGAATCGAGGGTCGCTTCCAGGACGATATCTTCGTCAGCGGATTCCTGCTGAATACGCTGCTGGCCGCTGGCCTTGCCTTCCTGGGTGACTGGATCGGCGTGGACCTTTTCCTTGCCGCGGTGGTAGCTCTGGGCACGCGCGTGTTTTTGAACCTATCACTTATACGGCGGTATTACCTGACTCGCGTCGCCTTGAACCGGCGCAAAGAGACGGAGAAGACTGCCGCCGCACCCGCCCCCGCACCCCTGCCGGTCCGGGAACAGTAGCCTCACTCCGTATGAGGGCCTAATAGCCCGTTTACCGGCTATAATACTGGGCTAGGGAGACCCGCAGCACGCCCCAGGAGATGCTTCTTGCCCCGACAGGATCTCGTCGCCGGCCTCGACATCGGAACAACCAAGATTTGCTGCGTCACAGCCGAGCCGAACGATGCCGGCGGCGTAATGATCACGGGCATCGGAATCAGTCCATCCAGCGGGCTCAAGCGCGGAATCGTTGTAGACCTCGACGCGACTGTACATGCGGTGGAAGACGCCGTTTCGAGGGCGTCTCGCCAGTCGGGCCGCGACATTTTCTCCGTCTTCGCCGGGGTGACCGGCGAGCATATCGCCTCTCTTAATTCCCACGGCGTCATTGCGGTCACCAATTCCGACCGGGAAATCCGCGAGGAGGATGTCGAGCGCGTGGAAGAAGCCGCCCGCGTCATTGTGATTCCGCCGGATCGCAAGATCCTTCACGCAATCCCACGGTCTTATTCAGTCGACGGCCAGAACGGAATCAAGCACCCCGTCGGAATGTCCGGCACGCGGCTGGAGGTCGAAACCCACATCGTCACCGGCGCCCACACCTTCCTGGAAAACGTCGAAAAATGCGTCAGCCGCGCGGGCCTTGCGCTCGATGAGATGGTGCTTGAGCCCGTGGCAGCCGGCGAGGCGGTCGTTTCACCGGCGGAGAGAGATCTCGGCGTCTGCCTCGTTGATATCGGCGGCGGCACAACAGATGTCGGAGTATTCTACGGAGGCGAGATATATTACTCGTCCGTCCTGCCTATTGGGGGAAACCACGTCACCAATGACATTGCCCAGCTCCTGCGGGTGGGAGTGGAGGAATCGGAGCGCGTCAAGGTTGAGCACGGCAGCGCTTCAGCCCAGGGAATTGGCGACGACGAGAAGTTCCCGATCACCCAGATCGGCCGTTCCGAGCCGCGTCAGCTCCGCCGCAGGGCGCTATGCGAGATCATCGAGGCGCGGATGCAGGAGTTGCTGCAGATGGTGCAGAAAGAAATCAAGAAATCCGGCGTGTACGAGCAGCTTCCCGCGGGGCTCATCCTCTGCGGCGGCGGCTCGCTGTTGAAGGGCACGCCGGAGCTGGCATCCCAAATCCTCGGGATGCCCGTGCGCTTCGGAAAGCCCAGCCGCATTTCCGGTCTCGCCGACGCGGTCTCAGGTCCGGAGTTCGCAACGGTCGTCGGCCTGGTCCTATACGGAGCCCATCACCTGGCCGACCGCCGCAACGCCTCGTCATCCAGTCCCTTCGGCGGAATCTCACGGATTCTCACCGGGATTCGATCCCGGCTTCGCACTGACTGACACCAAAACAGGGAGATTGTTCATGGCACCATTCGGGGGGGGGCGCTACGAAGAAGGCAGCACCGCCAACATCAAGGTCATCGGGGTGGGTGGCGGTGGAACTAACGCGGTCAATCGCATGATCGAATCCGGCCTGAGTGGTGTGGATTTCCTTGCGATGAATACTGACTCGCAGGTGCTCGACATCTCCCTTGCGCCATCGAAGTTTCAGTTAGGAGAGAATTTGACGCGCGGCCTTGGCGCGGGCGGCAACCCGGAGATCGGCCGCAGCGCTGCGGAAGAGAGCAAGAGCGAGATCAAGAAGGCGATGGACGGAGCCGACATGGTTTTCATCACCGCGGGGATGGGCGGCGGTACCGGCACCGGCGCGGCGCCCGTAATCGCCGAGATTGCCCGCGAACTCGGCGCTCTCACCGTGTCCGTAGTCACCAAACCCTTCGGATTTGAAGGGCCTCGACGCATGCGGCTTGCCGAAGAAGGCGTGGACGCGCTCAAGGCCAAAGTCGACACGGTGATCGTCGTGCCGAACGACAAGCTGCTGACCATCGGCGACAAGCGCATCACGCTCGTGGAAGCGTTCAAGATCGCTGATGATGTGGTACGGCAGGGCGTTCAGGGTATTTCCGACATTATCACCATTCCAGGCCTGATAAACGTGGACTTCGCGGACGTGAAAGCCATTATGCAAAACGCAGGTTCCGCGTTGATGGGTATCGGCGTTGGAGCAGGTGAGAGCCGGGCCACCGAGGCTGCGATGTCCGCCGTATCCAGCCCACTGCTCGAGACCTCCATCGAAGGCGCCCTCCGCGTGCTGATCAACCTCACTTCCGGACCGGATCTGACTCTCGCCGAGGCCAACGATGCCGCGCAGTTAATCAACAACCTGTGTGACAAGAAAGAGGCGAATATCATTTTCGGTTGGGTTGTCGATCCGAGGATGGAAGGCGAAGTGCGCGTAACCGTCCTCGCGACCGGATTCTCGCCGAAGCCGATCCAGCATACCGCCGCTCAGCCGGCCCAGGCAGTCGTACCGACTCCTCAGGCGCAGCCTACCACCCGGGAGCTCGAGATGCCTCCTTCGCAGCGCCCGGCGCAGCCCGTAGTGGCGCAGCCTCCCGTTCAGCGCAGCGAAGCCCCGGAGGAGCAGTCGGTCAAAACGATCAACGAGAGCGACCTGGATATACCGGCGTTCCTCCGCAGACGTTGAGATTCTAACTGCGGAGGCGCCGAGAATCGCGGAGTTTTGCACGAGGGGTAATCAGAATCTCGGGAACTCCTTTGACGAGCAGTCCGACAAACGGGCGGCACGTCTACCCATTGCTTGCTGTAGTAGCCCGGCGAACTCCCAGTCGCCGGGCCGCCTTTTTGTTGCCTCTCTCTACTCTCAGCGTGACGGCTCGAATGGCCGAGTTCGAACCTTCTTCGTAGTAGACGCATAATACGCGGCCATCCCGCAACTCCACCATGCTGGGATATGCGCCGATGAAGTCATCCACCTGAATAGGCCCGTGCCACGTTCGTCCCTCATCCAGGCTGAAGTGTAGGGATGTCTTCGGCACACGGTGACCCATCAGCAGCACGCCGGATCGCGTCATCAGTAGATAGGGGCAGTGACCGGGGAAACCGAGATCGTACACCGGTCCCCACGTTCTCCCGCCGTCCTTTGATTCCGCCCCAGTCATCACTTGCCGCATTACCGCCAGTATAGTTCCGTCTTTCCTCTCGTAGAAGTCGGTCTCATCCAGCGTCTTCCGGGCCTTGAGTCCTATCGGCCGCGGGGAACTCCACGTCCTGCCCTGGTCATTGGAGAGACACACCGCGGCGAAACTGCGCTTCTCATTGTCCTGGGCGAAATATACGGGGAGCAACAGCCGTCCGGATCGAAGCCTGCGAACCGGCGTGGACGTTGCATACCCGGGCAGAATCACTTCTGGGTCACTCCATGTTCGACCGCCATCCCTGGACCGAACGATGCAGGTATCGTACTGTTCGTACTTTCCGTAGGTGAAGAAGTTCAGAAGGATAGTGCCGTTTGGCAACTGGCAGACAGATGGATCACGGTCATCGTCCGGCGTGTCGACGACAGTCACAGGATCGGACCATGTTAGGCCCTCGTCCCGTGAACGGAACGCGCAGATTCGGCCCCCCTTCGGAAGCTTCTCGTTCGGATGCGAGATATGCCCGTAACCGGCGTAGAAGACGCAGAGGAGCTCGCCGTTCTTTAACCGACAGACGTCCGGAAACGCCTGGTATCCACCGGCGCCGGCATCTGTGACAATTCTGCGCGATGGAAGCTCAACCTGAATCCGGGTTTCCGGCGGCGCTTGAGCGATGACCAGCGAGAGTAGTAACGGAATCAAGGGTCGGCCTTCTGCATTGACTGTGCGTTATCGCGAGTCCCGATCTTATACCCTTCGACGCCCGGCTGCTGATAGGTGAGGTCTGACTCCGGATTGGGTTTGCCTTCAGAATCGATATGAAGATTCTGGAGACGCCCTTTGATCGCTACCGCGTCCATCAGGGTCCGCATACTTAGGAAGAGATGATATTCGTCACGGCGGGCGATGTCGAGGGTGGCCGTCGGCACCCCGTTGGAGAGGTAGTCGGCAGCGGTGGCGCGGCAGGAGGCGTCTTGCACGGCAGAAAGAGGAAGGCCCTCGAAGAACTTGAGGTCTCCGGCGATACCCGTGCCCGTCGGAATCCGTGCGTCGGACCCAAGGTCGAGCCAGCGCAGCAGCAGCACGAGCTTGTCATGCGGGCCGCGGAGGATTCCGTTCAATATCGAATGGTTGCCGGTCGGGCCCTGCGTTCCGATGACGTTCAAACCCTCTCCGCGCTCCTGGACGCTTTCTTCGTAGAGCTGCGTGAACCAGTCGCTCAGGCGGCGGTCGTCAGCGTAATTGCAGAACACGAGGGCGCGCTTATCGCCGAATTGCTCGCCCAGGTGCCACCACCGCGCGAGGGCGTAGGCGGCGTTTGCGGAATCGGCGGTAGGCATCAAGAAGCGGCGATGCGCCTCCGCGTATCCCGCCATCGCGGAATCGACGCGCTCACGTGGAGACGAGCCAACGGCTGTAACCGCAAAGGGCAAAAGCCCCACCGGGGACGCGAAGCTAAAACGGCCGCCGACTCCCTCGGGGACCGGCAGCACGCCGAAAAAGGACGTGTCTCGATTCATCTGGAAGAGCACACTCTCGTCGTTCTGACCGGTTGTAGCGACGAAGCGTTGGTTCCAATTGCGGATTCCGGCCTTCCCGAAGCGTTCGCGGATCACCATCGCCGCGGCGATGGTTTCTCCGGTCTTGCCGGATTTGCTGACGACGTTCACACAAGTCTTGGCTAGCAGGCTGCGAGATTCGAGCATATCCAGCAGGGCAAGTAGCCGTTTCGGATCGAAGGTGTCTCCGGCAAAGTAGAGCTCCGGCGCGTCTTTTCTTTCGTCGGCAGATAACTGATTGTGAAATGGATGATCCAGGGAGTCGTGAAGCGTCCGCGCGCCAAGGTCCGAGCCGCCGATTCCGACAAGCACGAGGACGTCGAACTCCGATCGGATTCGCTCCGCAAGCGCTACGGTAGCGCTAATTTCATCTGCCCGGAGTTGACTCTGCGTCCAGGCCCGCAGGTTACGCTCCAGCTTCGAATAGCCCTGCGCATGTTCATCCACGAAATCCCGGTGAATCGCCTGAATCCGCTGGTCGAGTTCTTCCAGATGCGCGCGAGTGGCGCCGCATTCCAGGATTCCAGTAGCAGCAGAGTCGTCAAAGGTGAGTGCCTTCTCAGCGCCTATCAAGCACGAGTCCTCATAGCCTGGGATCGGGTGGGTATGTGTACCCCAACGTGCCTCGCGATGGCAAGGGCGGTATCCAGGTCGGTTATCAGCTCGTTCACTGCACCCATGCGTATGGCGGTGGTAAGAATCCGCGCTTTCCAGACGCCGACCGACAGAACTACCACTCCTAATCCAGCGGCATCATCCTTTCGCGCACGTTCGGCTGCCTGTTCGAAGTCGGACGGGCCGGCGCCGACTATCAGGCTATTGATGGTCTCCACGAGCTGGCGCTCCGGGGCGCGCTTGTCGGCCAGTTCCGATTCCACGACCAGGTGGAGCGCGAGGTCCCCAACAACACCAGCACGCTCAAGTACCGGAATGTCCTCTTGCGTGATAAGGTTCGGCCGGTATATGGGGAGAATATCCACGTCGATGGATGAGAGCCCCGTGATGAGAGTGTCTACCTGATCCAAAAGACCAGGGTGCGGGCGCCCGCCCTCATCCTTGCCGCCGAAGATGCGCAGGTACGAAACATCGCTCTCGACGAAGTCTCGGATTGCTCTGAGGCCGCGCGGGTCCGAGTGGAATCGGCGAGGGATATAGGCCGGCGTGGTTATGCGAGGCGAACGGGGCGCGTCGAAGGCCGAAGCGGCGAGCTGCGCCAGGCGGTTGGCAGAGCACTCTATCGCCTCGTCAAAATGGGGATCCGTCTCGTCCAAGCTGAGACTGCCGACGATTGGGACGAATCGGACATTCGGGTTCGCACGCGACGGACGCAGGTTGACCACGCAATGTCGCACGGACCAGCCCCAATTTATTCCTACGACGTGCTCGCCTTCCGCCAGCGCATCCGCGAGGCGTTTTGCTGCAAAGAGGCCGATTCTTTCGACCGCCTCCGGTTGAGCCTGCCTCAAGTCGTCCCCTGACCTTGGCGGCGGAGACGGCAGCACGCTGATGCGTGGCAGCAGTTCCGGCCCAAAATAGGTCTTAAGGGCGGCTTCAACGTCCGTGCAGGTCATCTGCGCCTGCAGGTCTTTCCAGACGTCAGGCGGGGGTGTGAACTCCGGATGGTCACGGAGCCAACCGGCCTGTCGCACGTCGTCCAGCCTGCGAGTTATGGTAGCAGGGCTCTTGCCCAGCAGCTCGGCGATGGTTTTTAGCGGCATCTCCAGGATGCAGTGGTAATAGGCGACCTGGAGCGCCTCTTGCATGTGGGGACTATCGTTGAGGCCGTCCGCCCCGGCCTTTCGGCGTATACGCATCGGGTATCGGGTATCGGGTGTCGGGTATCGGAATGTCGCTATTTAGCAGTGAGCCCGCCATCTATCGTAAGAATCGAGCCGGTAACGAACTCGGATTCGTCTGCCGCCAGGTAAAGCGCGGCCTTGGCGATCTCGTCCGGCCGCCCCATACGTCCCATCGGCTGGCGGGCGTCCAGTTTGGCCTTCGTTTCTTCCAATTCATGGGAATGAAACTTGCGAAGATAGCCTTCGACAAATGGCGTGTAGATGGTGCCGGGGGAGATACAATTGACGCGGATTCCGCTGCCGACGTAGTCGATAGCGAGCTGCCGGGTGATGGCGATGACCGCGCCCTTCGTGGCGCTGTAAGCAAAACGCCGCTCGATTCCGACCATCCCCGCCACAGAGCCGATGTTAATGATGTTTCCCGCGCCCTGCTTCACCATGAACGGAATCGCGTGCTTGCAGCCGAGGAATACCCCGGAGACATTCACCTGCATCAGCCGCTCGAAGTCCGCCTCCACGGTCTCTTCTACGTTTCCAACCAGACCGATTCCGGCGTTGTTGACCAGGATATCGAGTTTGCCGTAGCGGTCGACCGCGAATTCCATCGCCGCCTTGACATCGGCGGAATCAGTGACGTCCATCCGACGAAAGGGACAGAGGTTGCCGAGTTCGTTCGCAACGCGCCGCCCGCCGGCCTCATCGATGTCGGCGATTATGCAACCAGCGCCCTGCGCGGCAAATAGCCTGGCGATCTCCTCCCCAATACCGGAACCGGCACCGGTGATTAGAGCCGCCTTACCGTCAAGTCGAAACAACCGCTCCTCCTGAGTCCCGCCGAAGTAGTGCTCGGAAAGATGGAATCAAGTGATACTTATTGCATAGTTCGTGCAATTGGTTTCAGTATACCTTGCGCGAGTTGAAGGATTATTCAGGAGTGGTTGTGAAGTTCGATCACTTGTGAATCCGTGGATTCCGGGGATGCAACAATGGTATTCGAAGCCGCCGATTCCGCCGGTCTTAAGAGGTCCTCGTAATCCGTGCGAGGGGAGGAAGCTACGGGTCGGAGTAGGGACTCCATATTCGGCCCACTTGCGGTGGCGGCACGAAGGAGCGTATTCGCAACTCGATTCTTTTCGGCGCGCTGCTCGACGTAGGGCAAGCACTGCCGCGCGGCTTCCCGCAGCGTTTTCTCGCGTTGGGTCGACGCTTCGCGCTCGGCCATTTTCTGGACGCTTGGAAGGTCCCGCTCGTCCCCGATTTGTTCGAGCGCCTTCAGAATCGCCTGAACGAGCGCGGATTCCTTGTTCTTAATCGTCAGCCAGCGATGGAGGAGCTTTCGTTGTTCGGAATCCAGGCGCTCCGAGTCGGAGGCTGGCAGACGCGGCAGTAAGTTAGTCAGCGCGGCCACCGCGACACCGTTCATGTGCTTATCGCTGTAGGCGAGCGCGTCCACCAGATCCGGCACATAGCGGACGTCATCGAATTGGGCAATAACCTCTGTCGCGCTCTTTTGAAATTGGCTGGCCGCCCCGATGGAGCCGAAGATACCCATGTAGCTAAACGCCTGGAATAGCTGCCACAGGAAATCCGCCCACCTCCCGGTGCCGATTCCGATTCCCAACCAGACGAGGAAAACTGTGAGGATTACCCCGCCGTATATGCCGAATCCCCAGTAGACGAACCGCTGCTTCTTCTTCCGCCTCGCCGCCTCTTCCCGCAGCTTCGACAGGATCAGGTCGCCGGCAGATTCTGCGTGGTCCTCGAGCCAGGATCGCGCGATGTTCCGCTTCCACTCCTCCTTGCTCTCAAGGAGTTTGAGCGCGGTTTCCTTATCGAGCAGGTCAGTTGCGATAGGATTGGGGTCGGTTTTTGCCATTACCGTTCGCTTGCTTATCGAGACCGGAATCGCGTGCGGGAATCAGATGCTTCTTAAAGAATGCCTGGATATCTCGGACTGCCAGGAAGATTGCCTCTGCAAGCGTGTGGCCGGCGTTGTACCAGATCACCTCCTTAGGGTCTTTCGCGGCATTCGCCAGCGCCTCTGTGGCGTACTTTGGAATAAGCTCGTCCCGCGTGGCGGCCAGAATGAGCAGCGGGCGCGGGGAGAAGCTTCCAATAAAGTGTACGGGGTCCACGATGTTCGCGTTTTGCTCCAATGCCGGTCCGGCTTCTGTAACCCAGCGGCCGGACTTCTTCGCCCATTCCACCATACCGGCGCCGGGTACGGCGAGGATGGCCGCCGCTATTCGGGGCTCGACGCCGAGAAACGTGCCGCCTACCATGCCTCCCTGGCTGAATCCGAGGTAACCGATCCGTTTAGGATCTATGTCAGTTCGGGTCTGTAAGTAGTCGACCGATCTTCGTAGGTCAATGACCGTCTGGACCCAGGCATCCCGATTGGTATGCTTGTCGATGAAGTGGAAGTCCCCGGTCCTCTGGTCGCGCGAGCGGTCGCCGTGATATTGGGCATCTAGAGAAACACTGGCGATTCCCATTTGGGACAGCATATTGGCGGCGATGCGGATGTAATCGCTGTCCTTGTGGCCGCCCGATCCTGCAAGGAGGACGACGGCAGGGTAGGGGTTCTGGCCCTTCTTCGGGACGGCAAGGATCGACGTGACCTTCTGGTCGTGAACGCTGTCGTAGGTGAGCTTGTATCGCGTTCGCGCCTCGGCCAGTTTGTCGTCGCTTTCCTTCAGCTCCTCCAACTTCGCGTTCATTGGGAGGGTCTGGTCGTACTGATAAAAAGAGCGACGGATTACCTCCACGGTGGCCGCGGAATCCGTCCCGTTCTGTTGTGCTTGCAGGACCTTCGGCGCCGAGCAGGTAAGGCTGAACAGAAGAATGGACGCAGCCGGGCCGCTGAAGAATTGTTTCAATGTGAGCTCCACAAGGATTTGGCCGTCACGCGGCCCGCTATATTATACAGATTGGGGATAGCGAGTTGAATCGTCAGGACACCGAGAGCGCGCCGGAAGCTGGGGGAGTCTGAGGTTGTGAGAGCAGGAATGCGCGAAGGCCGGGCAGGTCATCCGTATTAATGAGGTCTACTCCGGCGTCGTACAACTCGCGCCAAATGTCAATCCGGTCAGGGGTTGCCCAGAAGCGGATTCTGCGCCTCTGGCCGTGGGCCTTTTGCACGATGGACCGCAGCTTCTCTCGTTCCTCAGGCGAGATCGGGCCGATTCCGCGCCAGGTGAAGTGACTCCGCCAGTTGTCGCTGATTAGCGGAATCAGACGGACACTATTGGCATCGTGGAGATCCGGAATGCGCCCATCCACCGCCGCCAGGCGCGACGATTCCGCAGCCATCATCTTGATCGGCCGATTGCCTGAAACAATTACAGTGACCGCGCCCGGCCGCTCTCCCGCCTCCCATCGTGTCAACATCTCGCGGAATCCGCTTAAAACTTCCCGGAGCCTGGAGTAAGTGGATTCCGCCTCTGACTTAATGTCCACCAAGAGTGTGAAGCCCGGGCCGTTCTTGTATACTCGACCGCCGTTCGCTCGAACTCTATTCCGAAGCGGCTCCAGGTAAAGGGATTCCAGTGTCCGTTCGGGCTTGATGTCCTTTAAGTCGTGCGCCACGAGCAGCTTGCCATCCACCAGCCAGACATCGGCTTCCACGCTGCAAAACCCATTATCAAACGCATCCAGCGGCGGCCGGTTATGCTCATAATCATTGTGTGCGTGAGCGCGCGGAAGCGGTTTAGTGAGTTCGATATGGGCGCGCGGACTTGCCGGGAGGGACGGGATGGCGAGGAGTATTGCCCCGATTAGCAGACGCTGCGCTGGAGCAATCACTTTTCCGGGACCAAATAACCGCTGACTACGCCCATACAGACATTGTTGCCCGTTCCAGTCGATTCGAAGTCGATCTCCACCGGATAGCTGCTCCCAAAGTACCCTTTAAGTGATTCGCTCACACGCGGACCCATTTCAGGATGTCCGGGGACGGCGGTGAGCGGAAGCGAGAACCTGTGCTCCACGAGTGCTCCCTTGCCGGTCGTCAAATAACCCATCGCCCTCGCTCTGAGGTAGACGGAGGTGGTTCCGGCCGTACAATCCATTGAAATGTACTCGACGACCGCTATCTTCCCTTTGGGCGGCGTGAATAGATGTTGCGCCGGCCCGAATTTCCCGCGCTGCACCACACGGAACGACTGTTGGAAGAAGTTCGCTCCGACGGTCGTTAGCGGGTAATTCCGGTTTGGGGGTGATGTAACCATTACTTGTGAAAAGGCAGCGGTAAGCGCACCGGCTATTCCGGTACCGATCAGAATTACGGCAGCAGTCCTGAACGACTTCATATCTCTCTCCTCTCGAATGACAGAACTCTAATTGCTCTTCAGTTTAGTCCACTCAGATCGAAGTACTTCCCAAGCGCTTCGCAGGTCGGATGTGAATTCCGCCGCACTGGTCGCGCTGTCCGTCCGCGGACCCGTTCCGACCCACGGTGAGTTTCGCTGCAGAACCAACTCAGTGGAGTAGAGGTCAATCTTACTCCCGCATCCGACCTCTCACTGTTCTGGGACCAGATACCCACTAATGAAGCCCGAGACCTGCGTTCTGGTTTGAACGAGCGTCATGTAACTCAGGACAATCGGTTCTCCGGGCCCGGCATAGGCCTTGATCGCCTGGCTGCAGGTCAGCGGGTAAATCCTGGAGGGAACCGGCGCAATGAGAATTGGAACGTCGACGGAAGCGTAGGAGCGGACCGTGCCCCGTCTACCGGTAAGAGTCCGCAGCCGGATTCCAAGATCACGAACTCCAGTATCTCCCTGGGCCGCGATGTATTCAAGAATGGCCACCTTGCCGGCCGGGACAGTCAGAATTGTTTCCGTAGTCCGGCCACGACCCTCCAGCTCTAACCTGAACGGTTTCTGGAAGTACTTCTCGCCCACTACATACATGTGACTCGGTGGATTGCCGAGAGAATCGTTCCCATCCTGCGTCTTCGCTTCGCGAGAGGCGAAGACGAGGGCGAGTACTCCGAGAACGGATCCGAGAGAAAGAGTGACCGTTGAGATCTGTCGAAAGCGCATTGGTTCCTCCTATGGTTAAGCTTCTACTTGCTGCAGACGCTTTCTTCGCAGAGGAACGGCTCTCCTGTTACGAATTCTGCACTAGCCGGGGGAGGGCATCGGAAGTCATGGCGAACCAACAGTCATGTCAATCACTTTGCAGGAACCAGGTAGCCGCTGATGATTCCGTGGGCCTCCGACTTTCCGGCAGATTCCGTCGAGAACTGAATCTTGATCGGCATTCCTGGACCGCTATAGGCTCGGAGCATCTGACTGCATGATAACGGAAGCCTTGCCGAGGGAGCCTGCTGGGTGAGGCTAAGGGGGATTCTGGGGACGATATATGCGGGAGTGGAGCCTAGCATTCCGCGGAACGTCTGCACTTCCAACTGAAAGGAGTGGACCCCGGCGGATGCCTGCGCCGAGACGTACTCAATAACCGCCACTTTGCCGGGCGGCACAGTGACCACCGTCTGAACCTTCAAGCCGCGCCCGTCACGCGTGAGGCTGAACATCTTCTGAAAGTACTTCTCACCCACCACGTCCATGTGGTCCACCTTGAATCCGCCGCCCTCCGCACCCTGCGTCTTCCCCTCAGGCGGCGTCATCAGAACAACACTATCCCGACAACGACACCGACAATGAGACCTACAGTCGAAAGCGCGCGTGTCCGCATCGAAATCCTCCCGATTTGATGAGCTTCTACTTACCTGAGACGGAGCCTGGTTTCTGCCGTATTCAGCCTGCGGCGGAATTCACACCTCTCTCAGTTAGGACATCCAACTCCGAGATTTAGGTCATTCTAATCCGGACGCGGTCCGCTTCGACCGTAAGAATATCTCCAGCGATGAGTTCTTCCGAATACTGGTCGAATAGCTCCACGCACACGATTCCATGTGATCGAGCCGGAATATCTACCAGCCGTACGATTCCGCTGTGAGGGCACGCATCGCGGACTGCGAGTGTACCGAAGTCCTTATCGAGAGTTACTAAAACTCGCCCTTCTTTGACCGCCTTCACGAGGATTTCGTCATCATCCGGATCCTTATCCCAGTCTCCAGTCCAGATTACATCATGCGCTGCCGCCGCAATTAAAGCTTTCGCCGGTCCCCAGATACACGTATCGAGGAGAACCCTCACTGAGCAATCTCTATGCGTAGGGGTTCAATGCGTTCGCCAGCCACCATACGCCTCGCGTAAGCCAGGCAAGCTCGAATATCGTCCATTTCAAGCCACGGATACCCCTCCAGCAACGTCTCCGGATCATCGCCGGCGGCCAGCATTCCGAGGACATGTTCTACGGCAAGTCGTCTGCCGCGAATAATCGGCTTGCCACCGAAGATCGCGGGATTAATGGTAATTCGCTCGAGAAGTGGTTCCTGGGTTTTTCTTGTGACTGACTCCATGACTTTCATTAGTGACTCCGTTTCGGCTACATGCATCGCGTCCGGCTCCATCGATCGAACAGCATAACCTGCCGCCGAACGAGCCTCTCGCACAAACTGGGTTCGCTCATCTGGGTTGTCGCCCAGCGCCTTAGCCAACATTTCTACGGTTTCTGGCCGGGGGCGCCGATCTGTGGCGTGTTCGTGTATCGAGATGTAAGCGCCACTTTTGCCGGCCCTCTCGCCAACTTCCCTGAACGTCAGCCGCTTGTTCGATCGAGTATTCCGGAGCCACTTCGCAAACTCTGTCCGATCGCGCATGTTTCAGCCTCCAACCCGTTCATGTTCAATTGTGTGGATTATAACAGCCGTTTAACGTGGTGTCAATCTATTGGTTAATAGATGTAATCAAACAGTTTCAAAACGTTTCGAACGAAAGGCCGGCCGATATCGGCCGGCCTTCGGGATTCGGACTGTTAGCTCCCTTTTGGATTCGGGCCGTTTGTTTGCGACCCGTCTGGTTTCGCGCCATCGGGTTTGGATTTGGCGGATTCGGTGGCTTCTTCTACCTCTTCCTCGCGGGTGAGGCGGGCTATGGAACCGATTTGGTCCCCGGGTTCCAGGTTGATGAGCTTCACCCCCTGGGTTGAGCGGCCGGCGGAGCGGATGGTGTTCACGTCCATGCGGATGGTAATTCCGTTTTTGGTGATGATCATCAACTTGTCGTCCGGCTGAACGACCACGGCGTCCACGACCTTGCCGGTCTTTTCAGTGATCTGCATGGTGATGAGGCCGCGGCCACCCCGTCCTTGCGGGCGGTAGCTGCCGACGTCGGTGCGTTTGCCGATGCCCTTCTCGCCAACCACCAGCAGCTCGCTCTTCTCGGTGACGGTATCGACCGAAACCACGTAGTCCTTGAGCTTGCCATCGGGGCCGCGCAGCTCGATTCCGCGCACGCCGCCGGCCGGGCGCCCGCGCACCGGGACTGCGGATTCCTTGAAGCGGATCGATTTGCCGCCGTGCGTCACGATGAAGACTTCGCACGTGCCGTCGCTGAGCTTGACCCACTTCAAATCGTCGTCCGGCTCCAGGTCGAAGCAGATGAGTCCATTGGCGCGCAGGTTGACGAAGTCGCCCACCTTGCACCGCTTGATCTCGCCGTTCTTGGTGGCCAGGATCATGTAGCCCTGGGCCTTGGCGAGGTCCTTCATGCCCACGGTCGCCGTCACCTTGTCGCCCGGCTCGATGTTGATGAGGTTGATGACGTTCATCCCCATCGCCGTGCGGGTCGATTCCGGTACTTCCCAGGCCTTGAGCTTGTAAACGCGGCCTCGGTCGGTGAAGAAAAGGATGAAATCGTGGGTGTTTGCCACGAACAAGTGAGCGACGTTATCTTCTTCCTTGGTGCTCGCGCCGATGATTCCGCGGCCCCCACGGCGCTGGGTGCGATAGGTGTCCATCGGGACGCGCTTTATGTAGTTCTCGCGCGAGATGGTTATGAGCATGTCCTCTTCGGGGATGAGGTCTTCCTCGCCGATCTCGTCCGCCTCGGTCTTTTCGATGCGGGAGCGGCGGTCGTCCCCATACTTCTCCTTGAGGAACTTCAGCTCGCTCTTGATGATCGCTACCACCCGAGCCGGTGTCATCAGGATGTCCTCGTAGTTTCCGACCTCTTTGAGCTTGTTTTTGTACTCGGTTTCAATCTCCACGCCGCTCAGTTTGGTCAACCGGCGGAGCTGCATATCGAGGATTGAGGTCGCCTGAAGCTGCGTGAGGCCGAACCGCGCCATCATCTGCGTTCGCGCGATGGTGTCGTCATCGGCGGCCCGGATGATCCGGATGATCTCGTCGATGTTGTCGAGCGCGATCTGGAAACCTTCCAACAGATGCGCGCGAGCCTTCGCTCGGCCGAGCTCATAGCGGGTCCGACGAACGATGATCTCGCGCCGATGCTCGAGGTAATAGCGGAGCACCTGCGGGAGAGTGAGCAGTTTGGGCTGGTTGTCCACCAGCGCCAGCATGATCACTCCGAAGGTAGTTCGAAGCTGCGTGTGCTTGAGTAAAAAGTTGAGGATCTTTCGCGGATGGGCGTCCCGCCGGCATTCAATCACCATGCGCATGCCATGGCGGTCGGTGAAGTCGTTGAGCGCCGTGATTCCGTCGATCCTCTTGAGCTTGACCATCTCCGCGATGTTCTCGAGCAGCCGCTTCTTCACCACCTGGTAGGGTAGCTCGGTGACGACTATGGCATTCTTTCCGCCTCCATCGGCTCGATGTGGCCC
>JBKJZI010000334.1:0-4322 GCA_046715155.1 Chthonomonadales bacterium | reverse complement strand
TCCTTCAAGATCTGGCACGCTGCCCGCGGCCTCGAATAGACAATTAGCCAACTGCATCAAGCCCGCGAGGGCAAGCGAGGCAGCCAGGACTCCCCAGACTGAGCGCATGTCTCTCTCCTGAGTGGTTGGGCGGCGAACGTCCGGGTCTTTTCGCGCCGCAAGATTCTAGCACATGCCGGGCTGTACCGCAATGAAAAGCTGTATGGGCGTGTGGGTGTATGGGTGATTCGAAAACGTACTTGTGCTCGTAATCGGCCGCTCCACCCACACACCCACACACTCTTACACGGCACTATTCACTCAAGACAAGCTCCGGGTGCTCGACGGGCGCCGCAGCCTTTCCGTTTGCGCGCCGCTTTCCTTTCACGACTGCGACACGATCGCGAAGGTGGTTCGGGATATTGCGCACTTCGTGACAGCGACGGCAGCGGGCCTCATAGCTTTCTGCCGCGCCGATCAGGATAATGGGGTCATCCCAGGCGGCCGGTCGTCCATCGATCAGCCGCTGCGTTCGACTGGCTTCGCCGCCGCACTTCTTACAGATAGCGTGGAGCTTGATGACGTTATCGGCAACGGCGAGCAGCCGGGGCATGAAGCTGAAGGGTTGTCCGCGAAAGTCCTGGTCCAGACCTGCGACGATGACGTCGATTCCTCGGTCGGCCAGTCTCTCACACATAGAGACGATGGGTTCATCGAAGAACTGGATTTCCTCGATTCCGACAACCTGTGTCTTTGGGTCCAGCCGCGCCTCTATTTCGGCGGAATTGGCCACTGGAAGCGCATCGAAGTGGATTCCGTCGTGTGTGCGGATAAACGTCGTGTCGCAGCGGGTATCCAGGGCGGATTTGAATACCTGAACGATCCGGCGAGCGTGCATGGCGCGGCGAACGAGGCGAATGAGCTCTTCAGTCTTGCCGGCGAACATAGATCCGGTAATAACCGAAAGCGATCCGGAATTCTTGCGGGATAGACGCAACCTGTAAAGCTCCCAAATGTGATCCTGGGAACCGCCATGCCGTTTGCCGCGTTCAAATATCTGTTCTCCGTCAGCCCGAATAATCCCTTGCCAGTCTCGACATGGAAGCCCCAACCAAGTATCCCCCGGCCCCCTGGCAACTGACCGGCTCCGCTCTGACTTGCATTCAGTGCATACCGGTTAGAAACATCCGGGTTCCTTCCGGGCTGCAGGTGGTCCGTACGTCGCCTGGAAAGACGATTGGCGGAATCTACGTCGCGCGATACGGGGCCGGTTCGACACTCGAATACAGCGAGCTAATCGTCTTCTCGGCGCTCGTCCGGGCGGGTGGAAGATTAGGCGGATGGGTCTCTCACATCTTTGTGGATTCTGCGGAATCCGTCGCCGGCGGACGAGAAATCTGGGGGCTTCCGAAAGAGTTGGCTGTATTCGAATGGGATACTGACCGCGTCACCGTCCGGAAGGGTGAAACTACACTCGTGAGCGCAAGTTTTCACCGCAATGCAGGAAGCTTACACATTAGAGCCCTTCTTCCCGCCTTTGGCTTTAGAAACGGACAGACTCTACACTTTTCGGCGCGTTGCAGTGTGCGAATCAGCCGTGCTCGAGATCAATGGGTGTTCCCACCGGAATCCCAACTAACCGAACTCGGCCTCGGCCGGGGCTGGGCGATTCATCTGTCTGAGTTCAACGCAACCGTACCTGCACCCGAACCCATAACGGTTCGAAGCTAGCCGAATCCGTCATTCGTGAATCGCAGCCGGTCTCCGTGGGAGGAAGACCGTAAAAGTGCTGCCGCGGGCAGGTGCGCTTTCGCAAGAAATCGCGCCGCCGTGCAGCTCAACCAGATGCCGGGTAAGAAAAAGTCCCAGACCGGTCCCGGGAATCCGCTCGATTTGGCCGCGATCCAGCCGTTCGAACTTCGTGAATAGTTTCGCCTGTTGTTCAGGAGTGATTCCGACACCATCGTCTGTAACAGAGAAGCGGATTCCGCCGTCCTCTTCGCCAGCCGAGAGCTTAATTATGCCGCCTTGCGGGGAGTATTTGACGGCATTGTTGAGGAGATTAGTGAGAATCTGGGCTACCTTGTCTTCATCCGCCTCGATCTCTGATAGGTTGCCAATGTCCAATTCGACCCGGTGGTTCTCGGTCCAATGCTTATGGAACCGCAGCGAGCGGGCGAGCCTTTCGAGAACCGGTGCGAGCTGGACTGCGCGCGTGTTCAGCGTTAGTTCCCGCCCGGCCTCGAGGCGCGCGGAATCCAACAGTTCGTTGATAAGCGCCAGCATTCGGTCCGCCTCGGCTTCGATGGTCTCATAGAAGTCGGCGCATGTCCGGGCGTCCATTGACGTGTCGGCCTTCAGCGTCTGTACATAGCCGCGGATTGTGGTCAAGGGAGACCGGAGCTCGTGTGAGACGTAACCGACGTAGTCGGACTTCAGTCGGTTCGCCTCCTCGGATGCCAGTCGCTGAGTCTCTTTCTCCTGGAGCTCCTGGTCCAGACGGTTCTTTTCATCCAGTGAGTGGCGCAGGCTTTCGTACAGGCGGGCGTTCTCGATGGCGACGGCCGCCTGATTAGCGAACGCAGTGACCATTTCGACGTGGCGGTCCTCGAAGATTGCGTTGCGGACACGGCTGTCCAGATAGATGATCCCGAGGTTCTTGCCCTGGGCCAACAGCGGGACGCATAATACCGAGCGAACGCTGGCGAGCCGGACGCTGGTACTGCCGCCGAACCGTGGATCTTCCATCGCATTGGTGGAGACGATTGGAATCTGCTCCTTGACCGCCTTCTCGACGATGGTGCGGCTGATCTCAGGATGGTTCGAGGGGTCTCGTCCGCGCAGGGCCGCTTCGAGGGCCGCGGGGTCGATATTATGCACGGCCTTACCTTCGATACGGTGAGTGCCTTCGTCGACGAGCAGAATAAAGCCCCGCTCTGCACGTACGAAGTCCACCACCTGCTCGATTGCGACGTGGAGCACCTGGTCGAGGTTCAGGGAGGCATTGAGCGTCTGGCCTAGCTGGAGGAGGGTCTGGAGGTAGCTCGATTCACTTCCGTTTTCTGACATGGAATATCCGGCCGGGGACACATAGTTCTAAGCCAACGCTCAAGTTATCAATGCGCGCGCGGTCTTCTGGGTTACCCCAAGCAGGCGGTTAAGGCTGGCTCTTATTGACTGGTCGCTCGAGTGTGGAAAGGCGTTTCATCGAATTCCGACGCTCCGGAGGAATCCGGTCTGCAAGGGTCCCCCACCACCCCGGCGCCGTCATCGGTGCTCCCGTGAATTTGAAACCGTCTTCAGCGTACCGGATGGTTCCACGTTTGAGCGTCGGTTCGAAGCCGAGCGACTCTCGCACGCGCATCATCTCTTCTACGAGGTGTAGACGCCCCGTATTCCAACCTGGTTTCTCCTTGGCCCAGGATTCCCGGCTATAGCCGTCCTGAAAGACCTCCTCGGCAACGTAATGAAGGTAGAAAACCCGCCGAGTTGAATCCGACGGATTCGGTCCGGATCCATGAGGAGTCGACAAGGAATGGAAAAGCACGTCGCCAGCCTCCAGCTCCAGCGGTAGGGCGCCATAGTCATGGAATAGCTCCTCGTCTGACTTCGTTTCCAAATCCACGTGACCTACGAGGTTATGACCGGGGATAGCGTAGACGCACCCGTTGCCGGTCCAAGAGCGGTCGAGATAGATGTCCGTGGTGAAGTTAGGCACGGGGAATGTTGTTTCTCGGTCCGGATTCCGATACGGTGGATCCTGGTGCCACCTTACCGGCGCCCCTGAGTTCGGCAGCTTAACGACCAGCGAGTCGTTCCATGGATAGAACGACTGCCCGATGCACTGGCCAATGTTCTCCAACAGCTCCGGGTTTATCGTCACCGCCTGGAAGATATCGCTTCGCTGCCACATCTGCTCCGACCGCCAATAAACCTCCCGGCCGTCGGCATAAGTGTGGTACTTGTGTTCATCTCCGCGCCGGGAAACACCCTCGTTGACTACGGATTCGGCCGCCTCCTGCAGCAACGCCAGCTCGCGCCCCTGAATGAGGCCGTGCATTATCAAATAGCCGTTGTCGTGGAAGGAGTCTAACTGCTGCTGCGTGAGCATAGAGACCGCCGATTGACTATTGCAGGTGCTGATCGATGGCGGTGATTCTCTGACCGCGTAGCGTGATTAGGAACGGAGTTTTAAGAGAAGTTGGTTGGGGCCGCTTTTTGTCCTTGCGCATGAACAGGTCCATGAATCGCTTTAACGTCACCGACCGCTGCTCCATGTTGCCATAGGGCGGCCTTGGAAAGTAGAGCCGAATCCGCGGCGATCTGGAGACCTCAAACCGCCG
>JBKJZI010000333.1:0-6071 GCA_046715155.1 Chthonomonadales bacterium | reverse complement strand
CGCCGTAAGCGGTCTGTTGAGCAGGAAGATCGGGGGGCCTTCGGTTTATCCGCCACAGCCGGACGGATTGTGGCGCGCCGCCTTCAACGGGGAGCGGACATGGCCGACCAGCAAAGGTGAGGACCGGTACCGGCGCGGCCTTTATACGTTCTGGCGTCGAACGGTGCCGTATCCGAGCATGGCGACCTTCGACGCGCCCAGCCGCGAGATCTGCACCATGCGGCGGATTCCGACCAATACGCCACTCCAGGCGCTCGTGACTATGAACGATCCCGCCTACCTGGAGATGGCCCAGGCGCTCGGCAGGCGCATAGTGAAAGAGGGCGGGCCAACGCTGGATGACCGAATCTCCTTCGCTCTAAAGCTCGCCACCGCGCGACCGCCCCTAGCCAAACAGGTCGCTGCGCTTCGCGTACTCTATCGCAGGGAGTACGCGCATTACCGCGCAGATTCTGAAGCTGCAAAGAAGCTCGCCACCGACCCGCTCGGTCGCCTCCCAGCGGGAATGGATTCCGCCGAGCAAGCCGCCTGGACGGTTGTCGCAAACGTCTTACTGAATATGGACGGGGTGCTGGCAAAGGGTTAGGAATACGATGGACTTCAAACTGGAACAGGCTCGAGCAGTCACGCGGCGCACTTTCTTTAAGGATGCCGGAATCGGAATTGGCGCTCTCGCGCTAAGCGCGTTGCTCGAACGCGAATCCGCTGCCAGCTCAAAATCCAAAATCCAAATTCCAAAATCCGTGGACCCGCACTTCGCGCCGAAAGCGAAATCCGTCATCTACCTCCACATGTCCGGCGCGCCGCCGACGCTCGACATGTTCGACTACAAGCCCAAGCTTAATGAGCTGAATATGCAACCCTGCCCGGAATCACTCCTGAAGGGGGAGCGGTTCGCCTTCATCAAGGGAGTGCCGAAGATGCTCGGCTCCCCGTACAAGTTCAAGCAGCATGGTCAGAGCGGAGCGTGGGTCTGCGAGCTGCTCCCAAACATGGCGAGCATTGCGGACGATATCGCCATCGTCCGATCCATGAACACGGACCAGTTCAACCATGCTCCGGCCGAGCTGTTCCTCTACACCGGCAATGCTTCCGCCGGCCACGCCGCAATGGGAAGCTGGCTGACGTATGGATTGGGTTCGGAGAATCAGAACCTGCCAGGATTCGTCGTGCTGCTATCCGGGGGAACGGACCCGACGGGCGGCAAGAGCCTCTGGAGCAGCGGATTCCTGCCGTCGGTCTACCAGGGTGTGCAGTGCCGGACAGCCGGCGAGCCGATTCTCTATCTCAATGACCCGCCGGGTATGAGCAGGGACTCGCGGCGGCGGAGCCTCGATGCGCTCGGCGAGCTGAACGCGTTGGAGGCCAAGGAGTTCGGCGACCCCGAAACGTTGACCCGTATCGCCCAGTATGAGCTGGCCTACCGCATGCAGGTCTCAGTGCCGGATGCGATGGACATCACTCGCGAACCAGAATCCATTCGCAATATGTATGGCGCGAAGCCCGGCGAGGCGACCTTTGCGAATAATTGCCTCCTGGCCCGGCGGCTGGTGGAGCGCGGAGTGCGTTACGTGCAGCTCTACGACTGGGGCTGGGACATCCACGGTACCGGTCAGGGCGATGACCTGACCACTGCGTTCCCAAAGAAGTGCAAGGAGACCGACCAGGCGGCCGCTGCGCTGATCAAAGACCTCAAACAGCGAGGCCTGTTGGATGACACCCTGGTGATCTGGGGCGGCGAGTTCGGGCGCACGCCTATGAACGAGGAGCGCGGCGGCTCCAAGTTCCTCGGCCGAGATCATCACCCGCACTGTTTCTCCATCTGGATGGCCGGGGGCGGAATCAAGCCCGGAATCGTGCATGGCACAACAGATGAGTTCGGATACAAAGTCGTGGATGGCAAAGTCACGATCCACGACCTGCAGGCCACGATCCTTCACTTAATGGGCCTGAATCCCTACCGCACCGGCTACAAATATCAGGGCCTCGACCAGCGCCTCATCGGCCCCACGGACGAAGCCGTGATCCAGAAAGCCCTCCTCGCCTAGAGCTCTGCTTGACAGAACGATTTCGGCGTGGCACAATCAGTCATACTTTGGGTGCGGAGTACGACATGAGTACCACGGTAGGAACCAAGGGGCAGATTACAATTCAGAAGGAAATCCGGGACGAACTCGGCGTACGCCCCGGCTGGAGGGCATTTCAGCGGGTGGAAAATGGCCACCTTGTAATGACTTTCCGTCCGCCCAAGCATAATGACTCGTTGTTGGGAATTCTAGCGGACAAGACTACGGTGCGAATTCCGCCCGGAGAGTTTGAAGACGCCGTAGATCGTGCTTGGGAAGAAGCCGTTCGCGAGAAGTTTTGCGGAAGCGATAAGCCTGTCGCAGAGAACGTATGACTCCCAGCGCAGGCGCCATGCCCGGATTCCTAGACACGAACTCAATCGCCCGTTACCTGGTCAGGGACGAGCCCGACCACGCGCGGCGAGCCGCGGCACTAATCGAGAGCGCGCAGCCGCTTAGAATCAGCATAGTGGTTCTGGTCGAGCTTGCGTTCGTTCTTTCGAAGCTATATCGCATCCCGCGCGCCGACGTAGTAGATGCTATTACAAGGCTGCTTGAACGTCATAACGTTGAGGCACATGAGATCGACACGGACCTGGCCGTTCAGGCGCTGTCGCTCTGCCGTCCGAGCGGACGTGTGAACTACCCGGATGCACTATTGTGGGCGGTTGCCCGTAAGGCAACCCCTGCGCGCGTCTGGACGTTTGATGAGCGATTCCCCAGTGACGGCATTGATGTTCAGGCGCCATGAGGTGCGAAACGTGCCCAGATGGCTGATCTACACCCTCATCTCAATTCTGTTCTGGGGCGTGTGGGGTGTCCTGTCTAAGGTCTCCTCCACTACCGTTTCGGCCATGCACACGCAGGTGCTGTTCGCCGTCGGGATGATTCCGCCCGTTATGCTGGCCGCCGGCTTGCCTGGTAGAAGCGAGGGGACCGAAAAACGGCGCGGAATCGCCTTCGGATTCCTCACGGGAATAATCGGCGGAATTGGCAATCTGGCGCTCTTCCGGGCATTCGAGATAGGCGCGAACGCCTCGGTCATTTCCCCGCTGACCGGAATCTATCCGCTATTCACGGTGATTGCTTCCGTAATCGTTCTTAAGGAACGGATGAACCGGGTACAGATCGCGGGAATCGGCCTGGCGGGCGTGGCCATATTCCTGTTGAGCGGCGGCTAGCCATGAATGACTGGAAGATGCTAGCCGTCGCCACACTCGTCCTCTGGGGCTTCACCGGCCTTACGCAAAAGCTCTCCACGAACGTAGTCTCCGCGGAAATCTCCTTTATTTCATTCGCGACCGCAATGGGAGTGATCTCTGTCGTTATTCTAGCGGCTTATCCCATGTCGTGGAACCTCGCGCCGATCGGATGGTTCTGGGCGATTCTCGCCGGGGCGATCCACGGATTCGGCACCCTGGCGAGCTTTGCGGCCTATCGAGTCGGCGGGAAGGCTTCCGTAGTTACGCCGCTTGCCGCCCTCTACCCGGTCGTGACAGCGATTCTGGCCGTGCTGTTCCTGCGCGAGCATCTGAGCCTTCGGGCTGTCATAGGAATCGGCTTCGCGGTCGCCGCAGCCATAGCGCTCTCGTGGGAGGATTGGGGCCGTCTCGACCCGGCGCTCGAACCGCTGCCGAACACAACGTCCTCCGAATCCACTCTATGAAGATCACTGACGTTGAAGCAATCCACACGCGGATCGAGGACCCGGCGGTCGGAATCTTCGATGGATCTTATGACAACTGCGTGATCGTTGTGCGGACAGATGAGGGCGTGACCGGAATCGGCGAAGTGGAGTCGCTGGCTCCGGCTATCCAGGGAATCATCAATGCGCCGCCCGCTCATAACCACGCGCGCGGGTTGAAGGAGCTGCTTATCGGCCGTGATCCGACGAATCCGACCGATCTGTGGAATCTCATGTACGAATCCACGGATTATGTGGGCCGGCGAGGGCTCATGATGCACGCGATCGGCGGCATCGACATCGCGTTGTGGGATATAGCGGCGCAGGCGGCCGGCAAGCCGATCCACTCGCTGCTGGGCGGAGCGAAACGAGATCGGGTACTCGCCTACGGAACCATCTATCCGCTGCAGCGAACCACGGAAGAAGTGCGCCAACAGGTACGTGATGCCCAGGCGATGAATCTGCGCGCGTTCAAGCTCTGCGCCGACCCATGGTGGATTGACGATCTCTCCGAGACCGCCCGTCTCCTAAATGCCGCTCGCGCGGAAATGGGCGAAGAGGCCACGCTCATCGTGGATGCTGCGCTGGCCTACCGAACTGCGGCAGAAGGCTTGCGGCTTCTGCCGGTCATAAAGGACGTGGGCGTCTACTTCCTGGAGGCGGCGCTGCCGCTGGACGACGTCACGGGTCACCGAGAGATGGCCGGGCATGGAATTCCTCTGGGTGTTGGCGATCTTGGGCTTACGAGCGTGGCAGAGTTTGACGAAATGATGGAGCGGGGCGGCGCGGACATCTGCCAGCCGGATATCACGATGGTGGGAGGTTTCACCGGAATCCGCAAGGTCGCCGCGGCCGCGCTGAAACGCGGAAAGCGCGTGATTCCGCACGGCTACAAGTCCAACATCACCATCGCCGCCAATCTTCATTTCCTGGCATCCCACCATGATGAAGAACTGCTGGAATACTCAACCAGCCGTTCGCCCTTGCGCTGGAAAACGACCCGCGAGCAGATTCCGGTCGAGTCAGACGGTAACGTGCGGGTTCTCGATGGACCGGGACTGGGCGTTACACCGGATTGGGATTTCCTAAACTCTCACCGATGGACGATCCGCAATTGATTGAACTGGAGTTCGCCTGGGAGGTGGGAGATCGCTGCGGCGAAGCTCCCTTCTGGGACGCTGCCGGTCGGCGAATGCTATGGATGGACATAACGGCTGGCCTGCTCCATTCGCACTCATTCGACGTGGAATCAGGATATGCGCAACCATTGGGAGTTCCCGCTTCCGGGCTTACCATCGACCGTTCCGGCGATCTAGTCCTGGGCGGCGAAGCTGGATTGTTGTTGTGGCGGAATCAAGCGGAGTACTACGTCATCGCGGATGAACATTTGGGAGAGAAACTCTCTATCAATGACCTCATCGCGGATTGCGCCGGGCGAGTATATGCCGGGACGATCTATTGGGGCGAGAATGGGATGGAAAAGCCGGGCAAGCTCTACCTATTCGATGGTCGCGGCGTACCCCGTATCGTGGACGACGGAATCCTGCTAGCCAATGGACTCGGGTTCAGCACGGATGACCGCACGCTTTATATGGCAGATTCCGCGGCACGGCTCATCTACGCCTACGAAGTGGATTCCGCGGATGGGTCGCTGTCGAACAGACGGACTTTCGCGCGGATTCCGCCCGAGGATGGAATCCCGGACGGTCTCACGGTGGATTCCGAAGGCTTCGTCTGGTGTGCCATGTGGTACGGCGCCCAGGTGATCCGCTTCGATCCCGATGGCACAATCGAGCAGCGGATTCAGCTTCCCGTCAGCCAGGTCTCCAGCGTAGCGTTCGGCGGCGAGGATCTCACCACCCTCTACGTGACCACCGCCGCCGATCCCTGGCCAAGTACTATGGAACCGCCGGGATTCGACTGGAAGGCGCGACCTCCGGGCGGCGGGCTATATGCGTTTCGGACGGATGTGCAGGGAAAGCCGGAACACCTAGCGGGACTGAACCTCCCCCAACCCCCTCCTTCGTAAGGAGGGGGCTCACCGTCGCGGCAGCCCGTTCACGGTCTGATGGGAGAAAGCCCCCTCGTTACGAAGGAGGGGGCTCACCGTCGCGGCAGCCCGTTCACGGTCTGAAGGGAGAAAGCCCCCTCCTTACGAAGGAGGGGGTTGGGGGAGGTTTCATTGACCGAATTCTTCAACCGAAAGTCTGAAACCGAAAAACGCAGGCTGTTGAGGAACAGCGCCACCGAGGCGGAGAAGAAGCTGTGGGCGCTGCTAAGGGGCAAACAGCCCGGGTTCAAGTTTCGCAGACAGTATAGCG
>JBKJZI010000332.1:0-11059 GCA_046715155.1 Chthonomonadales bacterium | reverse complement strand
CCATACCGCCACCCATGCCGCCCATGCCGCCCATGCCGCCCATGCCCATGCCACCGCCGCCGCCGCCCATGCTGCCGAGCTGCGAAGCCTGAGACTGGATCATGGTGCCGCCGAAGGCGCTGACGATGTCAAGCACGTCGGCGAAGTTCAAGAAGATCTTCGCGAAGTTCTGCTTTGGTATAGGAGGGGTCTCAGGCCCCGCCGTACCCAGATCGCCGGGAAGAGGCGCCTCGACTTTTGGGGAAATGTTGTAAACATTGTCCTCGATCCGATAGGTGAGAGCCGCAATCGACTGCGTGGAGCGCAGGACGCTTTCCAACGCCGTGCGGAAAGGCACGTCCGTCAGGGACACTGTCACGGTGCCCTGAACGCTCTGGTCCAGGACGTAGTTGACGCCCGCCGACGTAAAGAGAAGCTTCAGCGCGTAGCGCAGATCGGCGTTCTCCAGGTTGAGCGTAACCCTTCGGTTCGCTATGTCGCCGCCTTGCGGGGCTTGCGCCACGGCAGGGACGGAGATGGCGCCGATCGCCGCAAGGGCGAGCACCGCGCACATCGAGCTTTTCATCCTTGATAACATTTCAGAGCTCCTCCTCGGCGCCGCCGGTTCCCCGACGGTCGCTTCCACTTCCGTTGATATCTTGAACAGTCTCCCAACGTATTCCAAGACACGGAATTCTACTATGGTTCCTGGGCGTTAGGCGTCAGGCATTGAGCATTTGTTCCATGCTATACCCCTAATACAGTTTCCCATCCCCTATTCGTCCTGTGTCTGGCGTCCGCGTCCTCCCGGCACGCCGGGGAGCCCGGGTCCCCCACCCGGTGAGAATGAACCGGGACCGCCTGGGCCTCCAGGCATCGAGCCCGAAAGCTGCTGCTGCATCGCGCCGATATCCGTGAGCGGCACTACCTGGGTGTACGTCTCTGTCCGGTCACCCACTCTGACGGTTCGCTTCAGGGTCACGGAATCCTGGTTTATCGATGCTACGCGATATTCGCCGATCATGTCGCCGGGACGGATCACCGCCTGGCCCTGCGGGGCGTCCGGGCTCTCGATGAGGGCGTAGACGCCGTTACCGCTGAGGATTCCGGCCACGCGTCCCTGCGGGACCTCGCGAATCTCCACGCCGGGCCTTGGCGGCGGCATATTCAGATTGGCCGCGATGCGAATGGGTGGGACGAATGTGATGACTGAGGGTGGCGGGACCCTTGAATCCCACCAGGGCCGGAATGGGTCGGGCCGGTGCCTCGGAGGCGGTAGATTGGACGCCACCTGGGTAGGCGGCGCCCCCGGGGCCGGAGCTCCTGCAACTCCCGGCTGCTGGCCGAACGGGTTACCCATCGGAGGCGTTCCAGTCTGCGGCATTCCCGTCGGCGCTCCCGCGCTTTGCGCGCCAATTTGCGGAGCCGGCGCCGTCGCGGGCACGACCTCCGGCTCGCCGCCGCACCCTACGAGAACTATTCCCGCTCCCAGAGCGCCAGCGATGAGGCCAGCCTGCACTATTGTTAAACTGTTGTTAAACAAGGAATCCGTACCTTTCTTTATGCGGCTACTCTTCCTGCGCAGGCCCCGCTCCGGCGCCGCCCCCCGGTCCTCCTGCCGCGCCAGCCGCAGCGGGGCCTGCAGCCATCGGGCCTGCGCCCATGGATGCGCCGCCACCCATTCCGCCGCTGCCCATCATTTGCGACTGCATTCTAGAGGCGCCGCCCATTCCGCCGCCACCCATCATTCCGCCCATTCCACCGCCGGCGCCGCCGCCTCCACCGCCCGTGATCTTAGGATCGGTCGGAGGAATCTTCTCTTTCAGTATTATGGTGAATCGGACGTTGTAGCTGCAGAACAGGTTCGGGCTGTTGCCTGTCAGTGTAGTTCCTTCAACTGAGGGGACGCCCAGCCCGGACACAGAGTTCCAGCTCCGAATGTGATTATTCGCAGCCTGCAGGCTCGGGCACCGCACCACAAATGGATAGGGACCGAAAGTTAGCGTATCGTCGTTGTCGCCCATGTCGATCGCGTTCGGGTCCGGCCCATAGGACGGAAGCTGGAGAACCTGCGGATTCGTCCAGACCACCTTGAAGCGCCGCTGCTCCCGGTTCATGTGATTCCGCACGCCGCGGATAAACCGCTCAGGCCAGGACCTGCCGCGGTTCGGCCACCACACCGCCATCATGGTCTTGATGCGGTTACCGGTGAATCCGAGCGTGGGCATGTACTTACCCGAGAATACCTGGTAGTCGCGGGTGGTTTGCTTCTCTTCCTTAACGGCGTCGTCACGCGCGGCCTGCGCGGTGGGAAGCTGGACGGCGCGTCCGTTCACTTCGTTGTAGGTCGCTTCCTGCGCCTTCTGGGCATCCTGGGCGCTCGTAATAATTGTGAAATAGAGCGCGACGCCCACCACGATCGCGACGAAAGCGCCGATCAGGTTAATGTGAAGTAGTGTCAGTCTTGACATTCTTGTCCTCTACTAACGCGTCATGGCGCCATAGCGCCGGGGCCCATTCCACCCATTCCGGCGCTCGATGCGCCGCCGCCCATCGGCATTCCGCCGCCGGGGCTCATCCCGCCGCCCATCGGCATTCCGCCGCCCGGACTCATTCCGCCGCCCGGCTGCCCGCCGCCCTGGCCCGGGGGATATACCGGCGCGGCCGGAATCGGTTTCGCAAGCGCGAGCGTTACGACAAAATCGTGTCCACCAGGGAGACTCGGCTCCTGTGCCTGCTGCCCGCCGCCGAATCCGCCCTGCCCCTGCTGCCGGATCGGACCATTCGGACCGAAGGCCGGAATAGAGTTGATTCCTATGTTGAGCCCGGTGACGTTGTTGTTTCCTTCCATGGCGAGCATGTAATGACCCACCTCGCGCAGGCTTGGCGCGTGGGCATTGATCGTAACCTGCTGTCCTTCCGGAATCACCGAGCGGTAGAGGACGCGTTGGATCGTCCAGTTGCGGATGTCCTCGAACAGCGGCGGGTAGGTTGCCGTCGTGTGTTCCATGGCGGTTGTGACGAATGTCCACTTGCCTTTGGTCACAGCGTTGCGCGCCTGGATGCTGGAGGCTTCGGCTTTCAGTCGGTCGGCCAAGTCCGCGTTCGGGCGCAGCGCCTCTGTCTCCTGGCGGCGCGCCTCGGTAGCGGCGTCGACCTGGAGCTTGGCGAAAACCATTCCGCCGATGACGATGGCGATGAGCGCGATCCAGACGATAGTTACGTTGCGCCGCTTGTTTCCCTCGTAGATATAGGGCGGCAGAAGGTTAATTCGGAGCATGTTCGGCCCTTTGTCCTTACTTCTTCTTCTTGCCGCCGCCGGCTCCCACGGGGACCGGGGCGGACACCATATCACGAGCGCCAAGTCCGATCGCTACGGCGAAGGACGGCGCGACATCCGCATAATGCTCGGGCGAGAACGATTTAGCCGTAACCGTAGTGTACTGCATCGGGTCGGCCACGCGGGTCGGTATACCGAGCTCGGAGGCGAGGAACTGGTCCAGCCCCTTCAACCTGGCGGTCCCCCCAACAAGCAGGATCTCGTCGATACGACCGTCAGAGGAGCGGCCGCGGTAGTATTCGAGCGAACGGCGAAGTTCGGTCAGCAATTCGCTGAGCACCGGGGCCATCGCCGCGAACACCGAGATCTTGGTCGGGTCGTGGCTGCCGGACGCCACCATGCTGGTGGACGTTGTAGCTGCGGGTGGCGGAACGTCGCCGAGGTCAAAATCGGGCGCAGCCGGGGCGGGAGCCTCACCCAGGTCGAAATCAGGCGCCGCCGGTTCAGCGGATTCCCCGACAGGAGCGTCCTCGGAAGCGGCCTTAACGGCAGGGTCGGATTCGGAGAAGTCGAACGGCATGGGCGCCGGAATCGGCGTGTCGTCCGGCGCCGCGCTGAAGTCGAGGAATCCCTCGTCGGCGGAGGGCGCGGCAACCGTGGTCGTCACGTTGTCAAGGATGACTTCGCCGTATTTCAGCTTCAACTCTTCGGCTTGCTCGTCCGGAACTCCCATTTGCTGCGCTATTGCTCGGGTCAGACTGTCTCCGGCAAGTGGCAGCGTGCGCGGGAATGCTAGGATTCCGTCGCGGAAGATGCCGATATCGGTATTCGTCGCCCCGAGATTTACGATAGCGATCGTCTTCTGGCCGTACGGATCAGGGCCAAGCTCAATCAGGCAGCGGGCGGCAGCCAGAGGCTCGACGTCCACCGCGGCCGGCTTCAATCCACCGGCGAAAAGCATCTCGACGTGACGGTCGATCATGTCTTGCTGCGCCACGGCCAGGAGGACCTCCATGTTCTGCGAATCGGGCGGAGTGTCGGGCCGCTCGATGGGCTGAAAGTCCATGATGACTTCGTTGGCCGCGAATGGGACATGGCGCTCGACTTCCCACTTCATGGTCTCCGCCAGCTCGGAATCCGACATGCGCGGGACTTCGATGACTCGGACGACGAGGGCGGATTGGCCGGAAACGGAGCTTACTGAGGATCGGGCGGAAACACCCGCCGTTTTTAATAGGTTCTTGATCGCCGCGCCCAGGAGCTGGGAGTCGACTACGACATTGTTTTCCATCGAACCGGCCGGCGTAGGGGCGGCGCCCAGGGCGCGCACAACCGGTCCGCCGCGGCCCGGAGCCACTTCAGCAACCTTGATGGTGTGCGAGCCGATGTCCAGACCGACTGTCGGTCCTGCCGACTTTGCCATGCTTGCAGATCTCCCGGTAGGTGGGCGTTAACGAGGCGAAAACAACGAAAGCCGGCGTCCCGAAAGCGCCGGATTCAGGGAAGCCAGGCAACATTCTAGCAAGTTTGCCCACCCATGTCAAGCAATATCCGGACGGACGGGCTGTACCAGATTTCGCGGAAGCCGCGTCTCCTCAATTAACGCGCGCTTTAGACGACTCTCCTGCTTGCTCGGTTACACTGCTATCTGGAGTGCAGTGGCTGATCAGCCACCGCACTCCAAATCACTATGGCACTGGCAGCGGATAGAACTGCGGACTTATAGGCATGTAGTACAGGTCCGTGGTGCCGGCGCGGGTGCTGGACCAGAAGACCCAGACTTTGTCTGCGTAGAGGTCCTTGAAGGCCGATATCTGACCCTCGTTCACCGTGGAATCCGTCGGCAGAACGGTTTCGTTGGTCACCTGGTCGCCGGGAGCTACGGCCGTGCTGATCTCATCGCCCCAGGCCACGCGATAGTCGAATGGCCCCAACCGTCCCAGGCCGGGCGAGTTGAACTCCACCGAGACGGTGTTACCCTCATCCACTTCGGTGAAGTAGAGCCGGCCTCGCGCCCAGTCGATCTCAACCGGGCCGCGGTTGCCGCCCACCGTAACATTGGCGGTCGCGGATCGGCGAGCGCCCGGGTTTGAGAGCTGGACCCCGCGCGGCAGCCGAACCATCAGACGCATGGTCTTGAAGTAGATGGCGGCCGGCGCGGTTACGTTGGAGTTCGCCTTCCGGTAGAGCGTCCACATCCGGCTTACCGTGGCAGGGTTGCCCGAAGCGCCGCCCGGGAGCATCACCAGCGGTTCGTTCCCCTGCAGGTAGGCCTGCGACGCTTTCGGGTTCGCAGTCCGGTCGATGAAGGACTCCGGCCCCGAGTTCGACCCGGGAGCATTCACGTGCGGCTTCGGCGTGAATCCGGCGTCGCTCATCCATTGCGGAACGAGAGTTGGGACCGGCGGATAGGTAAAGACCGGTCCGGCGACGTGATCGCTCCACGTAACTCCCGCGGATTCGTTCCGGCTGGCATTCAGTCTAAGCGACCGCGGAGTGTAGTGCGCTATGATCCGATCCATTCGGGCCGGCGCGACTCCCGTGAAGATCACGCGCCCGCCCTGCGGATCGACGACGATATTTCCGCCCAGCGCCGAGCTCCAGTGTACGAATCCGGTCGCACGGTCGAATACCGGCGTTCCGGTCGTGAGAACCAGCGGCGCGTTGTTTCCGCGGAGCAGGAAGATGGTATATGGCGGTCGGTTGGCGCCATCCACCAGATTGCCGCTCGCCGGGTCGCGGAAAACCCAGGACAGGTCACGAGAGACCCAGGTCTGGCTCGTTCCGTCGCGCACCAGCATCTCGCCGTTCACGCGCGGCAGTGGCTCGACTTCCAGGTCCCCATCAATCTCAATGCGGTACCGCGTCATGATGGTCTCGGTCTGCCGGCGGTAGTTGAGCGTGCCGGTATAAGCCACGTCCACCGCGTCGATCACCGTGCCGTTGGGGCGCACTAGCCGGCGATAAACGGGTACCGGGTCCGCCATCCACTGCAGGGCGCCGGGCGTGTCGAGCACCTCGTCCCGGGTCCACCCTTGCGGATTCGAGAGATTGTTCGTCCGGTTAAAGTAGAGGCGGGTGCGTCCGCGGGGTCCGCCATACCAGAACAGGTAGGAGCGGAACACATTCGCCGAGGTGGAGATCACCAGCGGTTTCGGCGCGAACTTCGGCAGGTTCGGGTCATTCAGGAACGAGAGCGGAACGGCGTTCGGAACCGGCGCGCCGTTGACGAGCCGCGTCCAGAAGGTCCGCGTATCCAGCGTAAAGTTCTGGTTGGCATTCGCCGGCACCGGCCCGCCGGCCGTCTTGTAAACCGCCCCCTGCCAGAAGAGCCACACCGGCATGTTCGGGTCTACCTGGTCCTGGGCCAACGCGGGAGTCGCGTGTCGCTCGGAGTTGGGCGATACCTGCCCCGGAACCAGAGGCAGGTTCGGGTTAGTCACCAGATCAGCTGCTTCCGACGGGAAGACGTTGCGGGCATTCCCCACCCATGGCGGCGCCGGGTACTGGGTGTTGGCCGGAAGCTGCCGCCACCAGCTTAGACGATTGCCCGACAGCGGCTCGAACAGCCAGTCCAATCCGGAAACGGATTGCGGTCCCTGGGTGAGCTGCGAGAAGTTCAGGTACCAGGGCACGTCCGAAGTGGTGAGCGGCGGCAGCGGAGCGCGGTTGTTCAGCCGGTTGCTGGCGTAGAACAGGTTGATGTTTCTTGTGGCGAGGTCCATGACCGCGGTGGGCTGGATGTTCGCTCCGAACTGGTCCGTGCCAATCCGCACGTCCACCTGAGGATAGTCGCCCGTGAGCTGCAGATAGGTCGGCGGATTCAACGCTGTCGCTCCAATGGGAACGCTTGGACCGTTGGTCAGCCTCGCTTCGCGAACCGTCGCCTTGAGCCGGAAAGTAGGGTTGGCCGCGGATTCGATCGGCTGGCCGGATGCAAGGATATTCAGCAGGCCGTCGTCATCCCGCGCGAACCGAAGCTGGCTGGGCTGGCCGGTAAGCTGCTCGTAGCGGTTTACCCAACCGATCTGCTGCCCCGGTAGGGGCGGCCCGATAGTCGGCGACCACCACTGATCGGGCAAAGCGTCCTCGAACACGTGCACCGGAGCGCCATAGGTTCCCGCGGGCGTCCCCATCGGAATCGCGAGTCCGACCATCGGCCGAACTTCCCGACCACGAATTCCTAATGCCGTAGATCCCGTGGTTAACGAGCTGAGGATGCCTTGCGCGTCGCCATGCTGGACGTCGGGAATCGAAAGGGTAGTCGGTCCGGGATCGCCGACGCGCGCCTTGTGAATTGTAGGTCTTGGCTGCGTTCCGGAAGCCCACCCCTGAGCCAGAAGGGGATGCCCGCCCGGCAGCGCAGGAACGTAAGGGTTCCCGGAGTAGATGGGGAAGCCCGGGGCCTGCGCCATGGGCCAGAAGTTCGGCCGACCCCACCGTGTGGTGTAGTCGATCTCGAACTGCGGAACTCCGGTCGCCGGGTTATGTCCATGGTCGAGAGATGTTACGATTCCAAGGCTCCCGCGGCCGTCGTTCACGGGCGGTCCCGCCGGGTAGAACGGCGTCCCCCAGATTTGGCCCACACCGGTGCTTGGCTCCACCTGATCGCTGACGAGCCGCGCCCAGAAGGCCGGATTGGTCACGTCGGCCGGATTCTGCCCGATCACCTTGGCGGCGCGAATGTTGATCAGGTTGACGTTGCCTTGATTTCGTACGGTGAACGGCGCGAAGTACTGCGGCAGGCCCGGCGCGTTCCACGGTGAGATTCCCTGCGGCCCGCCGGCAGGCAGACTCGGATAGGGGCCGATTCCGCTCGGCGCAAAGGGGAGGAACGGCGAATACCCGGTCGAGTGTCCCAGCTTGCCAAGATCGATGGTCTCTTCTTCTACGCGAGACCTAAAGTCCGGCGCGACAGCAGCTCCTACGGTGATCTGCCGGTACACCTCTTCCTGGCCTGTCGTCAGCACCTGCTGGGTCGCGCCGGGCGCGTTTGCGGCCTCCAGGCGGCTGTTCTGGTTGGTATCTACAAAGACGTAGTATTGGGCTACGTACCCGGCCGAGGGCGCCACGTTGCCTACAAGCGTCGGGTTATTGGCTACGTCGCGGCCCGAGTTGATAGCGAGCGGCCCAAGCAATCCGTTGGACGTCATGTAACTCGGATTCCTCAGGCCCCGCAGGTTGAAGAAGTCGGTGTTGACGTTCGCCGGCTGATATTGCGGTATGGACATCTGCAGTTCGATGGCAAGCGGACTAAACCGTTTGCGACCGGCCACGACGTTGCGGTCCGGGAACGGAAGCGTGACATTCCGGAGGCTCATGTCGATTCCGTTGCCCCGGAAGGAGCCTTTCGCGCCATCGATGTTCGGGTAATCCGGCGATACGTTGGGCACCGTGTTCGGGAAAGTCTCCCACGGCAGCGGATTCATCACATTGCCGGTGAACCGCTGGGGATTAAGGGGATTGAGCGGATCCGGATTCCAGCCCCACTTCGCATCACTTCGCTCGACCCGCACGCTCAGCGGCTGATTCCGCTTATACATGTTGCTGCGGTCGGTAACGTACAGGGCCTGCACCCGCTTGCCAAAGTTGGCGCCGGGGCGGTCTTCGATGCCCATGTATACGCCGGAACTGGCGTGATTCAACAATCCAATCGGCGCTACAACGTCCTTCACCGGATCACTTGGATAGGCCGACCAGGTACCGATGTCCCAGCGCACGTTGCCGTTCGCGATTATTTCGCTCAGGTCGGCGCCGCCGTTGTCCGGCGTGGCGTCGTTGCTCCACCCTATCACGTTAAAGAGGGTCGGGCCCAGCATGTTCAAGCCGCCCTGCAGGAACCCGCGAGTCGTGACGGCCAGCGGATGCGCGACCGACAACAATCGCGGCGGCGGCAGATCGTCTACCGAATGCGTGACGAATCCGGCGGGATTGCCGGGCGGCTGCCAGTCGAACGGCTGAAGGTCCACCTGCCCGGCGCCGAGCGGCGGTCCTCCCCACGAGCGGCTGCCGGTCGGGGAGGTTGCGGCTACTTCGGCCTCGATCCGATAGCGGGTCCCGGGCGTTTGCGTATTGTTGGCGGCGCCGCGCCCAAGGGCAATGGTCGTTTTCGCCACCCAGGCCCTGACCGGCGCGGGGTCCCCGTTCAATGTATCGATAACCAGGTTGGGGTCGGTTCCCCCTTCGCTTACCTGCACATAGCCGGGGTCCAGTACCGCGGGAACCGGCTGCGGCTGAACGGTCTGCCTGCCCGTGAAGAGGCGGAATGTGACCTGCGGCATGCGCGCCAGGTTCGGGTTCGTCGGGTCGTAAAGAGTCGCGCCCCATGCCGCAACCTTAATGTCGTCACCCCACTCGAAGACGAGAACCGAAGCGGATGTATTCTGCCTTCGCCCACCGACCACGTTGTTCAATCTCGCGTGATACGGCGAAATGACTGGCGCCAGAGTGGTCGGGGCGAAATTGTCCCAGGGTCCGGGCGGTACATCGTTTGCGCCGTTGAAAATGTCTACGATGCGAATGTCCGCCGCCGGAACGCCTGTATCCGGAACCTGAGAGTTTGGAGTTGAGTTCACCCCGAACAGACCGCTGTTCGCGTAGGCTCGCATCTGGCCGTTGCTCTCGCCCAGGTCCTGATTGCCCTGGTCTCCCTGATAAATCCACTGATCGGCGGTGATCGCGTCCGCGCCGCGCCATACATTGGAGGTAGCGATCGGCGCGGGGAACGGAACCATCGCGGGCGGGATGGCGGGAAGATTCACCGGGACGCCGCCAATCTGGCCGTCCGGCATGATCCACGTAAACCGGCCGGTCAGGGCGTTGAATGCAACGATGTCTCCCGTATCCAACGGCAGAAGCAGCGCAGGGCCGCCTCGCCCGTTAGCGGCCGTCTGGAATCGGAGCGCCGCCGCGAGGTTGTTGTGGAAAACCGCGGAGGCGTGCGTGTTGCCGATGCTCCGGCTCGGACTCCGCAGACGCGCGAGGAGCGGCGCGATCGGGTCGAAGTCCGTCCATTCCGCCACCAGCGGCCATTCCGTCGGTCTCAACGCTCCGGGCGGCGCGGGGTTGGCGCGCTGGGAGGCGTCGATGGCGAAGATGCGCCCATCGGTGTTGGCAATGTAGCAGACCTCGGCCCCAGAGTTGAACCCGGCCGCGACCGAAGGCAGCCAGACGGGCGCGGTAAACGCGGTTTCGATCGGGGCAACATCCGTGTTTGCCGGATTCCCGCCCGGAGTCGTCGTGTACGGATACGTCCAGTTGACGCCCGCGGTCGCGCCGCTATTGCCGTTCGGGATGTCGATTCCGTAGACCCGGAATCCGATCTGGTTATTATCCGGCGCGGTGAATATGTACTGTCCGTTCGCCTGGCCATTAAACGTCAGGGTCCCGGTCTGCGTGATCGGCCCGAGCTGCGACCTGTCGCTGGGGAACTGCCAGCGCGCTCGGCCGTCGGTAGCGCTTCCAGGCGTGGGATCGGAATTCGAGATTCGCTCATTGAACTGCACGTTGTTGAGCGTAACGGCGTAGACGTGCCCATCCCCGGCCCCGGCCACGACCCAGCTCGAAGGCAGCACGCCCGCGATGGCGGTCGGATTCAGCTCCGCCGCAAGCGACGCGCTGAACGCGACCTTGGCCGGGTCCTCGGTAAACGGCCGGATTCCGTTGTCGATGTTGTTCGGGAATCCTGGCGCCGCCATTCGCAGCCATTTGTCGCGCTTGAGCGTCGGCCAGGTGAGCACGCGCCGGGTCGTTCCGGGCACTCCTGGATTTTCGGCCGGCGCTGCCGCGGCCTGGTTGAGA
>JBKJZI010000331.1:0-5836 GCA_046715155.1 Chthonomonadales bacterium | reverse complement strand
CCGTTGGAGCGGCCCCAGGTGCGCGTGCTCCCGCCAGAAGGCGAACAGCTCCGACTCGAGGTCCAGTTGCTCGCCCACGATCCCCAGGAGACCCTGGTACCACTGCTCGGCGGAGAGGTTCTGCCCCAGCGCGGTGAGGTCCAGGACCGCCACCTTCGTCCCCAGCTCGCGCAGGCGGACCGTGGTGCGGACCATCAGGGAGCTCTTGCCCATCTGGCGGGCGGTGAGCACGTAACAGAACTCGCCGGCGCGCAGGGCGTCGTAGAGTTCCTGGTCCGCTTGCCGCTCCACATAGCAGGGCGCCTCCGGATCGAGCGTGCCGCCGGTAACGTAGAAACTGGAGCTGAGCGTTTTCGTAAGAGGTGGCGCCGTAGGCGGCCGCGTAGTGCTGCCATTAACGAGCGCCCGCGAAAGCTCGGCAAACGGGGCCTCTTCCGAGTTGGACGTTCGGTCCTCACCCGGTAAGCCCGCTCCGTGCTCCCCGACTCCGCCGCCTCCCGTTCGCTTCCACACCATAGCTATCTTAATCCTGAAACCCAGTAACCGTGACTGAGGTGTACGCGCGATCCTACTCTACAGTCACGCCGTCACAGAACTCTCTCAACGGCGGTTCGATTCAGGTCTCTCAGAATCCTCTCAAGCCGCGGTGACGTGCCGGTAACGCGGCTCAGCCAGCCAGGTGCCGGCGCAGGTAACGTGCGTAGACCTCGCAGCGGAAGCGCGCCTCGTCCGCCGCTTCGCCGGAGAGTACGCCCGCGCTGCGCAATCGCGAGAAGCTATCGGCCGTGGGGCAGGCTTCGCCTTGTAGGACGGCGCGAAGCGCTTCACAAAGGCCGCGGTCGTTGGCGAGGGCGGCGAGCATCCGGCGAAGATGATCGCCAAATATCCCTTCTTCACGATCCGCCTGAAGCTCGAAGGCGTCGATCGGCCGTTGACCAGCGCCCCCGAGGTTGCGTGACACTATCTCGTGGAGTCCGCGGCGCACCAGGTAAGGGTGGCCGCCTACGAGTTGATAGTAGCACGCCATCTCCTTCCCGTCTCGGAGGGGGCATCCGTAGCGTACGTTCAGGTCTGCCACCTGGTCGAAGGTGAAGTCCTCCAGGACGAGACGGGTCCCGACGTTGAAGGGGGACTGATTCAAATCGCTGATGAAAAGATGGGCCTCGGTCGCATAGGACATCGCCAGCGTCAGGCGTGACCACGGGCCGGCGGGATCCAGCGCCCGCTCATTGTGCCAGGAGCGGAACAGACCGAAGACCTCGCTGGCGAACCTGCAGGAGAAAAGGCGATCGACTTCGTCCAGACCCCAGACCAGGCGTGTCTCCATCCTGCCAAGCACCTCGCGGCGGATGTAGCGGCGAAAGTTGAATCCTGGGCCGTCGCCACTGTTCCACACCTGGGTGGGAAGCACCTCCAGCTCCAGCTCCTCCGCGATCCAGGACCCAAGAACGCGGAGCAGGGAGTCCGCGGAGACCAGGTGTGCTTCGCTCAACAACTGGAAATCGGTGAAAACGACTCGTACACCCGCCTCACGTGCCTGCTGGAGTTCGCGGGCAAGGAGCGAGGTTTTCCCCACCTGGCGAGCTCCCTTCACCAGGACGATGCTGTCTCCCCGCTCGACAGCCTGGCGGAACTCAAAGTCCGGTGACCGCAGAACGTAGAACCGGGAGCCGAGCGGAACCGCTCCGCCGACCGGTTCCAAATCCGGTTTGGGTGTGGGCGTATGTGGATGTGTGGGTGTTCTCTCAGCCACACTCCCATCCACCGGCTGCGCGGTTATCCGCCGCGGATCTACAATCTTATCCTCATTTCGGCCGCGCTCGAACGCGGGAGACGAATGTGACGCCGCTGCCGAGGAGCCCGTTTCAATTTCTGCCTCGACACCGCTGCCCTGCGCGGGGTATTCCCCGTCGGAGACGAGCCGCGCGATCTCGCGAGACAGCGCGCGCGTCGCAGCCGAGGGCGCTGCGTCCAGCTCCTGCTTGAGGAGGGCTGTCAGGTTGTCGTAGTGGCGGAGGGCGGCCGATGGTTCGGCCATGGCCGCGTATAGCCTCATCACCGTCCGGTGCGCTTCTTCGCGCAAAGGATCGGTGTTCACGGCGCGGATAGCAAAGGACAACGCGCGTTCGAACTGGGCGGACTGCTCAAGTTCCTTGGCTAGTTGCTCCAGCGCCTCGAGCAGGAGAGCGCGCATGCGATGCTGTTCCGGCGGAATCCAATCGTCGTAGTAGCCGGGCAGCAGCTCTCCCTGGTGGAGCGCCACCGATCGGTCAAGCCACTGGATCCGTTCTTCAGCGCTGGCTGCCGCGCTGACGGCGCGTAGCGCCACCTCAAACTCGCTGACGTCCGTGGTCACCGCTGATGGGTCGAGCCGCACGGAAAAGCGCTCTGCAACCAGAACGGCGCCGTCGGGGATGCCTGGAGGTTCCAACTGCTGGCGGAGCGAGGAGAGAGCGACGCTCAGGTTATGCCGGCCTTTGTCCACGCTGGGTTCCGGCCACAGCAGGTCGATCAGTACTTCGCGGGGATGGCTGTGCGGGAGGAAGTAGGCCAGGTACGCCAGCAGCGAGGCGGTCTTCTGGGTGCGGAAGCGGGTGATGACCCGCTCTCCGTGTTGTGCCCGCAGGCCACCGAACAGAGTTATCCGCCAGGGATCGTTTATCGCCGGCTCCTGTCGCTGCGCATCCGCGCGGCGCCGCCTGATTATGATGCCGACCAGTGAGCAGTCTTATGCCGGCGGATACTGGCCGAACCCTGGGAGAGCTAAGACCACATCGTCGACAGGTCCGCGATTCCGTTCCGAACGAACGGCTGTATTCCCCCCGGCACTTCCCTCTTGTGGACGGATACTCCTGCTGTCCAACCAATCCAAGATGCAAACAGCCGCTCGGCCAGAGCGACCGAGCAGCAGGATTTGGGAGCCCCTACGATGTTAAGTTCGAACCACCCGGACCGGATTCGCCTGTCGTTCGAGGCTCGGAAGGCGGATTGCTGCTTCGTTCGTCGTCGGATTGCCTGCGTGCAGCTAGGGACGTGAAGAACGCCCGATTCGGTCTGGATTTCCCCACAGGTAATGAAACTCTCGAAGGATTCAGATCGTTCGCTTTTGAACCTAATCTCCACGGTGAACGATATCCTCGGGTAAAAACGTCACCCAAGATCTCCCTGTTACTCCTCCGCGCTGGCAGTCCGCGATCTGACGGCGCTGTAAGGACCTGAATGTGCAACGCGTGGAATCATAGTTCATCATGTCAGTGCGGAATCGGGGGCGAAGGCCATGTTGGGCGCGCTCCTGGTGGATGGTTATATCGCCAGCCTACATTCAGGACGCGTATTGAGCCTCCAGCAATGTTCACGCTCCCGCGAGCTCATATGGTATGGGATTATCGGGCGGAGGACATCTGCCGCCCAACACGCTGTCCAAAATGCGAGTCGACGTGTTCTTCATCAGGCATAATGGTGGCTGGCTATGGGTCGATGAGCTTGGCTGGCCGTGGCCGAAACATGGGTGCTTCGACAACCTCCCTGCAAGCGCCGCACAACGACGTCTTACGGATAGCTGGATGTCGGTACACTCACCAATTGCTTGCGTCGTATCGGAAACCGCTGGTCAGGTCGGAGCGCCTGGGTTTTCAATCACGTTAGTGTGTACAGACGGAAAGACGCGACGCGTTACGGCAAATGACGTATTTGGAGTGCGAAACCTGATAGGTGAGCTTGGGGTTTTGTCCGAGCGTGACCGGAAGCTTCTGTGCGGCACCAATGTGATCCCTATCACTTCATCTCATGTGATTTCCCAAGCCAAGTCTGCTGCAGAGCAAACTCGACAGGTAGTTGTCGCGTCACGAGCGGAGACGCCTCCAGCTCCTCCAGATCCGTCCCCGCCACTAGATTGGGCTGAGCGGCGACCCGAGTATGTAAAGGTACTCGCTCGCGAACACGGCCTTCTCGAAGACGTAGAGATCATCCACGACGTAGCACTTCGGGCGCAATCGACGATGCGCGCCCCGACGTCGGCTCCCGCGGCGAGGAGCGCCTCGAGGACGGGCTCAGCCCTATGGAGCGGGCGAACCGGATGGCGCGGCAGCTGGATGAGCTGTACCTCAGCAACCTCTCCTACAACGACATCCGCCGCTCCCCCGATAAGACCATCCTGATGCTCAAGTGCCTGCCCGTGATCCACGTCTATCCCGAGGCGACGCCGCCACGGAGCGGGCCATGAACGAGATCAGCCGGGCGCTGCTCAAGGAGCAGCTGCAGAACGGCTAGCGTGGAGTTCGCCCGGTCAAGGCAAGACCGTGAGTCCCGGACGGGCGGTCCGCAACGCTGCCTTTCCGGCATCCGTGACTTTCGTGCCTGGAACCCGCACCAACTGTAAGCTCTCAAGCCGAGCGAGCGACTTCAATCCAGCATCTGTCAGCATTGTATTGCCAAGGTGCAGATTCCTCAGAGCCTTCAACCTCGCCAGTTCCTTAACGCCTTCGTCGGTCACGCGCGTCGCTTCGAGGTTCAGCCACTCCATCTGTCGAAAACCGGCCAGCACTCTCAATCCATCGTCGGTGACGTTGGTGCGGCTGAGTCTGAGGCTGCGCAGGTTTTTGAGATTGGCCAACTCCTTCACGCCCGCATCCGTCACGTTCGTGGTACCTAAATACAAGATGCGGAGGCCGGCCAGCGTGCGGGCTTCCTTCAGTGCCGCGTCGGTTGCTTGGGTCCTTGAGACATTTAATCCTTTCAGATGCTTGAACTTGGCGAGTCCGTCCAACGCGGCATCGGTGATGTCGGCGTCATCGAGAACCACGGCAAATGACGTCGAGGGTGCAGGCAAGTTGACGAGAATGCAGGGCTTCAGAATTCGAAATCTAAATGCCGGAAGCGAGTCCGAGTCGCGGGGCCGTGCCTCAACGTAAATCCAGTTCTCATTGCGATCCGGCGCAATCCACCCGACGGTCGCGCCCGCATCTATCCAGACTTTGGCAGTCCCGCCGTCAATTTCATGGGCTGCTGGCAGGACTTGTGACGCACCTGTGGTGCCCACCAAGATTGTCATCACCACGACGCAAGGGATGCGTTTCATCGGGCGGTTCCTTTCCTGGGGCCATAGACCGGATAGGTCTTGTAGATCGGCCGCACGGTCATCCGGTAGTAGTAGTCCGACGGGGCCTGCACAGGGGAGTAAGCAGGGTTCGCCACATGCAGCCCCATCGAAGCGACCGCCTGATCGTCCCAGGTCCTGGGGATCTCGACGGACGTGCTCTCTTCCGGCGCCGCTGTGCGGGTGGCGCCGATGAGAACCGTGGCAGCGAGGACCCCGAGGAACACAACCCCCGAGCGCTTGGTTGACATTCGTCCCATTTCAGCACCTCACTATGCGATCATCTCCGCCGACGTCGGTGCCGCTACCCGGGGACGGCAAGAGGGTGTGTGCAATAGGTTACGGCGCTCCCGCAACCGACACCTTCCGTTCGAGACTCGGAAAGGCGGTTTGCTGCTCCCTTCGTCGTCCGACTGCAGCAATCCTTCATGCGGCTGAAGCTCCAACAGAGCACTTGTGTCCCTGTCGCGGGTCGTCCTTCCAGGTGCTTTGTCTAAGGTTAGATTGACTCAGCTCGGTGCGTTGCCATGCGTCCGGGTAAACGCGTCAAGAGGCAAACTACGCGAACATGGCAGGGGCAGTCGAAAAAATTGCCGCCCGGCCGGAGGCTATGATCCGATCCAACGACGATTTACGTACAGGAAAGTCAGAGAGCGGTTACTTCACTTCCACGACCAGCACGCGCAGTGTCGTCTTCCCAAGGTTTTTGGCCCGGTGCTTCTCCCCCGGAATCCAGAGCAC
>JBKJZI010000330.1:0-10882 GCA_046715155.1 Chthonomonadales bacterium | reverse complement strand
GCCTCAACACTTAACACTCAACACTCAACACTTATCCTGTTACCGGAATCGACCGCACGCCGGCAGAGCGGTCTTCGCGCTTGGGCAAGGTAATGATGAGGAAGCCTTCCTTGTAGCTCGCGGCTATTTTCTCGCGATCTATCCGGACGTCGCCCGGAAGGATAACGTCACGCTCGAAGAGTCCGAAGTAGATCTCGAGCTGGTAGCATCGGATTCGGTCTACCCGCTCTTTGTCTTCTTCGGCGCGCTCGCCGGAAATGCTCAGCACGCGATCGTCGCTCGAAAGAGATACGTTCAATCGGTCCGGGTCTACCCCGGAAATCTCCACTTTGACCAGGACTGCTTCGGGAGTTTCGTGCATGTCGACGCGCGGCTGCCAGAATCGGTTTGGCACCGGAACATCCGTGAGGAAACCGCGGAGCGTTTCATCCGCGATTCGCTGCATCTCGTTCTCCATCTGTCGCACGAGGTCTAAGTCCCTATAATCCTTGAAAGTCATGTCACCCTGGCCCTATTCAAAGCCGTTCGCTGCCCTCGCGGCCGGTTCCGTTATACCCTACAGTTCTACGCCCGCTCGGCCTGTCCTGTTCCGTGCTCGTTGAGCAATAAATGCAAAGAGGGCCAGGCTTCTGCCGAGACATAGGCGGCAGGCGCCTCGCCTCGGCAGAGTCAGGCCCTCAGTTGATTGGCTAAAACTACTCTACTGGAATTCGACCTCAACTCCCGCGACCGGAGGAAGGTCCAGATAAGCGAGGTCCAGCTCACAACGCGAATAACTTTTGCGCCCGGAATCGATGTCCAGGACGATCATAGGGCCCTTGTGCAGGAACATTGTTTCCCACTCGTCATCGACCGCCCCGACCTTCGCTAGTTGACCGGTGCACGCAACTTTCATGGCCGCGGCGATTGCAGCTTCCCCTTGCGAATCCTCGCTCATCTGTTTCCTTTTCTTACGTCGCGGTAGACCGGGGGACTGTGCTTCGCTTCGGTTTACCCTATCATTTATACTTATGCAGCGGGACCCCCCTTGGTGCAGAAACGAAGGTCGCTGGACAAAGAACTGATCATATGGCTACGTCGCAGAAGCGTCTCTGTTGACCGTCTTACGCTCCCCTGGTGAGATTGATCTGCGGATTAGTCCCATAGCTCGTCGGCGAGCATTGGTAAACAAAGCGTCCCCGGCCAGGAGCCGAGCGGCCGCTCGGGTGGCCGAAGGCCGGCAGACGATCTGTTTATAGAAGGTCCCAGAGAACTGATAAAATGGTCCTGCTAACCTGCGGGCCGCTTCGAAGTTTGGGGCTACTTCCGCGTGAATGCGATTCGAATAATCCAGGGTGTTTCCGAGCGCGACGCACTCCCCGGCGATGATTCCGCTCCGAACGGCATGCAAGATTCCGTCGCCGAATAGCGGATTGATCATCCCAGCGGCGTCTCCGGCAAGCAGAATCCGTCCACTAGGCGAATTCAGGGGCTCTTTCCCGTTCCACAAGGGGAGGGGATGGGCATGGAACCGGAGAGATAACGGGTCGTAAGATACGGCCACAGAATCCAGGTATCCGCAGATGGCGTGCCTGAGCTCATCCTTGACCCCCTGTTCGGCGCGCCCGTCAGCTCGACGCGGCCGGAATAGCCCGGCTCCTACATTGATATGGTCGCCCTTCGGAAAGATCCATGCATATCCATTGCGAACCGCTCCATAATCCACGTGGAGCACGTCCGGCCGCAAATACGAGTGACCCTCGCCCCACGAATGAGGGTGCTCTACCTCCATTCCGATAGCCAGACTCCGCTCGCGCCGCAGCCCCACAGCGCGCGCCGTGATTCCGTTCGCGCCATCCGCTCCGATCACGTGTACCGCTTCTATGACTTCCGAATATCCGCCGGGCATAACCACGCGGACTCGAACAACCCTCTCTTCCTGGGATATCGCATCAACCGACGAATCGTCTCGAAGAGAAGCTCCCAGCCGCACCGCCCGCAGCGCCAATTCGAGGTCGAATACCGATCGCTGGACCATCCACAGCGCGATTTCCCGACTGCACCCGGCCGGATTCACTTCTCCGCCGACAGGATCGGCGAAGTTAAACGAGTGTCGCATGTACCGGACGTGAGACTCCACAAATGCCGACGGCGCAAGATCGCGGAGATCGTCACCCACCGTCATCGGCATCCCGCCGCCGCACGTCTTATGCCGCGGCAGCCGGCACTTTTCGAGGAGCAGCACCTTCAGTCCGCGCCGAGCCGCTTCTCCCGCCGCCGCGGAGCCGGCCGGCCCAGCGCCGATCACTATGAGGTCGTAGATCATAGAGTGTTGGAGTCTTGGATTGGTGGAGTGCCGGAGCAATGGGATTCAATACTCCCTCACACCCATACTCCCTAACAGCTTATCATTCCCGATCCCCGTTTGACAACGCGGAACATCGAATGCTACCATTCGCTCCAACGGAGATACGGAGAAACGCGCTTGGCGAATGTGCGGAAGGCGGTGATTACGGCGGCGGGGAGGGGAACTCGAATGTACCCCTCCACCATCACGATCCAGAAGGAGATGCTTCCGATAATGGATCGCGACGGGATCGTCAAGCCCGCCATCCAGATCATCATCGAGGAAGCGCTGGATTCCGGCATCGAGGAAGTCTGCCTCATCGTCAATCGGACCAACCGTCCGCAGATCGAGGCCCATTTTGCACAGCTTCCTGACGAGGAGATTAAACTTTTCAAGGGCAAGGATTGGGCGCTGCTGCAATCCGCGCGATTACAGCAGATAGCTTGCCGGGTCGCCTTCGTTGAGCAGCCATCACCCGAGGGATACGGTCACGCGGTTTGGTGCGCGAAGGACTGGGTCGGCGATGAGCCGTTCCTGTTGATGCTCGGCGACCATGTTTACACCTCCGGGAGCGCGGAGCGATGCGCCAGCCAGACCATTAAGGTCTTCGAACAACAAGGCCACGCCGTTTCCGCGGTGCAGCAGACCCCTTCCGACCTTCTCCACCTCTTCGGTACCGTCCGTGGTAAGCGCATCCAGGAGAATCCGCGCATCTATGCGGTCGACCATATTTATGAGAAGCCGTCAGTAGACTACGCCGAGCAGAATCTTCGCGTGGAAGGGCTACTATGGGGCGCATACCTCTGTTTCTTCGGCATGCACATTTTCACGCCAAGCATCTTCGACAGCCTTCAGCACGCCATCGACCGTGACCTGCGAGAGAAAGGCGAGTTTCAGCTCACGAGCGCGCAGGAACGCCTGCGCGAATCCGGCGAGACCATCCTTGCCTTCGAGGCGGTGGGCGAGAGGCACGACATCGGAATCCCGTTCGGATACGCCCAGACCCAGGCCTCTCTCGCCATCAACTCTGTCTACCGCGAGCAAATGCTGGCCGAATTGGTCCGCCTGCTAGCTCTCCCTTCCAAGACCGGACCGGGTCCGGCGGGAGTAAAGCAGTAGGACAGTGGGGGAGTGTGGAAGTGTGGAAGCAACGGCAACACCGCCTTCGGATAGGAGGAAACAATGCCAAAAGGTTACATTTATCGCAAGAAGAGCGAAGCGCCTACGATCCCGTGCCTCTGCGGTGAAAGTACACGGATCGTCACGATCGACGACACACCTGTAGCGAACATCCACGTTACCCACATCACGGATTCCATCAAGCACTACCACAAAGATTGCACCGAGTACTATTACATCCTGGACGGGTGCGGCAAAATGGAGCTGGGCGATGAGGTGGTGGACCTGGAGCCCGGAGTCACCATCCTCATCGAGCCCGGCACCGCGCATCGCGCCTACGGCGACATCACCACCCTCGTCATCGGCGTCCCATCTTGGAAACCCGACGACGAATTCTTCCCGGGGGAGGTAGGCGAAGCAGCGAAGGACGCCGGCTGGGCCGCAGTGAGCGCCTAAGGCGTCAGGCATGGGTGTGGCGACCGACATCCGCGTCGTAGGCGCGCGACTCTACTTACTCCCTGTTGAGACGCGCGTGCCGCTCAAGTTTGGGTCGGAGACGCTTATCTCCGTCACGTGCGCCCGCGTGGCGCTCACGGTGGAAGACCGGGAGGGCCGGCGAGCCACCGGCTGGGGCGAGACGCCGCTCAGCGTGCAGTGGGGCTGGCCGTCGGCACTCTCCTACGCGGAGCGCCACACTCGCCTCGTCGCCTTCTCACAAAACCTCGCCGACGCCTGGCCGGCATTCGACGCCGTGGGCCATCCGCTGGAAGTCGGTCACGCCTTCCTATCAGATCGACTCCCGGCATTGCTCGACACCGCAAATTCTGATTCCCCCTTGAGGGGGTTAGGGGGTGAGCCAATTCCCTGGCTCGCAGGCCTAATCTGCTGCTCACCTTTCGACCTTGCGCTCCACGACGCGTATGGCGTACTCAACGGAGACCCTGCTTATGGGACCTATCAGCCGCCGTTCCTCACCCGCGACCTGTCGTTTTTTCTGACCGACGGCGACGTGGATTTCGACGGACGTTTCCCTTCCGAATTCCTCACGCCACGGCAGGAAAGCCTAAATGCGTGGCACCTTGTCGGCGGCCTAGACGCCCTGGATGACTCCGATCTCACCGGGGATGAGCCGGACGATGGCTATCCCGTAACGCTGGTCGACTGGATCCGGCGGGACGGCCTCACATGCCTGAAGATAAAGCTCCGCGGCAGCGCCTCGGAGTGGGACTACGCACGCGTCGTCCGCGTCGGGCGTATCGCGGCGAATTACAACGCCGAATGGTTGAGCGTGGACTTCAACTGCACGGTCACCGAGCCGGCCTATGTGAATGAGTGCTTAGACCGGCTGCTGCGAGAAGAACCGGAAATCCATCGGCGCATCCTCTATGTCGAGCAGCCCTTCCCTTATGATCTTGAGAAGCATGACATCGACGTCCGCGAGGTTGCCGCTCGCAAACCGCTGTTCATGGTCGAGAGCGCCCATGACTGGCAGCACATAGAGCTCGGCCGCGCCAGAGGCTGGAACGGCGTAGCGCTTAAAACCTGCAAGACGCAGACCGGCGCGATCCTCTCCCTCTGCTGGGCCCGCGCCCACGGTATGGCCCTCATGGTGCAAGACCTCACCAACCCGATGCTCGCCCAGATTCCGCACGTCCTGCTCGCGGCGCACGCCGGCACGATCATGGGTGTGGAGACGAACGCCATGCAGTTTTACCCGGAGGCATCGCGTCCCGAAGCCGCCGTTCACCCCGGCCTCTACGCGCGGCGAAACGGCAGCGTCGATCTCTCCTCCATCCGCGGTCCCGGGTTTGGCTATCGACTGGACGAGATCGACCGAGTCCTGCCGGAGCCGACCGTGGTTGCCGGTGAAGGGTAGAATTAAGCTACACCGAGGAGATCGAAATGACGGGAGCTCTAGCGACGATCGAAAGCAGTGTCGAAGAATACATCGAATCCGTCATCGGCAAGTACCAGGAGTATGTTAATCCGGGACTCGCCAGCCTGATGAAGTTCGGCGGATTCGGCGACGTGGAGGAAACCGCGGAAGGCTGCATCCTGCGTACGGCGTCCGGCGTGGAGTACCTCGACTGCCTGGCGTCTTACGGAGTCTTCATCGTCGGGCATCGTCATCCTAAAGTCGTCGCTGCTGTCAAGCGCCAGCTCGACCGTATGCCCATGTCCTCGCGCACGTTCTTCTCCCAGCCGCAGGCAGACCTGGCCGAGAAGCTGGCCGCCATGACTCCCGGCAACCTGCAGTATTCCTTCTTCTCCAATAGCGGTACGGAAGCCGTTGAAGCCGCCCTTAAGATCGCCCGTGTCGCCACCGGCAAGACTCGCTTCATCTCGACGGTCGGCGGCTACCACGGCAAGAGTATGGGCTCGCTCTCTGCCACTGGTCGCGACGTCTTCCGTAAGCCGTTCGACCCGCTCGTCCCCGGATTCGTCCACGTCCCATTCAATGACACGCAGGCGCTCGAGGCGGCGATCGGCGACGATACCGCGGCCGTCATCGTTGAGCCAATTCAGGGAGAAGGCGGAATCCGGTGCCCTTCCAATACCTATCTCCCCGACGTACGTCGCATATGCACCGAGCGCGGAATCCTGCTCATCCTCGACGAAGTGCAAACAGGGTTTGGGCGGACCGGCCGTATGTTCGGCTGCGAGCATTGGGGAGTGACACCTGACATCATGACCCTGGCGAAAGCGCTCGGCGGCGGGGTCATGCCTATCGGTGTAACCATCGCGACGGCGGATATCTGGCAAAAGGCATTCGGGGAGAATCCGCTCGTACACACCAGCACCTTCGGGGGTAATCCGCTGGCTTGCGCTGCCGGACTCGCTACCATTCAGGTAATCGAGGAGGAGGGCCTCATAGAGAAGTCCCGAATCCGTGGTGATCAGCTCCTTTCAGGCTTGCGCGAAGTTCAGGAACGCTTCCCGAATTCAGTGGTCGAGGCGCGCGGAATGGGTCTGATGATAGGCGTCGAATTCGGGGTGAAAGACGTCGCCGAGCTCACGATAAACGGCATGGCGCGACGAGGCGTTATCGCGGCCTACACGCTCAACAACCCGAACGTCATACGCTTCGAACCGCCCGCCGTTATCACCGAAGCGCAAGTTGACCAGGCAGTAAGTACCTTTGCCGAATCCGTCGAAGAATCCGTCGCCATGCTCGCCGGCCTGTAAGCCTGAGCGCCTGAACACCCGAACCCCTACCATGAATACCCGCAGAGATTTCCTTCAACAAATCGCCGCCGGCGTTGTGACTACTGCCGCCCCCATATCGGCCTTACCGGAGCCCTCTGCTCAACAGCCCGTGCAGGGAACCGGAAATCACCTGGGCTCTCTCTCCCCTTTCATCCAATCCCAGGTGGTCAAGGGCGAATTCCCGCTCTCGTACCTCAATGACAAACACCGCGACTATCGGTCGTGGAACCGCAAGGCGCGAAGCAAACTGTTGGAGCTCCTCCAATACGCGCCCCCAAAGGTCGACCCGCGGGCCGAGGTCTTGGAACGAATTGACCGCGGCGACTACATCCAGGAGCGCATCGTCTTCAATACGACGCCTGATATCCGCGTCCCCGCCTACGTGCTCATACCCAAGAACGCGAAGTTCCCCGCGCCGGCCATCATTAACCTTCACGACCACGGCGGCTTCTACTTCTACGGCAAAGAGAAACTGCTGGACCTCCCGGACGAGCATCCGGTCCTTACCAACTTCAAGAAATCGGCATACGCCGGAAAAAGCACCGCCGTCGAGCTCGTCCGCCAGGGTTACGTCGTTATCGTGATCGACATGTTCTATTGGGGAGAGCGCCGACTGGTCCTGGACGAAGACGCGCCGGATTGGCGCGACCGCCCCCGAACGATCACTCCGGAGCGCATCGCCGCATTCAACTCTCGATCGAGCAGCAATGAGCAGTTTATCGCCCGCAATATCTACAGCACCGGAATCACCTGGGCCGGAGTCATGTTCTGGGACGACATCCGCACCGTCGACTACCTCATCAGCCGTCCGGAAGTGGACCGGAATCGAATCGGCTGCGTCGGCCTCTCCGTGGGCGGATTCCGCACCATACACCTCACCGCGCTCGACGACCGTATCAAAGCCGCCGTCGCCGTCGGCTGGATGACCTCTTTCCCGACCCAGCTCCGAAACCGCGTGATCCACACGATCGGCTTTACGATGCTCGTCCCGGGCCTTTACCGCCACATGGATTATCCCGACGTAGCGTCCCTCGCCATGCCGGCAGGTCTGCTGGTGATAAACGGCAGCCGGGACGGCCTTTTCGAGGCGGAGGGAGTCCGCCGGAGCTTTGAAAAGCTGAACGCCTGCTACCGCAAAGCCGGAATCCCGGAGAGGGTGCGCACCAGCCTCTATGACACGCACCACGAGTTTAACGCCGAAATGCAGACCGAAGCCTGGTCCTGGCTCGCAAAGTGGCTCAAGTAGACTTCGAACAGAGTAGCGCTTAAGGCGGAACCTGAAACACGGTTTCACCGGACGGGCGAGCTGGACGCAGCGATTCCGGGCGCCATTTCATTGTGTTGAGACCATAGCGCGACGTCGAAATACAAGGCGCTTGCGGAAAAATGGCAGGCGGATGGGAGACCGGCGAATCAGCTTCCGACGGCTGGTCGCTCATCGCCCTCCGCTGCTGGTCATGGTGCGACGGTGGCAAGCAGGACGGAATCAGCCAGTAGCTCGCCGAAACGTTCCAGTTGGACCGAGTGGCGAACGGCTGACCCGGCGCCGATCCAAGGGTCAAAGGCAAGCGCCACAAGGGCGATTGTGACAGATCCTTCCATTTACGATTCTTTGTGTTCAATCTTCCGACGTCCCCGTGTCTCCCGTGTCCCCCTTGGTTCAGAATCCGGAACCTATCTATCCCTACACCCTGCACCCCACACCCAACAGCTACACAGCTACACCCGCATCTTGCATTTACGCAGACACTATGTTACACTTCCCGATGCATGCAGCGCGGCATGGGGTGCAGATTCGGCTGGCTACCACCGACAGGATTACCGGGAGTGACCATTGTTCGCGCGGCTGCGTGAGGATATCGAGACCGTTTTTCGCCGGGATCCGGCCGCCCGGAGCGTCTGGGACGTCCTGACCTATCCCGGCCTCCACGCCATCGTATTCCACCGCGTCTGCCATCGAATCTGGATAACCCGGCTCCCTCCGCGCGGATTCTGGAAGTTCTTTGCCCGGCTTCTCTCCCACGTCTCGCGGTTCTTCACTGGAGTCGAGATCCATCCGGGGGCGAGAATCGGCCGGCGGTTCTTCATCGACCATGGCAGTGGAATCGTCATTGGGGAGACGGCTGAGGTCGGTGACGACGTCCTCATGTACCACCAGGTAACTTTGGGCGGAACCACCCTCCAGAAAGTCAAACGGCACCCGACAATAGGGAACAGCGTCCTGATAGGAATGGGGGCCAAAATCGTCGGCGCCATCACGGTCGGTGATCACTGTCGAATCGGGGCCAACGCCGTGGTGAATAAGGACATCCCGCCCCACTGCACGGTCGTCGGCGTCCCCGGCCGCATCGTCATCCGAGAGAATGAACGGATCGATGACGACGTGCCGGTAATGGACAACGTCTTAAATAAGGTAGACCCCGAAGACGAGGTCATCCGCGAGCTAAAGCAGCGGGTCGACTTCCTCGATCAGCACATCGAGAAATTGGAGCAGCTCCTCCCTCCCGTGGAAGAGCGATCCATAAAACCCCGAAGGGGCGACGGTCACTAGCGCCGGTTGTTACGTGCAATCAGTTCAACGGAGAGCGCTGGCAACACCCGTCATCCTGAGCGGCTTTATGCGAAGGATCTGGTTTTCGGTATGTTGTGCGCCCGAAGGTAAAAACGGATTCTTCGACGATAAGACCGTCTCAGAATGACGGGAGTGCCGGCGGAATCCGTTTACCGTACAGTTAAGTCGTTATCAGTACGGTCATTAGCTGGGGGTGGCTGAACCCCTGGACTCTGGGGTGGTTACCCCTCTCTGGAATAGGTAAAACGTGTCGCTGAATAAGGCTTCTAAGATATCGTTTGCAGTAGTCGTGCCCGCCGTCGCCGGAATCGGGACCCTTGCATTCATACCGCGCCACCAGGAAGGGACGATTCCGCAAGGCGTGCAGGTCGCCGGTATGGACTGGGGCGGCAAGTCGGAATCCGCAGCGCGTGCGGAGCTGGAGAAATGGCGCAAGTCCCGCCTCGGCCAGAAAGTGACCCTCAAGCTCCCGCCGGCAGCAAAAAGCCGCCGCAAATGGACCGTCAAGCGCGCGGACCTGGGCGCGGATATCGACGTCGACGCCACTTTGACTAGAGCCTCGGAGCTAGAGGGCGAAAACCCCCTGCAACGACTGGCGAGCTGGGTCACAGCCCCCAAGCCGGTCAAGCTAGAGCCGGTCTGGACGATCGACGCCAAGAAGATCCAAAAGTACCTGAAGGCCAACGTGGCCAAGCGAGTCTATCGAGACCCGCAGAATGCCCGCCTGGTCGCGCTTGAGGAAGATTTCAAGAAGGTCGAAGAGAAGCCCGGCATCGAACTGGACCTTAACGCGTCGACCGCCTCGGTTACGGAGCGGATTCCGGACTCAGGCGATGAAGCCGTGGTCCTGTCCCTGATGGTAGCCGAGCCGAGTGTCACGCTTGCCGATCTCGAAGGCATTGACGAGGAGATTGCCCGATTCCGCACGTCGCACTCCAGCGGCGGCAACCGCGCCTCCAACATTCGTCTGGCATGCAGCAAGATGAACGGCGTGGTGCTCAAGCCCGGCGATGTCTTTTCCTATAACAAGGTGATCGGCCGCAGGGAGCGTGAGGATGGATATCGTGTCGCGCCGGTTATTAGCGACGGCCGTCTCCAACCCGGCATGGCGGGCGGTGTCTGCCAGACTTCCAGCACGCTTTACAACGCCGTACTGCTAGCGGACCTGAAGGTCCTCAAGCGCTCGCACCACACTTTCCCGGTTCGCTATCTGGCCGCCGGGCGTGATGCCACGGTCGCCTGGGGCTCGATCGACTTGCAGTTCCAAAACAGCACCGATGGCCCCATTGCGCTCATGGCGGACGGGAGTCGCGGCCAGGTCCTAATCCGCATCTTCGGCCGCAAGGATGCAGGCAAGAGCGTGCATGTGACTTCCTCCCGCGCCGGACTCCGCGCTACCGTCTGGAGAACCGTGAAGCAGGACGGTAAACTCGTCCGCCGCGAGCTGGTCTCTCGCGATCACTACAAACCCGTTCCTCCCAAAGAGCCGGTCCGCCAAAGACTTGCCTCTCGCCGATCGCCCCGCGCTCAACGCGCGCACACTAGACAAATAGCGCCAGTGATTCCCGCGCCCAGCGCCACCATCGTTCCGGCAGTCCACTCGGCGCCAACCGATTCCGACCCGTAACGATTCTCGTCGCAAATCCAACGGCCCCGAT
>JBKJZI010000329.1:0-10749 GCA_046715155.1 Chthonomonadales bacterium | reverse complement strand
GGCTTGATCTGCCACTTCCGGTGAATTCAATAGATCTGCAAGGTTACGGCCGTCAGGCATTGTCATTTGCGGATTCAATTCCAATAATGGAATCAGTACGAACTTTCGTTCATACATTCGTGAATGCGGAATAGTCAGTCCCTCGGAATCCAGCGTAACGGCATCGTAGAGCAGTATGTCAATATCAATGACGCGCGGCCCCCAGTGAAAGGTCTCCACCCGCCCGAGGTCGCGCTCAATATCCTTTACGTATTGTAGAAGTCGCAATGGCGTCAGGTTGGTTTCAGCTTCCGCGACGCAATTCAGGTAATCAGGAACCGGCTGTTCTGTTACGCCAACGGGGTTCGTCTCGTATAAGGAAGACATACGCAGGATTCGAACGGAGCCGGAATCCAGCTTCTCGACAGCCAGAAGCAAGTTCGCCGCACGGTCGCCGAGGTTCGAGCCCAGACCGAGATAAACCGTAGCCATCGTGGTAATTATAGTGCGTACGGCGTATTGCGTAAAGGCAAGCTGATTCCGCTTAGACTGGGAGTAGAAGATATGACTCGTTCAACCAAGCGCACCCTGATCGTCGTGGCAGCCGCTTTCATACTGGGCGGCCTGATAATTCCAAACCTGACTCTTAAGTGGGAGCCTCCGGCCGGCAATGCGCAGCCGCAGCAAATCGGGCTCGGAATCCAACCCGCCGAACCGCCAAGCAGCCTCTCGCCCGCCGAAATCTACGCGAAGGCCGCCCAGAACGCGTACAAGGCGGTCGTCAACATCGACACCAAAGAGCAAATTCGAGTCCGCGGATTCTTCGATGAGTTCCTCGAGGGCGGCCCCCGATACCAGGAGCGCAAAAACGCCGGGTCGGGCGTGATCATCAGCAAGGACGGATTCGTCTTGACCAACGAACATGTCGTTGGGCGCAGCGATCCGGGCAAACAGATTCTGGTCACTCTGACCGATGGGCGCAAGCTGAATGCCACCGTCGTCGGCGGGGATCGGATAACCGACGTAGCGCTGGTAAAGATCAATGGAGACAACCTGCCCTTCGCCCAGGTTGGAACAGTGCGCGGATTGGTACCCGGGCAGATGTGCATCGCCATCGGCAACCCGTTCGGCCTCAAATTCACGGTCACGACCGGCGTCATCAGCGCGCTGGGCCGGCCGCTCGAAAGCCCGGACGGCCGCGTCTACCCGGACCTGATTCAGCACGCCGCGCTCATCAACCCCGGCAATTCCGGCGGGCCGCTCATCAACCTGCAGGGCCAGGTAATCGGAATCAATACGTTGGTAGACGGACGCGCGCAGGGCATCGGCTTCGCGATTCCGGTAGATACGGCCCTCCAGGTCGCCGACGAGCTGAAGCGCTTCGGCAAGATCAAGCGACCCTGGCTTGGCTTGGTGGTCATGAACAACAGCCCGTACATTGTCCAGAGGTACGGCGTGGCGGATTCTGAGGGTGCGGTAGTCCGAGCCCTCATCAGAGGCGGCCCTGCCGCAGAAAGCGGTGTCGAGCCGGGCGATGTGATCACCGCCGTTAATGGGCAAAAGGTCCGCAGCGAGGAAGACTGCAAGCGAGTCGAGCGCACCCTCAAGATCGGCCAGCGCGTAGAGATACAGGTCCTCCGCGGCGAATCCGCCGCCCGAGGCGCCATCACCGTCGGCGAAGCGCCCTAACCTATCACCTCCCGAGGTAAATCTCTGGACGCAGACGGTAAGCCCCCTCCTTACGAAGGAGGGGGTTGGGGGAGGTGCTCCTCCCCTGCGATCGGGGCGATGTCCGGCTCCGCGGAGTCGCGGGCGGGTTCCTCGCCGCGGCGGTAGAGGAGATGATAGAGTGGGGTCGCGGCGAGGGTTGTCACGATAGCCATCAGGACCAGGATCGTAAACATCGCTGGCGTGATCAGTCCACGTTCGAGAGCGATGTTTGCGAGTATGAGCTCCATCAGGCCGCGGGCGTTCATGAGCACCCCGATAGCGGCGGAATCGCGCCAGGTGGCGCCAACCGACCTCGCTGCAAGAAGACACCCGCCGCCTTTGCAAACGAACGCCACAATGATAGTCATCACGGCGATTCCGAGGAGCGTGGAATCGACTAATAGGTTCAGCCGGGTGTTCAGACCGGAGTAGACGAAGAAGACGGGAACCAAAAGCGACACTGTCAGTGGCTCCACATTGCGCCGTATCCCGTCCGCAAAACGCCCGCGAGGCATTACCAGCCCGTAAATGAACGCCCCGAATACGGCGTAGATTCCGATCAAATCGGTGAACCAGGCGCAGGCCATCAATATCGCCAGCACGAGCGCGAGCGTTTCAGACCGAACGCCGTGTTCGCGTTCGGTAGCGCCCTCGAATCCGCGAAAGAGCGGCCGGCCGATGAATACCATTACCACCGCATAGGCCAGCCCGCCGCCGGCTGCGAGCAAGGCCACCGTGGCGGAGCCCTTGACGGCGGCGACAACGCACGCGAGGAGAATCCACGCCATCGCGTCGTTCACCGCTGCCGCGCTTATGGCAAGCGTCCCAATCCTCGTTTGCGTGTGTCCGGCGTCAAATAGAATTCGAGCCAGGACCGGGAATGCCGTGATGGACATAGCGGACGCCATAAAGATGGCGGCCTGCCAGGGCTGGATTGCGTTGGCGAACAGCCTCGAATTGTCCCCGGCGAAGAACCCGAAGGCGCCTCCGAGGGCAGCCGGGACGAGCACGCCGGATATTGAAATCGCCAAAGCCTCGCGCGAATGCTGATTCAGCAGCCTGACGTTCAGCTCTAGCCCGATAAGGAACATGAAGAGGACTAGGCCGACCTGGCTCAATGCATACAGAATCGCCATGGAAGGATGCGTCGACCCGTTCTGCGAGACTGCCGGAAACAACCACTGCTGTGCTTGCGGAGAGATCAGGCCGAGGAGTGACGGGCCGAGGAGTACGCCGGCAACCATCTCCCCCACGACCTGCGGCTGACCGAGAAGACGAAGCACCTTTCCCATAAGCCGGCAGGACAGCAGGATGACGGAAAGCTGCAGGAAGAGGTGTATGGTTAGCTGGAAAGTCCCGCCCACGGTCAGGATTCCGTCACGTCGGAGCGAATCCATCGACGAGCTTTGAGCTCGAACCGCGGCAGGCTTGCCGAGTCGACAACCACGACCGGAATCCGGAGGCTGAATGCATCACGGAGCGCGGACTGTACTTCTTCAGCTAGAACTGCGGGATTCGGGCACTCCGGCGAAGGTTCGAGATCGATTCGAATCTCCGGCATCGGCCCGTTGGAACAGATCTCCGCGCGGTACTCCGCCACCATCGGAAACCGGCGGATGACATCCTCGACTGCGGTGGGATGTAGATTAACTCCGCGTATCACAACCATATCGTCCGTGCGTCCGATGATGCCGCCTTCTAGAGCCATATCGAAACGCCCGCAAACGCATCGTTCCTCCTCTGCCGGTCGGACGTAGTCTCCGGTCCGGTAGCGCAGAACAGGCGACGCGGTACGGCCCAGGCTGGTCAGGACCAGCTCGCCTGCGCTCCCCGGCGCGACAGGTTCCCCGGATTCGAGATCGATGACCTCGGCCAGGAACGCGGGCTCCAGAATGTGCAGGACGCCAGGGCGATCCGGGCACTCATAGGACACCGGTCCGACTTCCGTCATCCCGTGATGGTCGAAGACCGATGCGCCGGGCCAGCCGTTTTCAATGCGGCTGCGCGTGGCCGGAATGGATGCGCCGGGTTCGCCGGCTACGATCAGGCGCTTCACCTGGCTATTGGACAGGTCAATCCCCTCTTCCCAAGCGACTTCGGCGAGGCGCAAGGCATACGTGGGCGTGCAGCAAACAACAGTGGCTTGATTATCCAGGATCGTTTGTAACCGGGCCACGCTGCTCATGCCGCCGCCTGGAATGCAGAGCGCGCCGATCATCGCGCCGGCCTCGAACGCCAGCCAGAATCCGATGAACGGACCAAAGGAGAAAGCAAAGAAAATGCGGTCGGAAGGCCCAACACCTGCCGCGCGCGATACTTCCACCCAGTTCCGCACCATCCATTCCCAGCTTTCCGGCGTATCAATCCAGCGCATGGGGACTCCGGTCGTTCCACTGGTCTGGCTGAACCGGGTGTACTCTTCGACTGAAAAGGTCAGGTTCGTACCATAGGGCGGATTCCGCTCCCGATCCTGGACGAGCTCTTGCTTCGTAGTAAGCGGCATCCGGGTTCGGAACTCCGCGAGTGAAGCCATTCCATTCTCGAAACCGGCGGCCTGAATCCGGGAGGCATAGAACGGATTTGATTCGGAAAGGGTGCGGAGAAGGGAATTGAGCGAAGAGAGCTGGGCTGCCTCAATTGCGCTCCGACTGGACGACGGGGCGCTCATCACGCCGGCGCTTCGCCGGACCCGGAATCCGCTTCGATTCGCTGGGAGATAGACGGCGGAATACTCACGGCCTTCATGGTCCCGGCCGCGCGGTCGATGGCTACACACACCGCCGTAACGGAACCACGGGCATACTCCATCTCGGAACCCGGATTATGGAAGTAGAAATCGAACATCAGCGCTTTGTCACGCTTCTCACGAACGACCAGGCGGACTTCGAACTCTTCTTCGAAACGGAGCGGGGCTCTGTAGTCACATTCCGCGTGTACCCGGGGCCAGGAGATGAGCGACCCGGATTCTTCCATGTGGACGGAGAGGCCGAGCGAGCGGAAGAACGCGTGTTCGGTCTCCTCCATGTACCGGAAGAAGTTGGCAAAGTGCATGATCCCGGCCATGTCGGTATCCGCGAACTGAACGCGGTGAAGGCAACGGAACTCGGACGCCACCGCTACCCTTCCTCTGTGGGCGGCAATATCTCGATGATGTCGGCAATCACATCGCCTTGTTCCGCTAGGAGTAGGTTGCGCCTCCCATAGAGGTCCGGGAACCCGCTGAGGACCAATGCTTCACTAATGAATCGGTCGGGGATAACCTTGAGATAGGCTTGCGGGCAGCTCCGGTGCGGGATTGCATAGTCGGCGAGAATAGTCCCGAGGGGCTGATAGCCTTCGAGCAGGGCCTGGCGCCCTGAATCCGGGAAATGGTCCAAATGGATGACGATGGCGCCGAACTCTACCGGCCTTTCTCCCTCATTCAGGACCAGGTCCACCAGGCGCGAGAGCTTGGCTCCTTTGAGGCGGCGCTCCAGAACGCGGAGATGAATCCGGTCACCGTGAAAGGCTTCGAGCGTTGGGGTCATGTCATGCTCGGGGACTAGTAGGCTGTGATACGGCTCCGGAACCTCTTCAGCTTCCAGCCTTGTTGCGAGCGGCAGCGCCCGGCCGGTGAATGCGTAAAACGTATCGAGCGGATAGAGCAGGTTGAATGGGGCGGACATCACGCGTACCTGGCGTCGCGGTGCTGTGGTAGGAAGTACTCGTGGACCAGGCGGTCCGCGCGAAGCAGCCCCTCACGATTCAGCCGCAGCTCGTCGCCCGATTCCTCCAGATATCCCCACTTACGGAACAGGCTAAGCGCCTCCCCGAACCGCTGCCGGATTCCGACACCGAACTTCCGCTCGAAATACCCTTCGTTGACGTGGCCGAGCTTGGACTGCAGAATCAGCTCTCGTATCATTCGCTCTTCAACCGACGGAGTAAGGGCGCGATGGATAGGCAACTCCCCTTTATTCAGCCGCGACACATACGGCTCAAAGTTGTGCTCGTTCTGGAAATGCGTTCCGCCAACGTGGGAGAAGGAGGCTACGCCGAGCCCAATCAGGTCCGCCCCGGTCCAGAGCTCGTCACGGTAAACGAACTTCGTACGATCCGGATTCTTGACGGCGGTGTAGGCGCTGGTAACGGTATAGCCGGCGGATTCCAGCCGTCCAAACGCAGCCGCCACCCACTCGCGCTTCTTGTTCCAGGTTGCGACCGGCGCGACCTCGTGCCCCTGCTCTTTCATCTCGGAGTAGATGGTGGTGTTGTATGGAATCTCCATCTGGTAAACGGTGACCGAATCCGGCGACAGCTCTATGGTTCTGTCGATTGCGTGCGACCACAGCTCATCCGTGTCTCCCATCATGCCGGCGATCAGGTCGATATTGATCTGCGGGAATCCGGCGCTCTTGATGAATCCGTATGCCCGGTCGATCTCCTTTGCGCCATGGGCCCGCCCGTTCAGCCGCAGAATCCGCTCGTCGAAATGCTCCACGCCCAGGCTCAGCCGCGTAACGCCGATCTCTTTGATGACGTTGATCTTGTGTTCCGTAAGGGTCCCCGGTTCGCACTCGAACGTAATCTCCTCCGCCTCATCCCAGTTCAGGATTTCCTTCATGGAATCGGTCAGATACGTCAATTGCTGCGTGGAAAGGTAGGATGGAGTGCCGCCTCCAAAATAGACGAACTTTGGCTTTCGGCTGGCAATAAACGGTCTGGCCGCATAAAGCCGCAACTCATCGAGGGCAGCCTCCAGGTAGCGCAAGATCTCCGAAGCATTCTTATCGGTATAGACGCGGAAGTAACAGAAGTGGCACCGCTTCCGGCAGAACGGGATGTGGAGATAGAGTCCGAGAGGGGTATGCGGCGCGGGCCGATCGAGAGCGGCGTAGGCATCACCTACGTTCTCCGTTTTCCAGAATGAGTAGGGGGGGTAATTGGACACAAAGTAGTTCCCCGCCCGCGTCTCCTCCGCTTCATTTACATCGTGCACATCCATCACAGCTGCCATAAGATCGAATCCTTCGGTCGTTTCCGGACGGGTCGCGTCGTTTCAATTCGGCCGATTCAATATATCACACACCGACTTGGTGAAGCATCGGCGGAATCCGCCCGTAGCTCCTTTAGCCCTGCTCCGCCAGATGCACCCCTGATAGGCCCGGGCGATTGAAATCGCGTCAACAAATACACAAAGTCGATCTCAATCGACTGGATGTTGAGTCTGCGAAGGCAGACTTCGTGTACTTGTTGCCGCGGTTTTAACCGCCTGGAATCAGGTTAGCAACTTGGGTTACTCCCTATTGGACGCCTCCCCCGACAACCGGTGGCGCACATAGCGTCGGGCGACGGCCCGCCAGATTCCGGGGAAAAAGTCGGCCAGGGCAAGAAGCAGTGGCGCGACTGGTATGAACATCAGCGTCGTCCGGGGCCGGAGCGCGCAGGCAACCATCCGTTCGGCTACCTGGCGAGCGGTCGCGGTCGGAACGCTTCGAGCGCCACTGGCGGCCGGTAATTTCGTCACCATTGATTCGGTGAACTCGGATTCCGTGACCCCCGGCATGACGGCCGTCATGCGGATTCCGCTGCCTTCAAGCTCGAGTTCAAGCGCTTCGGAAAGGCCGTTGAGGGCGTACTTCGTAGCCGTGTAACCCACGTTCAGCGGCAGAGGGAATCGCGCGACCATCGAAGAAACGTTCATTATGTGCCCGGATTCCTGCCGTCTCATCTGTTGGAGGGCCGCCTGACAGCCCTGATATGCTCCCATAAAGTTGACCCGCCAGAGGCGCTCCATCTCGCCCTCGGTCATCTCCTCGAATCGGCCCACCTGGCCGAATCCTGCGTTGTTGATCCAGACGTCAACCCGCCCGAAATGCTCCAGGGTGGCATCCAGAAGCCGCTGAACCTGCGTGGAATCAGCAACATCAGTAGAAACGCTCAGGCACTTGCCGCCGTCGGATTCTATGTCGGCCTGGATCTCTCGCAGCCGCTCCAAGCGGCGGGCCGCAATCACCACGAACGCGCCCGCGCGGTGAAAAGCGTAAGCGCATTCCTTCCCAATACCGGCGGATGCCCCGGTAATTACGACCACCTTGTTTTTCAGCGTCCGTGCCATGATGTAGATTCTGTGTGGGTGTGTGGGTGTGTGGGTGTGGGTGTAAAGTTGATCACCCATACAGCCACACACCCACACACGAAGGCTGGATATGAGATTCGCGCTGATACTCGCTGTTCTCCTATGCGCGTCGGACGTTTGCAGAGGCCAGACGGTCGAGCAGGAAGCGCGCTTCAACGCGGCCCTACTGGAATCCGCGCAAAAGGGCGACCTGGCCGCGGCCTCCCATTGGCTAAGCCGCGGAGCCCATGTCAACGCCAGGGACGAGAACGGCATGACAGCCCTGATGCGCGCCGCCATAGAGGGCCACACCGAGATCGTGAAGGTGCTGCTGGCACGCGGAGCGCTGCCGGATGCGCTCGACAAGCGGAATCGGACCGCTCTGCTTTGGGCGATCGACAAGGGAAAAGCAGAGTGCGCGCGTCATCTCATCGAGCGAGTCGCTGATCTGAATGCACGAGATAGGGACGGCAATTCGCCCGTTGTATTGGCGGTGTTAGGCGGGGACCGGGACTTACTGCGCGCCTTACTGGACAAAGGTGCAAACCCAACTGCGGAGAACGCAACCCGGGATTCCGCGCTTCATCTTGCCATAGGAGTGAAAAAGGACCGTGACACTGCGCAAATTCTGATTGAGAAGGGCGCAAACGTAAACCTTGGAAACGGCTCAGGCGTAACTCCACTTATTACGGCTTCGGTGACGGGCGATGTGGAGCTTTGCACCATCCTGCTGGCGAAAGGCACTAAACCAAGCCTGCCCGATCAAGCCGGCAATACCGCGCTACTGGTCGCGGCCGAACGTGGCGATTCCGCCCTGGTCAAGCTGCTTCTTGGCGGGGGCGCTGACCCAAACGGCAGTAAGAAGAGAATCCGTACACCGCTGATGGCTGCGTCAGCGGCTGGGCGACCGGACATCGTGCGGATGCTGCTCGCAAAGAAAGCCAGTGCACGAATACGGACGGAATCCGGGGAAACGGCGCTCAAACTCGCGCGCGCCGGTAGGTCAGCGGGGCATCGGGAGGTCGTTCGCCTGTTGCAGAAGGCGGGTGCCCGATAAGACTGGGTTAGTTGGATAATCCCGGTCGTTACACCCACACACCCACACGCTCACCCAGCCCTACGACGCCGGCGGATTCGCCCTGCGAGTACGAGCGCGGGCAGGCGCCACCGCTTTCTTTACCTCGCGCGCTTCCTTGATCTTTACTTTCAAAGCGGTCTCTTCACGCTTGCGGGATTGACGGATCTCTTTCTGACGAATTCGCATCGAGTAATTCCTCTAGTATCGAGCGCGTCCATTCTGGGCGGGCCGTGAAAGTATATTCGAGGGACCTTGCATCTGTCAAATCCGCTTGCATTGACTTCTTACCGAATGGTATAATGCAGCGTACAAAAGGTGAGTAGTTTCACCGCAGAGGTCAATTATTCAATTAGTTACTGGGTGTGTCAATTCACCATTTGACTAATTGACCAATTGACATTTCGTTTCCCTGCTCCGGGTAGGTCCGGGGCCATAGACCGAAGGGAGGAAACCAATATGCGCCGCTACGAGGCGATGTTTATCGTAGACGTGGATCTGGACGAAGATCAGATCCAGCGAATCGTCGACCGCTATTCCAAGATAATTACGGATGGCGGCGGAACCATCTCCTACGCCGGTAAGTGGGAACAGGGCCGACGCAAGCTGGCCTACGACATCGCCCGCCGCCGCGAGGGGATGTACCTGATCATCCAGTTCGAGTCGAACGCCGACGTTCCGAAGGAACTGGACCGGATCTACCGGATCAGCGACGAAGTCTTCCGGCACATCATCGTTCTTCAGAATGAGCTGGTTCCGCTCTTGACCCAGCAAGTCGTCGAACCGGCGCCCGAGCCCGCGGCGCAAGCCGCCCCCGCCGAGGAAGCTCCGGAAGAAGAACCCACAGCCGAAGCCGAAGCTGAGCCGGACTTAGCTGCGGAGTCAGAGGAAGTTGTCGAGGCGGAGGCGGCCGAGGAGCCGGTCACTGAAGAGGAAGCTACCGAGGAACCGGCGCCCGAGCCGGTAGCCGTATGATTTTCATCGAGTAAGCCATGAGGACCGTTGTCCCTCACCAGGGGCATCAGGGAAGGAGAAAACCATGTTGAACCGCATCGTATTGATCGGACGTCTGACGCGAGACCCGGAATCGTCCTACACGCCCAACGGAATCGCAGTAACGAAGTTTACCGTCGCCGTCGACCGGTTCAGTAAGAACCAGGAGACCGGTGAGAAGGAAACGGACTTCATTCCAGTTGTGGCGTTTCGGCGTTCCGCCGAGTTCGTTACGCAGTATGTAACGAAGGGGCGTATGGTCTCGGTAGATGGGCGCCTGCAGATTCGATCATGGGTCGCACAGGATGGATCAAAACGCTACTTCACGGAAGTTGTCGCTGAAAACGTTCAGGCCCTGGATCGCCCGCGCGACACCGAGGGATCCGCTGTAGTCCACACCGGCGAGGAACGTGAATTTGCCGGGGCGAGCGTCGGTGGGGGGGCTCCAGCTCCAATAGACAACCCCGACGACAGCGATCCGTTCGCCGACGAATAGACAGTACCCGAGGAAACAAATGCCGCCACCACCAAGACCAAGACGCCCCGGCGGGCCGAACAAGTTTCGCCGCCCGAGGCGTAAAGTTTGCGCCTTTTGCGTGGACAAGTCCACGTACATCGATTACAAGCAGGTTCCCAAAATACGCCGCTTCATCACGGAGCGCGGCAAGATGGTCCCGCGCCGTTCCAGCGGAACCTGCGCCCGCCATCAACGCCCGTTGTCTACGGCAATCAAGCGCGCCCGCCACATGGGCCTACTGCCTTTTGTGGTGGAGTAAGCGACTTTACATCGGTAAACGGCCGTGTGATACGTTAGCGGATCACACGGCCGTTTTTTTTTTTCGCCCAGAAATTAAAGCGGATATGAAAATTCCCCCCCCCGATTACACCCCCGAAA
>JBKJZI010000328.1:0-16614 GCA_046715155.1 Chthonomonadales bacterium | reverse complement strand
TCGCAGTGAGTACAGTTCTGATTCGGTTTCGGGGTTGTAGTGGTGGCTTCGGTCCATGTCGAAGATGACATCCAGGGCCTCCCATTTCCCTCTTAAGCCATTGTCACATTCGGGGCGAACCCTCGATCCGAGCTCCTAACCAGCGTTCTAGGGAGGACGCGCTTTCGCCCGAGGGCTGCCCGCGAAGGAGATTCTCAATGCTAATGTCCTCATCGAGGTCAGGCCAATGAATGCCTTCACCAGCTCCAATGAAGCGATAATTGGCGCGCTCTTCGGCGTGCGCATGAACAAGCCGCGGATACCAGGCCAGAGGAGCAGTAAGGGTTCGCCCGTCTTCTAGCTGAACGCTTAAGTCGGAATCCGTCACGCTCAGGGATGTTATCCGCGCGGGGGTGTTTTTAGTTGAAGTTGAAGAAGGCATTCCAGGTATCCACTAGGGCTTGCCGATTCTCTTCCACGATGCGCTGTATTTCGTTGATGTCTCGACTTCGGAAACCCGCGCTTCGCGCGAGAAAGACCGGGTTCAGCCAGAACTTTGCGGTGCCGCCAGCCCCTTCTACATGTACGTGCGCGGGTTCGTCGCCATCTCCCGCATAAAAGAAAAACCGGAATCCGGATTCTCGCAGGATCGTCGGCATGAGCGATTCAGTAGATCGCGGCTTCCGATTCGGGGTCGAAGAGGTGGGTGCGGTCCATGTCGAAGATGACGTCCAGGGATTCGCCTACTTTGGCGCCGGTCTTGCTGTCCAGTTTGGCGACCAGTGCGAGCTCGCCGGAGGTGAGGTGCATCTCCACGTCATCACCTAGCGGCTCCATCACGTCCACGCCGACCTTTACGACGTTTCCATCGGTGGGTTTGACGAGGCCTTCCAGGTTCCGGTCGTAGATATCTTCCGGGCGGATTCCGAATATCGCCTTTTTGCCGACGAGAACTTGCGCCTTCTCTGCCTTATCCGGCGGAATCTCTACCTTGAAGTTGCCGGAATCCGCGTACATCTTGCCGTCGCTGTTTGTAAGTGTGACGGGGATGAAGTTCATAGCGGGAGAGCCGATGAAGCCGGCGACGAACATATTGGCGGGGTTGTTGTAGAGGTTGAGCGGGGTCTCCACCTGCTGGACGACGCCGTGGTTCATGACCACGATCCGGTCGCCCATGGTCATGGCTTCGACCTGGTCATGGGTAACGTAGACGGTAGTGATTCCGAGTCGACGATGGAGCTTTTTGAGCTCGGCCCGAGTTTGAACCCGCAGCTTGGCGTCCAGGTTGGAGAGCGGCTCATCCATGAGGAAGACCTTGGGCTCTCGGACTATCGCGCGCCCCAAGGCCACGCGCTGCCTCTGCCCGCCCGATAGCTGTTTGGGTTTGCGCAGCAGCAGGTTCTCAAGTCCGAGCAGCTTGGCCGCGTCCTTCACCCGGCTGTCGATCTCGTGCTTGTTGAACGCTCGTTTGGAATTGAACGGCCAGACCCCGCCCGTCGGAATCCGCTTGAGCCGGAGGCCGAAGCTCATGTTGTCGTACACGGTCATGTGGGGGTAGAGCGCGTAGTTCTGAAAGACCATGGCGATGTCGCGGTCCTTGGGGGAAACGTCGTTGACAATGCGCTCGCCAATGTAGATCTCGCCGCCCGTGGCCTCTTCCAGCCCGGCAATCATTCTCAACGCCGTGGTCTTGCCACACCCAGAGGGACCAACGAGCACGAGGAACTCCTTGTCCTTTATCTCGAGGTCGACCTTGTTGACCGCGATGACCTCTTTGAACTCCTTGGTCAGCTCCTTGAGCGTTACGCTCGCCATATCTTAGAAGAACCTCCCTGACAGTCCGAACTGCCTTCCACATGTGGTTTGAATAGATTCAAAGCCCGACGGAATTTTCCTGCTTACGCAGAATACGATGCCGGCTTCGAGAGATTCCCGCGCTGATAACGATTTCGGTGTCAACTCGATTACGCTCCCGATAACGCGTACCCTCGATAATGCATCCATCAAACAGCGGACCGGGGAACTAAAGACTGCCCCATGACTGTTGGTCATATATTCAAGTCAAATGTTCACGTAACCTAAAGGAGACTGATCATGCGAAAAGTAGTTTTGATGCTGGTGCTGGTCGCGATTGCGTCCGGAGTCCAGGCGAAACCGAAAGGCAAACCGAAAGCCCCGAATTGGTCCATGACCGGCTGGGAAGTCACCACGTGCTGCTGCAAAGACATCTGCCCCTGCCGCTTTAACGAGAAGCCGACCCACATGGCCTGCGAGTCGTTCATATCGATCCACGTCGACAAGGGATTCTACGGCTCTACCAAGCTGAGCGACGTGAACTTCATCCTCGCCAGTCGAGGACTCATATTCGACGGTAGCAAGGGTTGGACCAAGGTGTACTTCGACACCGACGTGTCACCCGCGGAACAGAAAGCGGTCGGCGGGATTCTAGAGACAATCATCAGCTCCTACAAACCCGAGACGGCGAAGCTGGTATTTGGAGAGGAGAACCGGGGCGCCAAGGTTGTGCCGATGACCTTCAGAACCCTCAAAGGTGGCTTAATTCGGGAAGTGGATTGCCCGGGCGTCACCAAAGTGCGCGCCCGACTCGGTAAGGTCCCTGGTGCGGCCAAGCCCATGCACATACTGAACGTGCTCACGGAATTCTCGCCGATCTTCTATCCGGCGGCAGAAGTGCAGGCGCATGCCTTCGCCCCGGAGGTCAAGTTCGACCACCCCGAACATCATCGCGCGGAAGTGGAAGACTTCACGCTCACGCGGCAGCAGGTAGTCACGAAAAAGATCGGGTTCCAGGCATTCACGGGCAAGGGAGGATGCTTGCTCTCTCGCTAAGATGACGATGCGGCCTCGGGAATCCCGTACTGGCTGGGCGTGGCAATCGCCGCCGCCCATTTTCCTATGAATAGGCTCCGTTTGTTGGAATGAGGGAGTTTGGTGCTGAGGCATGGAGGAATCCGAAGAGTCGCGCGGAGAAACGTGGCCCGATGAGGCTACGGACACTCACACTGGTCGGTCTTGTCGCGTGTGCACCCGTGCCACTGCGCATATACTGCACAACGGAATGCCGCGCCCCCTCACTTTCACTTTCTTCAAGGAGGACCCCCGCTGGAAGCTCGACCTCACGTCCTTCTTCGCCGTCGTCGGTCCGGCCATAAAGACTTTGGTCCCAATTCATCCTGACCTTCCTTGAAACGATCTCCGGAAGGAAACCGGCCCTTACGAACTGGCAGCCCCTGATTCCGAAATAGCCAGATTTCATCGCGTCTTGATCCCGGTCGCCGCGCTCATCGCCGGAAACGCCCGTGCCAATCCGACTAACGAGCTAGTTCCCCCGTAACCCATTTAGGGACCGGTCCTCTATCGTCACTGAATAATCGACCGACTCCGTCGCTGTATCTATGTATAGCCCTGGTTCGCACTCAAACACGTCGGAATCCGCGCCACAGCTCACTGCCCGAACAATTGGCCCTACCAGAAAGTGAAAGAGGGATTCCCGACAAGACAGGGGACCCTCGTGACAATAGCCCACGAATTCAAGAAGAGGAGCATGGAGAAGTGACCCGTAAAATGCTGTTTGTTACCTGCATCGGTGCCGTTCTCGCCGTCGGAAGCCTCGCGTTCGGCGCCGGCAAGCGACCCTCCCACGACGGCCCTCTTGCCAACGCCACTGTCAGCTTCGGCGCGTGGATGACGCCTGTCGACCGATTCCCGAATCTCTCCCCAAGGACAGCGAACCACCACGAGCTGCTGCCCACTTTAGCGAAGATCAAGGCCGGCGGCTCGGTAAACTTCATCATCGCCGGCTTCCACCACATCCTTGTCTACGACGATGGGACGAAACCGGGCGACATTCGGGCGAATATGCTGATCCCCCCAACAAACCAGCCCGTCCCGCCGCTCATCGCGGACCCTCGGAACCGAATCTACCGCGGCCTCGACCCCAGGCACTCAGCCTCAGGACCGGGTTGAAGTCGTCCATTTCGAAGAGCCCGGCACCTACCTGGTCATCTGCGGAGTTCTCCCGCACTTCCAGGAGGGCATGTTCGGCTACGTCAAAGTACTTCCCTCGGGTCATCACGACGACGATTAGAACTAAGCCCATTAGTCCCACGGGAGTCAATAGCCAAGCAAAGGAGGCCGCTCAATCAAAGACGGAGCGGCCTCCTGGAAAGTAGTAACGGACGTCTGGATAACGGTCCAGGCCGCTACCTGGTCGTGACTGAGAAGTTTTGCCGGTCTCCGGTGAATCGGAACAGAGGTGTGCCCGACGATTGATGCAATATCTGATTCACGCCTCCTCCGCGGGCAGTCACTTTGAACGAGTCAATGTTCCAGTTATCCCCGCCAATTCCACCGCCAAAGGTTGTGGTGAGGTCGACCCGCGCGATTTCGGCGACCGGCACCGGCCTCTTCAAGAGGATGCTCACGGTCTGCATATAATTATCTATCCAACGCCTACGCCCGTTGATGTTGAGCTCTTTTTGAGGAGCGCCGGTACGGAAATTGATAGTGGCGTGAACGTTGTCGTTCCCTCCCCGCAGGTCATCGCCGCCGGTTCGGATTTCCAGAATCAGCTCACGAACCAGGCCGTCTTTCGGAGTCGGTGCGCTCGACGGGAAGGCGGGGGGCTTGTGCTGCTTGTACTTCTTGTCAACGAAGTAGGTGCGCCAGCGGCAAAACGAGTCCTCCAGATAGTAGTAGCACTCTCCTTTGATATCAGGAACCAGCGTCCGGGTCTGGCCGGGAACGTTCGGATCGTAAACGTAAATCTTCAGGTCAGCCTGGTGGTCTTTAAGATCACCGCGGTACCGCCCGAGGTCGTAGCCAATGGCGAGTATCTGGTGATTGCCCGGACCGCCGCCGCCGACTTCCTGCATCCCCAGAGGCACGGGAGTTCCGCGGTCGATCTTCTCGCGCAGCTCCTGGAGGCGGCCGCCGCCGTATCCCTGCAGGCCCCATTTGAAGAACTCGCTGTTTCGCGCGCCGAGCGGGTTAAAGCCGATCTCCGTCCATTTGTCCAGATTGTCTGCAATCGAGTGGACCTGGCGGTTATAGATATAGTCGTGAAGGCGGGTATTCACCGCCGGCCGGTAGTCCTGCATCGGGATCGGCATTTTGGCAAGGTAGTAGTCGAGCGACGAATAGACCATGCCGCCGCAGAGGCCGCCTGTCCGGATGTCGAATTCTCGAATGAAGTCGTTCTTGAATGAGTTGACGAACTGAAATCCGTGCTTCGTCGGATCGAATGGAGTTCGCACGGGGGCGGCCTCAGAGCCTGCCGCACCAATCATCAGTGAAAAAGCTGCGACAAAAGACGCAATTCGGTGGGATATCAAAGCACTTTCCTCCTTGGAGTGCCGATGCGGAATGTAGATCAATCTGAATCTAGACTAAGTATCTCGCAAAGCAACGGCGAGGCGCTATGAACCGAGAAACACGGGGGATGTGAAAGGAGACACAGTTCCCCGGCGCGCTCAAGCAGGGCGGTGAACCCGATCAAAAACAGATCGCTTCAGTTCCGCTCATACATCCTTGTATTCGAAACCTATCTCCTCGCAGTACATCTCGGCCTTGACCCGCCGAATATTCTCGGAGCCGGCTTCCACTTTCTCGGGAGCGCACTTGAAGATTCCGAGGTTCTTGAAGGTTAGCGTGAATAGAGACGTGCCAAGATCCGGGGTGAGATACTCAAGCGTTCCGCCTCTCTCCCGGTCTGCGCTGTTATTGCCTTTGATCACGAAATCTTCGTGCCACTTGTAGAAGTCTGCCGCGTGAGACACCGGGAATGTGATCACCAGGTTCGGGAACTCCAGAAAAGCCGCTTCCTTTTGAGAAAACCGCGCTTCGGCGCCGGCAGTGTTCGTCGTGTTCTTCTGCTTGATGGCAAGCGCCTCGATCTTGTTTACGCGCGAGCAAGGCGCTTCGAGACCGTCGATCTTCAAGCGGAAGTTCGCGGGCAGCCACCTCTTCTGTATCGCCGCCGAGGTCGGGGCCTTGCCGACTACGCTTCCACCACCCCCGGACGACAACATCATCTTCGTAACCTCAGGTGAAAGCTTGACGGTCATTCTGGCCGCATCTTTTGAAGCCACGTCCAGAGCCGGAAAACCGATCTCGGAGATCAGAGCGTTGTTGAAGGTAAGGCGGGACACCTCCTTGGAGTCATAGGTTGCCGCGATAATGGCGCCGTTTTTTCGCGAGTACTTGCGGTTGAAGCTGTCTTGAATCCACTGGTAGAACGCTTTCGACATGCCCGTACCGCACTGGACCGTGATCTCTTCGTATTTCACGTTCGCTATATGCTTTCTGATGATCCTGTCTGCCGACATCCGCTCCAGGACCACATCCGACGCCGCATGGCCGCCCTCGGCGTTATACACCCACCCGGCGTTGATTCCGTCGAGCTCTATCGCGTAATTCCCGGCGGCGTACACTCGATCGCCGGCCAAGATCGGACGCTGCCCCGCTACCTGTCCGGCCGCCGGAATCGCCGCGAACGATGCCAGCCCCGTTCCCGCCGCCTTCAGGAAGTCTCGTCTATTCATCGCATGCTCTCCTTAAAGATGAGTAGTCCACGTCCCTAGTCTAGTCTTCCCTACTCCCCCCGTCAACCCCCAGTGACCAATCTCACGGTCCCGGTGTGAACGGCGTCAAACCTCTTCACAGCGCTCAAATGCCTCCCATGTGCTGCCCTTACTTCCGCGCGGATTCCATCTGCGGGAGGAACGCGACTGCTAGGGTGGGGTGCTGGTCGCGGCACTGATGAGGTCCATGGTTTCCAATCCCTCTTATACCGAATAGACGGACCGGACGCTCAGAAGACGTCGGAATCTAAGCGCCACTCGGTGCGCCAGAGTTCGAAGCATTGCGGGAGCAGCGACGCCAGGATTCGGTGGCCAGGGTGCGGAATTCGGCGATGCGGTGGAAGGCGGCGTCCGCGGAGGCGATGGTGAGGTTGTGCTGGAGGGGGGCTGCAGCGGTCAAGATGTCGTCGCCGGTTTTTCGGCAAAGCGGAAATCGAATTAACAGCGCGTCTTGAGGTCTGTAGGTCCGTAGGGGAGGAGGAGCGCAAGGTAGATGGCTCGTGGGCGGATGGGAGAAGCGCTGGTTGAGGAGATTCTGGCCGCGTCGGGGGCGCCGGTGGAGGGGCACGGACTCAGTGTCCAGGATATGCAGGCGGCGGTGCGGGAAGGGCGGGTGTTGGAGGTCTATTACTGGAGTCACTTTGGGGATGGAGAGGCCTCGTTCGGATTTGCGGAGGATTTCGGGGTGGATATCGAAGGGAAGGTAGCTCACGGCTACCTGGTGTTTCCGAAGCCGATTCCGGTTCATTTGCGAGGCGGCGCCTCGTCCGATTGGGAAAAGCCGGCGGATGTCGAGGCCGCGTTCGGAATCGGCGCACGTGAATCGGATTCCGCGCGTCCTGGGGCCGCCAAAGCAGAGCATGACCGGGCGCTTCTCCAGCGCTGCAGCATCTGCTCTCAGTTGTCGGACCATGAGCGAGGCTTCCAGAAGATCACAGGGGAGGAAGAGGACACGTTTCTGCCCCCGGCTGCCGATCTCCTGGAAGTGGTGGCAGACCTGAAGCCCAGTACCATTCGCCTGCCGGGTCCTGAAGGTGGAACGCCCGCGTATTTCGACATTCCGTCCAGCCGGCTGCTGCAGCTCAAACGGTGTCCGGAATGCGGGACGTACTATCTCTACCGGACAGACTACGAGTTCCTGCCGATGTTCGGTACGGAGGATGAACAGGAGTTAACCCGCCTGACCAACGTGCAAGCGGCGGTGTGTCTGGCAGTTCCGACCCCGGAATCCGGAGCGAAAGCGGGGCATGACGAACTGGCCTAGCCGCCCATTTTGCGGATGACGGATTGGGCGGTGTCGTAGAGCATTTTGCTGATGTTGCTCATCATCTGGAGCGTCTGCTGCTGTTTCTGGAGGATGTTCTGGAGGTCCACGTTGGCTAGCTGGGCGTCGTCCCCTATCGAATTGAGCTTTTCCTGGGCAGCTAACTGTTCCGCCTGCGCTCTACGCGCGGTTTCCTCGGCGGCTCTTTTTGCGGCATCGTCGGCGGCTCGCTTGACGGCTTCGGCGGCGCGGCGGACTTCTTCGGTCTTGCGGCGGGCCTCGGCTTCAGCCTGCCGACGAGCATCCACCGTCGCGGCGGCAGTGCTGCTGACGGTCTGCTTGACCCGATCGAAGAGTCCCCGGCTGGCCGGGCGGTGCGGGTCTCCCCATTGCCTTGCGCTGGCGATCAGGTAGTTCACGCGGAGGATGCGGATGGTCTGGACCTCCACCAGGAACGTAGTCTCCTCGAACTCGCGGCCGCTCAAGTTGGGGAAGGCCGCGGCGGTCGCACGCTTGACGGCGGCGATGGGGTCCGCGGCGGTGGCTGCCTGGAGGCTCACGCGGAGGGCGGTCGCATTGATGGCGCGCTTTCGGCTCGGGCTGATTCCGCGGAATAGCTCCTGCTCTTTCTTCATGACGTCGGCCGGAATCGGAGGGGGCGCCGGCGGTATGGCGCGGCTGGTTCGCTGCGCAAATCCGGTCGTGGGAATGAGTACAAGGAGGACGACGATCCACATCGCTCTGGGCTTCATGGGCGAGCTCCGATAGATAGGTGTGACAGCAGTATATGGTGGCGGGCCGAGCGGTGTCAATAGAAGGGGGAGCGGAATCCTTCACAGGCGAGCGGGGAGGATGGAGCGGACCAGCGAATTGAATAGAGGTTAGAGGAGGATGGGATTATGATTCGCTGTTTTGCGCTTGTGGTGGTTGGTTTGCTGCTCGTCTGCGGCTCCGGTGCTCAACGAGGTAGTAGGAGCATCGTAAAGGGCGCGGATCTCGTGAAGCTCATTAACGAGCTGCCGTCTGTCTACGCGGCGGTGGAGAAGAGTCATTTCGCCTACCAGGCTGCCGCCGAGAAGTCTCTTGCGAATCAGGCAGCGCTCTCCAGACGAGCGGAGGAGGTGGCGAAGCAGGCGGAGGCCCTGGCGCGAGGAAGGCAGTATCCGGGCGCACTGAATCTGCTGGCGGAGTCAAAGAAGATGCAGGAGATGAACATGAGCTTCAACCTCCAGTACGTGGGGCTCCAGGAGAAGATGCAGGACGAGAGCCGCCGGTTTACGCTGCTCAGCAATATAATGAAAACGAAGCACGACACGGCGAAGAACTCGATCAGCAACGTGCGTTGAGCCCAGGAAGAAGTGAAGCACGGTAGGACCTGAATGTGTGGCCGGACGTTCGCGTGTAGAGGCGGAGATGAGTTTGACGCCGAAGCCAGGCGGCTTACATAAGGCTGTCCAACGAATCCGTAGCTCGAACTAAAGAAGAATCCGACGTCTGTATCCTGGGCCTCGACGCGAAAGGCCGCCAGTTAGCCATCGAGCGGCTCTCGGTCTTCGGCTTCGCATGCCGGTCCTGCAACCTCGTCAAGAGCAACCATCTCACGGAACTTGACCCCGAATCCGGTAAGACCGTCCAATTGTTCAATCCCAGAAGACAGCGGTGGGCCGATCACTTCATCGAACACCTCGAATCCGGAGCTATCAACGGCACCACACCGGTTGGACGAGCAACCGTCGCACTCCTCAACGTTAACGGCCCCACCCAATTCCCCTGCGGCCAGCACTGAAGCGTCTTCGGCGAGACGCTGACAAAGCGCGCAAACGCCGCGTAACTCAACCCAACCTTCCACCGAATCAGCCGCACCCCGTCTGGCATGCCTCCGTTGGATTATATGGCTGCTGAGCGAAGGATTTCAACGCAGTAAGTACGTCACCAACGCGGAGTCGCCGCCAGGATTGTCCCCTTGTATAGCGACCTGCGCCGAGGCTGTACCGAAATGTCAGGCGAGAATTTCGCGGACGACTTCGCCGTGGACGTCGGTCAGGCGCATGTCGCGGCCGCTGAAGCGGTAAGTTAGCCTGGTGTGGTCCATGCCCATAAGGTGGAGCATGGTGGCGTGGAGGTCGTGGATGGTGACTTTGTTTTCGACCGCGAAGTAGCCGTAATCATCGGTGGCTCCGTGGATGTGCCCTCCCTTGACGCCGCCGCCGGCCAGCCACATGGTGAATCCGAAGGGGTTGTGGTCGCGGCCGTTGGTGCCCTGCGCCATAGGGGTGCGGCCAAACTCCCCGCCCCAGATGACCAGCGTGGAATCCAGCATCCCGCGCGATTTCAGGTCCTTCAACAACCCGGCTATCGGCTTATCGACAGCCGAGGCATTCAGCTCGTGGCCCTTCTTCAGGTCGCTGTGCTGGTCCCAGCGGTCGGAATCCTGGCGTGGGCAGAGGAGCTCGATGAATCGGACGCCGCGCTCCACCAGTCGCCGAGCTAGCAGGCACTGCCTCCCGAATACTTCCGTGTGCTTGTTGTCGATTCCGTAGAGCTTCTGGGTGGTCTCGGATTCGCCGCGGAGGTCCAGCAGTTCCGGTACGCCGGCCTGCATGCGGAACGCCAGCTCGTAGTTGCCGATGGCTGATTCCACCGCGGATTCGTTCTCCATTTTGCCCAGCACGCCGCGATCCAGATTCCGCAGCAGTTCCAGCTTCCGCGCCTGAGATTCCGCCGCCGCGCCGGCCGGTTTGATGTCTGCGACGGCTTCGCCCACGCTGCGGAAGAGGGAGCCCTGATAAGTGGCGGGGAGGAATCCGTTTCCGAAGCAGTCCAGCCCGCCCGGCGGAATCAGCCCGCTATTCAAGACCAGGAATCCGGGCAGGTCCTGGCATTCGCTGCCCAGGCCGTAGCTCGCCCAAGAGCCCATGCTGGGTCGCCCCTGCATCCCGAATCCGGTGTGGATGAAGTAGTTGGCGTTCGTATGCTCGCTGTGCTCGGAGACCATCGAGCGGACGACGCAGAGGTCATCCGCACACTTCGCGACGTGAGGAAAGAGAGAGCTGACGGGGATTCCGCTCTGGCCATACTGGCGGAACTCCCACGGCGACTTGAGAACGTTCCCGATGTTATCGAACTGCGTGGCCGGAACCTTGGCCATCTTGATCGGCTGGCCGTGCTCCTTGATCAGCCGCTCCTTCGGATCGAAGGTATCGACCTGGCTCGGGCCTCCATCCATGAAAAGGAATATGACGGATTTCGCCCGCGCCCGAAAATGCGGTGTTAGGTTTTGGGAGTTTGGTGCTGGGGAACTCGCGGAGGCGGGGGAGCCGAAGAGGGCGGTGAACGCCACGGCGCCGAATCCGTTCGCACACTGAAGCAGCATCTCGCGGCGGGACATCGGGGTGGATTGGAATCGGTTGCAGTGCATGACGTTTCCCTTTGCCTAACGGACGAAGATAAATTCCTTTACGTTGAAGAGCACATGCGCCAAGTCGGACCAGGAAGTAGGTTCACTATCGCCCTTGGCGCGCAGGAACATTACGGCTTGGGCGAGCTCGCTGGCGTCCGGCGGGCGGGCATAGGCCGTGACGTACATCCCCTTAATTCTCTCTTCGGTAGTACCGGGATCCGAAAGGGTTCTCTGCGCCCAATGCTGCGCTTGCTGTGTGACGAAGGGGTTGTTGAGCAGCGTAAGGGCCTGTGCCGGGACGTTCGAAACCGTCCGACGCCCCATACTGGAGAACGGCACCGGGTAGTCGAAGGCGAGCAGTAGCGGCGTTAGAAAGTTGCGCCGGACGCTGATGTAGATCGTGCGCCGGCCGTCACTGTCCAGAGGACCGGATTGCGCGGGCCGGCCGCGTCCCTCCATAAATGGCGTGAGGTTCGGGAGCACGCTCGGGCCGTATAGTCTCCGGTCCAGTCGGCCGGAAACAGCGAGGATTGCGTCCCGAATGGCCTCCGCCTGAAGCCTCCGAACCGGCATCCGATGCAGCAGCTTGTTCTCCGGATCGATCGATTGCGGATTGCGGATTGCGGATTGCGGAATGGCAGAGGCCTGGCAATATGTATCGCTGGTGACGATAAGGCGGTGGATGTGCTTCAGAGACCAGGGCTTTGACGCCTGACGGCTGACGGCTGACGGATTCCGATTGCGGATTGCGGATTGCGGATTGCGCATTACGGTCGTCCGTCGTCGGTCGTCCGTCGTCGGATTTATCAGCTCGCTTGCCAGCCAATCAAGCAGCTCCGGATGCGTGGGCCGGGCGCCCATGAATCCGAAGTCGTCCGGGGTCTTGACGATTCCGACGCCGAAGTGGTGCTGCCAGAGTCGATTGACGATGACGCGCGGAATCAGGGGCGATTGGAGCATACGCTCGGCGAGCTGGAGGCGACCGCTGCCGGGGCCAGGGAGAGGCTGCGCGGCGCCGCCGCACGCTTCGAGGAATCGCCGGGGTACGTTCTCCCCGAGGTTCGTAGTGCTGCCGCGGACATGAACCCGGTCCTCCTCTCCCGTGCCGTCGTCGATAGCCATCGCATATCGCGGTTCGGCGAGATTGCGCTCTGTCTCCCGCAGGCGGGCCGACAAGGCTTCCAATCGGGAATCGGACTCTTTAGGGAGCGCGTTTGCGAGCGCCACGAGTACCTCGGCCGCCGTCGGGTCCGCAGCCACTTTAATCCGGGAGGCTGCCATCCGGGCAATCTCCGGCAAATACTCGATCAGCGCCTCCTGTGTAGTGATCCCCCGATTTGCAATGACTTCGACCACGAGCGGGTTCACCTCCGAAGGCGGCGGCCCGTCCGCAAATCGGATCTGGTCGACCGCGATGAATCCGTTCCCGGAATCCACGATCTCGATGTAAGCCCGATGGCCGATATGCTTACTGACGTCCTGGCTGAACCAGCCGAACCGGTCAGCATTGCGCGGGGAGATTGTGAGCCCGCCCCATAGCGGGTCGCGAATGCGCTGGAAATTGTCCACTATGAGACTGATCCGCGCATCGCGGCCCGCAATCCGATAGAGAATTCGCTTCTTGGTGATCCGGAAAGTCTTCGAGCGGAGCGCACCGTGAAGGTGATCGCTGCCGCGCGCGCTGTAAACAACTCCCGGCGGCACGGAGAGCGGCTGGGCGGGCGCAAGCCGAAAAGCAGATCGACTCGACCGCACGCCGAACGCCTCTCCCCACCGGCGCCACTCCGGCAGCTCGTCGCTGGAGAAGTCCTCGAACAGCTCGGGTGCGTTTGCGAAACCTGCGGCCCTCGCCTGAGCATCGGTTAAAGAGGCGAGGATTTGCGCACGGCGCGCATCGAAGGCCGCGGGGTTCTTAAGCGCCGGATCGGTCGCCAGCATGGCGATAGGATGCAGCGGATTCTGCGCGTCGATCAAGGCGTGCTTGGCAAGATACTCTAGAAGTCTCGGCGTGGTCAGCTGAACCGTGACGGCCACTTGCGGACCGTCCCCCAGCGCTCGGGCGATCAGGTTTTCGCGCGCTATCGTCTCCGCCTCTGTTTGAATCCGATCGAGCTCGCGCGCCACCTTCAGTCGCGGCTCCGGCAGGTCGATCATGGCCTCCTGGTAGCGGGAGCTCTTGATGATTCCAGAGAGCGCGTAAAAGTCGCGGGTGGTGATCGCGTCGAACTTGTGATCGTGGCAGCGGGCGCAGGCGATGCCGAGACCGAGGAACGCTTTGCTGAATACGTCGATCTGGTTGTCTACCCTCTCGGCTTCGTCTACCAGGAGGTCGACGGGTGAGTGCTTCCCTTCGCCGAGCCACCAGAATCCGGTCGCTTGAATCGATTCGTTGATCCCCTCCGCGGTGTTAACGCGTGGATTTGGAAGCAGGTCGCCGGCGACATGTTCGCGCACGAACTGATCGAAAGGTACTTCCGAATTCAGCGCGCGGATGACGTAGTCGCGGTATCGGTAAGCGTTGGGTTTTTCGAAGTCGAATTCATGACCGTCGGTCTCTGCGAACCGCACCAGGTCCAGCCAATGCCGCGCCCACCGCTCCCCGTAGTGCGGAGACGCCAGCAGCCGGTCCACTAGATTCTCATAGGCATTCGAAGAGCGATCGTTGACGAATGCCTCGACCTCCTCCGGAGTGGGCGGCAGCCCGATCAGGTCGTACGTTACTCGACGAATAAGTGTTCGCCGGTCGGCCGGAGAAGAGAGCGATAAGCCTTTAGCGTTGAGCCTGGACTTAATGAACGCGTCGATCGGGTTTACGTTTTCCGTTTTCCGTTTTCCGGCAACCGGAATCGCCGGCTGTTTCAATGGCTGCCACGACCAATGCTTCATCCGGGCCTTCAGGTTGAATTCACTGCCTGCCGTCCGCCGCCCGCCTCCCGCCGTCTTTTCCGCCGGCCACGGCGCGCCCATCTTGATCCACTGGTGGAGGGCCTCGCGCTGGTCCTGTGGCAGCCTGCCCTTGGGCGGCATCTGCAGATCCTTGTCCTCGTAACCGATCGCCTTCAACAAGAGACTCTGTTCGGGATGCCCGGGCACAATCGCGGGACCTCTACCGCCGCCTTTTCGAATGCCGACACCTGATTCCAAGATAAGCCCTGAGGGGTTATTGCCACTCGACGAATGGCACGAGAGGCAGTTTTCGACGAGGATCGGACGAATGCGCTTCTCAAAGAACTCGATGTCGGCGGACTGGCGTGCGCCGGCAATTGATGCGACGGTGAGGAGTACTGCGGCTCCGGTTACGCAGACGGTGGCGGGAATCAAGCGAGAGATTTGGGCTGACGCAATCATGGGCAGAGTCCATTTTACTACGAGGAACGGAATCCGCCAAGGTCAAGGCGATATGAAGGGTCGCGCAGACGGTCTGCGCGAGTGATATTTCTGCGCTTGTGTCAGGCCGCCCGGAAGCGACGCGGCCGATTGACCTGGTAGAGCACGCGAAGGCTGCCGGCCATCTTCGCCAGATTGGCGGCGTGGCGCTCCGCGACTGCGGCTTCCCTATCGTACTCGGCCGCAGATTCGGCATCTTCGTCGGAGCGGGCGCGCGCTGCCATTTCACGCGCAAACCCCGCATTCTGGGTCAGCGCCTGCATGGCGAATTCGAGGGACTGCAAAGCCTCATCCTGGTCTACGCGGACGCCTGAATCCGGGGGGATGGACCCCTTTTCACGCTCCGCCTCTTCGGACATGTTCGCACACCCTTTCTCTCCGGAGAGAACGGCTGGAACCACGAATCGAGCGGCGAATAACGATCGCTTAGCGGTATGACGGCTCACGGGACTCATCCGTTCCCGCGTTCCGCCCGGTACACTCACCGGTTTTTACGGTGCCCCGGGGCGCGTTCTTGGGGGATTAGTCCTTGTAACAGGCGCGCGCGAGTCCGCGAGGCCACCTGTCCTCGCTTGTCTGACTAAGTGCCCGTCCGGTTTGTTCCGTCGGCGCCTCATATTTCTTGACCTATTTATGCGGAAGAAATATAATGCAGCTAATCTCCCGATTCTGACCGAGGCGGCCGAGCATGAAGTTTCGATTTGGACTTATTCTGCTTTTCATCCTGGCGACAACCGGACTGGCGTTAGCCACCCCGCCTAATAGGGCGTCTTACAGCGAGCATTTTGGCCGCTTCCTCGCCAAGAGATTGGATGCCTGTATATCCTGCCACCGGCCGAGCAAGCTGACGCATCCGCCGAAAAACCTCGCGGAATTCCCGCACAATCCGTACGGAGCACGGCTCGCAACGCTGGGAAAAGAGTTGCAGCAAGCCGGCAAAAGATGGGACATACCGACGCGCTTGAGACTTGTCGCCGGTGAAGATGCGGACGGAGACGGAATCCGCAATGAGGACGAGATTCTGCTCGGATTCCTGCCGGGGAGCGCATCAGACCGTCCCGCAAAGACGGATCCGAATCGGCTGGCTTCCTTACGTTCCCAGTTCTCCGCCTTCCTCGCCGAATATCGGTGGCGCCCGTTCAACCCCGTCCGAAGGCCGAATTACGAAAAACGAAAAACGAAAAACGAAAACCCCATCGACAGGTTTATCGCGGCCGAACGCGTTGCCCGCGGCCTGAATCCACGGCCGGAAGCGCCGCGCCACGTACTCCTTCGCCGAGTTAGTCTTGACCTAATCGGGCTCGCCCCCACTCCGGAGGAACTGAGGGCTTTCGAGTCCGATAGGTCGCCGGACGCTTATGAGAAGGTCGTTGACCGCCTCCTTGCCAGCCCGCGATACGGCGAGCGATGGGGCCGGCACTGTATGGACATCTGGCGGTATAGCGATTGGGCGGGCTGGATGGACCAGATCAGAGACAGCAAGCCCCACATCTGGCGCTGGCGCGATTGGATCATCGAATCGCTGAACAAGGACAAGCCGTACGACCGGATGCTGCAGGAAATGCTTGCCGCCGACGAGTTGGCGCCGACCGATTCCGACGCCCTGCGCGCGACTGGCTACCTGGTGCGAAACTTCAAACTGTTGAGCCGCGAGCAGTGGATGGAGGACGTGGTCGGCCACACGTCCCGCGCTTTCCTGGGTGTAACGCTCAACTGCGCGAAGTGCCACGACCACATGACCGATCCACTCTCGCAGGCCGACTACTACCGCGTGCGCGCGATCTTCGAGACGCACAACGTACGCTCGGACCGCATTCCCGGACAGCCGGATGTGAACAAGGACGGATTGGCGCGCGCGTTCGATTCCGACCTGAAGTCGGTCACCTACTTGTATCCGCGCGGGGATGAGCGCCACCCGGACAAAGAGCGCCCGATGCAGCCCGGTGTCCCGCCTTCCCTCGGGGGAGTCTTCAAGGTCGAGC
>JBKJZI010000327.1:0-21437 GCA_046715155.1 Chthonomonadales bacterium | reverse complement strand
GGCCTACATCCGCGGGCTCTTCGTGAAGCGGTTCCCGGAGTCCGTTCGCTCGATCGGCTGGAACGGAGTCGCCTTCCGTCATGAAGGAGAGGACATGCTCTTCGACATGAATCCGTTGGTCGCGGAGAACGTGCGGATTCTGAACCAGGAGCTAGCCGCGGCAGAATCCCTTTCCGACGTGGTGTCCGTTATCACGGGTGCGAATCCGCGGAAATCATCCGGCGGTCCGGAATCCCCGAAGTGATGAGATGGCCGGGATAACACTCGACTATACCTATCGATACTTGCGGGCGTCCGAGGTTGCGCAGGCGGATGGCCAAACACTCGTTTCTCTTTCCACATCGGGAATCTCCGCGGATCCCGACCTCTTTTTTTGCGGCAGACTGGCCCGACCGCGGCTGACTGCGGACCTGCTCCTGGCGCTGGTGCGGGTGGTACAATCCCGCTTCCACATTCCAGCGGCGATGCTGGCGCGAATCCTTGCCGAGGCGGATCCGGTGGTTACTTGCGCGCAGGAGCGCCTGAGGTTCGAAGCCTTCTCTGCCTGCTGTGGTGTCTACGGCCGCGTTGACCTCCTGCCGAACGCAGTGGATGGCTCGCTGCTGGCTGCGGGGACGACCAACGTGGACTTTAATCCACCGATGCGGGCCGCGCTGAGCCAACTCCGCGATGAAGACCCGACCGCGCTGACCGTCGGCGCCGGCGCGGTTGAGCTAGAATTTGCCGGCCAGTCCGTCGTCGACCGCAAAGTCGCTCTGCCCGTCCGATGGCTCAAGGGTTTTCTCGAAGTACAGGCCTACCAGGCCCGGATGGAACCACGGATGGAAATTCGCGGTGCGGAAGCTCGGCGTTTTTGCCATACGTTGCCTAGGCAGGGCACGGGCAACCTCACGGGATGGGTGAGCCGAACGGCCGCCGGGCTGCGTGTTTCCACCCTTCCAGGCGCAGGATCGGTGCGAGTTGGCGGGATCGAAAGACTTCGGATTCTGGAAGACATCATCCGTCACGCGACGGCGCTGCGCGTCTATGCAGATCAGGAAAGTGGTGCGAGTGGATGGGAGGTCGATTGCGGGCCGGCGCGGTTCTTCCTGGTCTTGAGCCCGGAGGTATGGCGGGGATTCTCGGGGGAAGGCCAGGCACTGTCAAAGCTCGCAAACTCGCTTTCTGGAACGGCCGTGGAGAGAGTTCGAAACGCCCTGGGCTGGCAGTCCAGCGTCGATGTGGGCGAGCTATGTTCAGCCTGTACGCTGGAGCCCAGGGACGCGCGGGCCGCACTGGCGCGACTTGGCGCGCGCGGCCTGGTGGGATACGACCTTCGGGAGCAGAGTTACTTCCACCGGGAGCTACCCTTCGACCTTTCGAGGGTCGAGCAGCTACAGCCTCGGTTGTTGGACGCCCGGAAGCTTCTGGCCAGTGACGGCGTGCATCTTATAACCAACACGCCGGATCTGGTGGAGGCATGGGTTCGCGGCACGGACTGCGAGCACCGCGTGCGAATCACTCCGGAAGGCGCCCGCTGCACCTGTCCCTGGTATGCGAAGCATCTCGGAGCACGTGGTCCCTGCAAGCACATCCTCGCCGTTCAGCTCGCCAGCGGGGATGCGGATGACGCCTGAGGCGCTCGATAAAGCACTTCTCGACGGGGATGTCAAGCGCTGCCTGAAGCTCCTCAAGGACCAGCCGGAATCCGCACGCCGCGCCGCTGCTAAGACCGCGCTGGATAACGTGAAGCGGATCAACGCGCGGTGGGATTCAGATCATTCAAATTCCTGGCTGTTTCAGAAGACAGAATGGAACCGGCTCTTTGAGGCGGCCGCGGTGGGAGTATTGGGAACGGCAACTCTCAGTGAGATACGGCGCTTGCAGCGGACCGCGTGGCTCCCAATGACATTTGCCTATGAAGTGCTAAGCGACCGGCGGCCCGAGTGGATAACGGAGTGGGCAAATTGGATCCTGGAAAACGATCCCCAACGTCGATTCACGTTCGGATCCCACCAGGACGGGTGGCTGGTCATCCGACGACTCCTTAGGGAAGGCTTCATCGCACGGCCCGAAAGTGACTCCTATATCTTGAGCATGATCAGGTGTTATCACCCGAACGAGTCTATCAAAAGCTTTCTCGATCGTGACCCAGCCTTGCTTGAGCACGAGATTTGGCGGCTGTTCGTGGTAGAAGGCGGCCGCGAGGGAAGTCTAGCATGGCACGACATGGGTCAGGGGCCTTCCGATAACAGTTGGACGGCCGCTCTGCTCGAACTTGCAGCCGAAGGTCGGCTGGATCGCAAGCGGCTTTTGACCGCGAGTCTGGAAGCGCTGAGAAGAGACTTTGCCCCGCTTCGCGCCGGCTGGTTTTCGCGTTTTCACGAGAACCTCAATCCGACAGTCGACGAACGGGCCGACAGGACTGACGCTTACCTGTCGCTTCTGTGCAGCCGGGTACCAAGTACGGTTTCTTTCGCCCTCAAGGCGCTTTCCATAATCGAAAAGGCCGGACGGCTGAATCCTGACGCCCTGATTCAGAGTATCGGGCCGGTCCTTCATGCGCGTGAAAAGGGGACTGTCTCGCTCGCCCTTCGGCTGCTCGACCGCGCCGCCGCGCGGAATGCGTTTCAGGAGGGACAGCCGGCGCTTCTCGCGGCCGAGGCGCTGTGGCATCCGGCTCCGGATGTCCAGGGCCAGGCGCTAAAACTGATCGAGAAGTACGGAAGGGTAGATGACGCGGCGCTTCGAGCTGAACTGGAGAATCGGCGGGAAGATATAGCTGCTTCGCTCGCTCCACGACTCCGCGCCTTCCTCTCGGGAGGGTCACGGGAACAACCGGTCTTGAGAGTGGCCCAGGATAGGCCCGACGTGGAGCAACTTCTCCAGCGCGCCGCGGCCCTGGATTCATGCTGGGCGGAGCGCGCGGGGGTTGGAGAGGCGGTTGCGGCTCTAACCGCTGGCGCGCTGCCCGCACACGGTCTGAGCCTGCATCCGCTGACGATACCGCGCCTACTCCCCGATCGGCGAATCATGCCAATCGAGGATCTCGATTCTCTGATAGACACTTTTCTTTCAGTGATCGAAAACGGAGGTCCGCCGGATGAAGTTGAGAGGGTTTTGGATGGAGTGTCGCGCCTGTGCGGCGAGAGGCCGGCTGACTTTGAGCGGCGCACGAGCGCGCTGCGCAAAAGAGCCCGCTCCCTTGTTGGAACCGATCCTCGATCCGGGGTAAGCATTGCCGGGATCAGTGCCTCCCTCTGCAGCCTGGCCCTTGCGTGGACGGAAGATGCGGCCATGGCGCTAGCCGTAGAGGACGCGTCGTTATTCGCTTTCTTTCACCGGCGGGTCGTCGAAATCGGAGCACACGCGTCGAAGGGGCAGGCATGTTCGCTTCTATCCGCCCCGACGCATGCGGGAGGATGGATCGACTCGCGAATCGCAGTGGAGCGTTTCCTGAACCGCGATACTGCGCATCTTTCCGAGCTTCGAGATCCAACGCCGACGTTGCGCGGATTGTGGGACCGGATGCGCCCCGCCGCGAGGACAAGTCGAGGTCGAGGAAACGATGGGGGTCTCGATCGGTTCGACGTGATCCAGGCCCTTCTCCGCCTTGCTCCCGACGGCCGGGAAAAGGCGCTGCACATAGCCGCGGCAGTACCCGGTGAAGTTGGGGACGCGCTGCGATATGCATTGGGACAACGCGACGTAGCTATCGGGCAAGACGCCGGCCTCTGGATCGCCGCAGCGCGCGCTAGAGACCCCCTTGCGGATCATCCGGAAATAGAGCAGCGCTTTCCTGGCCGAGGGCCCGGGGCGGGTCGGGCTCCTTGCGTTTCACTCGAATGGCGACCTGACAAACAGACGGACCATGTTTTCCCCGTTTTGGTTTGTGACCCTGAATGCCCGCGCAGAATCTCGCCTGATATGCCAACGGTCATGCATTTTGCGTGGCAGAAGCGCTGGTTTAGCTGGGAATTCTACGTGGGTCCGACAATGGAGGCGCTGTCCACGGTCTGGCCGCCGGGCCGCTCATATTGGTTCGCCTTCGGCGCATGCGCAATCGCGGAGAATCTTGATTGGTGGGAGGCTCGGTGGGGAGATGCGGCCTACCTGGCAATTGCGGCGGATACGGACACGATGTTGAATGGATTAGCCCTCGACATGCTGGTCTTTGGACTCGCGGCCAAGGAATCGGGAGAGATCACCGCCGCCACGGACGTTCTCATCGCCGCCGTTTCGGACGGGCGCATTACGGGTACCGAACTTGGCGATGCGCTCTCCCGCATAATCCGGGTGCCGAGGATCATCCCAGCTCGGTGGGCCCGCTCGCTGGGAGATGCGGCGCGCGTATCACCGCTACTTGCTTTGACCGTCCGAGAGGCAATCGAGAGGCTTATGGCATCGCGCCCCGCCCGGAAACCTTCTAAGATGGTCGCGATCCTGGAACTGGTCAACGAGCTATGTGCCGGGAATGGGATTGCGATTAGCGACGAGCAGGCGATCTCTTGGCTAAAAGGCGTAACAGGCACAGGGAAGGCCGCCCGGCTGTCCAAATTACTCGGGGCCATGAAAGCAACTGAAGAGAGCGATGCAGTCATTCGCGAAGCAGCGCGGGAGTCATTAAGAGCCAGAGTCGAGCGCGCCGAGAGGTGGCAGCGTGCCTAGTCGCTCTAAGAGGCTGGAGGTCCTCTGCCCGGAATGCCAGGCGCCGAATCCGTTTCTGCAGTGGGAAATAGTTGATTCCGCCGAGAATCCTGAACTGTGTCAACTGATTCTGGACGGCTCGCTCTTCGACTTCACCTGCCGCAACTGCGAGGAAGAGATAACTCTCGACTTTAGCATACGCTTCGAAGACCACGCGCATGAGCGAATGGTGCAGTATGATGCCCCACGAGGCCCGCAACTCGCTCTCGTCGATCCACCAAATCCCTGGTACAGGATGCGGTTAGTTCGCGACCAGAATGCATTCATCGAGGTCGTCCGAATCTGGAACGATAACCTCGAAGACTATGTGATGCTTGTACTAAAGCATTTGCTCGTCAGGGACTACGAAGCGGAGACTGGGCAGCGCCCTTTGCTCTGCAGTTACATGTCACGATCTTCGGAGTCGGAACTGGATCGCTTCGAATACGCGATTTCCTTCCGAGGCGACGCCAGCCCACGTTTCACCTCGGGAGACGTTCCGTATTCCGAGCTCCTGTTTGGTATGTCCAGACATGCCGAGGAACTAATGCCGAACGGTCAATGGGTACCGTGGGACCATGAGATGGCAAAGCGTCTTCTTGACGCGTACTGGCCGGAATGGCCAAGGCTAAACGCGCGTACCTAACCAAAGGAGCAGGCTGTGAAATTCCGAATCGCGAATTCGATGTCGAATGTTTTCGTATAATCTGTTTTGTTGGTATCGCAAACACAGAAGGAAGTCAACATGATCGTTCGAGGTGAGGAGAGGATTACGCGGCCGATGCCGACGCCGCCGGACCGTAAGGAAGGCGACAGCGGAGGGCCGAACAAGCCGGACGTCAAACGGCCTGATACCAGCGACCTGCTGAAACGCATGAAGCGGGTCGACCCGGACGCGGCGCGCAGATACCGCCAGCGCAGCGGCGAGTAATCGTGCCGAACGACCTTTACAGCCTGCTAAACCCGGGCGGGCAGCCCGCCATCGCGCCCCCGGTTGGAATGTCCAATGTCCAATGTCCAATGACCAATGAAGTACATGGGACGACGGTCATTGCGGTCAAGTACCGGGATGGCGTCCTCAACGTCGGGGACCGGCGGGCGACGGCTAACTTTGCGGTGATGTACGATCGGGCGGAAAAGGTCCTGCCCATCGACGACTACACTCTGTTGGCGATCTCCGGATCGTTCGCGCGCGCCCTCGAAGTCGTGCGATATCTGAAGCACAGCTTCAAATACTTCGAACGCTCACAGCTTCAGCAGATGAGCCTTGACGGCAAGCTGTCTGAGCTTGCGAAAGTCATCGCGGCAGGCGTGCCCGCGGCTCTCCAGGGAATCGGGGGCGTGCTTCCGATTCTCAGCACCTTCGATCTGGATGCGAACGAGGGGCGAATCTTCTTCTATGACGGGATGGGAGCGCGTTTCGAGAACACCGAATTCGGCGCGGCCGGTTCGGGGTCGATGCAGATTCGGGGTGTCTTCGATTACATCGTCAAGACCAAGAAGCCGTTTCGCGAGATGACCCGCGAGGAGGCGCTGCATGAGGCGCTGCTCCTCCTCGACATAGCCGCCGACCTGGATGCTGCAACAGGAGGCTGGTCCAAGGTGCTCCCACTCGCCAAAACCATCGACAAGGTCGGCATTTCAGATGTTCCGGACAGCGAGCTGCGCGAACTCGTTACGGACCTGGACCGGCTAAATCAGCGCGGCCTTTAGGCGGATTCAATGGCTTACACCCCCTTTGACTTTAATGAGGCCATCGGCCACCGCAAGGACTATATAGAGGAGCGGCTGCGGGAAGGGAGTCCGGTTGTCGGCGTCAGCTTCGATTCCGGCCTGGCGCTGCTTACCGTGCGTGGCACCCAACGAAAAGTCTTTGAGATTTATGACCGGATCATCTTTGGCGGAATCGGTAATCAGTCCGACATTGAGGCAGTTCGCGTTGGTGCGATCGACGTGGCGCATCGTGAAGGATTCGAGCGCAGCCCAGACGATGTTACCGCTCAGCGGCTGGTGGGATTCGCGCTAAGTCCTCCCCTCAAGCGAATGTTTGGGGATCAGTGGAACGCGCCTGCTGTAGTGCGCGCTGTCTTCGGTGAGCTCGGCCGAACGCCAGAGCAGGATTCGTTTTTCATTCTCAACTACGATGGCGAGTTCTCCCAAGCCCACCGCTTCGCGGCCGTGGCCGGCGTATCCGAAGCGGAAGAACGGATGGAATCCGTGCTGGAAGGGTTGGAGGTCGGCGCGGATCGAAATCAAGCGCTGGAGCGCGCGATCAGAGCCTGGGCGACAGGCGCGATGGAAAGCCGGCGCCGCAAAATGGGCGCCGCGGATGAGGAGCCGGACCCCTTGCGCGACCTGGACGAGGCAGAGCAATTCGAAACCTTCATTCGGGAGGAGCTGCGAACCGCTCAACTCGAGGTCGGAATCCTCGATCGCCAGACGAGCCGCGAAAACAAGTTCCGCTTGCTGACGGAATCGGATCTCAAACCGCTCCTCAGCCAATTCAGCTAATCCAGGCGATTCGCAGAACCCGCGCCTAACCCGGCCCGTCCAATCAGAGAGATGCCAGAGAGTGGAAGAGCGGAAGAGTGGAAGACCTCGTCGTATCTTCCACTCTTCCACTCTTCCACACTTCCACTCTTCCAAACTTGACCATGGAACGACGCATATTCGGAATCGAAACCGAGTTCGGCTGCCTTGTCCGCGACCCATCGGCCGGGACCGCGGAGGAGGTTGTGGAGGCGGTCAAGGACCACGCCTTCTACGAGCGGAAACTCGGGCTGATCGACCTTCATGCGCGCGACTATGCATTTGAGCCGGCGCGCGCGGGCGGATTCCTCCGCAACGGCGGCCGGCTGTACATCGACGCGGTCGGCAGCCATGAGGAATACGCCACCCCCGAATGTACCGATCTTGACGATATCGTCGCCCACGATCGGGCGGGCCGCGTCATCCTACAGTCAATCTTGGAAGACCTGGGTCTTGCCGAAGCCGTTAGCTTCCACAACAACGCGATCGATCACTTCGGCGGGCACACTTTTGGGTGCCACGAGAACTACCTCGTGCAGATCGAGGATCGGTTCTTTACCGACGCCCTGAGCTATCTCCTCCCCTTCCTGGTCACGCGCCAGATATTCGCCGGCACCGGGCGCGTCGGCGGTCACCGGCTCACGAGGCCCAGCAGCAAGTCTAACATCATGACGCTGGGCGAGCACGAAGTGGACTACGTCTGGGTCAGCAATTTCTACGGGGTGGAGATCGACCCAACTATTGACTTTCAGCTCTCCCAACGCGCGGACCACATCGTCAAGACCATCTCATCCCGTGTCCGCTTCAACCGCGCCATCATCAATCCCAAGTGGGACAGCTACTACAGCTATTCCAACCTCCACCGGCTGCACGTGCTCTTCGGCGAATCAAATATGAGCGAGTACGCGCTCTGGCTCAAGGTGGGGACTGCATCCGTGGTACTGGACCTGATCGAAGAGGGAGTCGTTCCGCAGGACATTGAGCTTGCCGACCCGCTGGAAGCCCTGCGCAGCGTCTCGCGCGATCCGAAGATGAAGTGGATCGTCCGGCTCCGCAGCGGGAAGACGATTCCGGCCGTGGACCTGCAGCGACGCTACATCGCCGCCGCGCAGCGTTTCCTTTCGCGACGCGACCCGCAGACCGATAAAGTGCTTCTGGAATGGGAACGGACGCTGGACGACCTCGAGCGCGATCCGCTCTCAACCGCCGACCGCCTGGACTGGTCCGCCAAGAAAGCGCTCTACCAGGAGTACATCGATTGCGAAGGCATCTCCTGGCAGGACGACATGTTGCAGAGCCTCGATCTTGAGTACCACAACCTGAATCCGTCCGCCGGTCTCCACGCCGGCCTGGAAGATGCCGGGAGCATGCTCCGGATCACGAATGAGGAGCAAGTTGAAGAGGCGGTGTTCAACGCCCCGGAAAACACCCGCGCCTTCGGCCGGGGCCAGGTAGTGAACCATCTCCTAGCGCACCCGGGCACGCGCTACGTCATCGACTGGGACGCCATCTACATCGAACGCAACCGCCAGCTAGACCTAAAAAACCCCTTCCACACTTACGACAAAGAATCCGCCCGATTCGTCCGCGGAATATAATCAAGGTAATGAAATGGGAATGTTCGATCACGTTATCGGAATACCGCAACTCCAGTGTCCGAAATGTGGAGGACCACTTGGAGAATGGCAGAGTAAGGACGGGCCGTGTGAGTTCGCCGAGGTACATTTCACCCACCTTCGTAACTTCTACACTTCGTGCCGCGCGTGCCGCGCGTGGGTCGAGTTCGTCGATAGTGACTATGCCCGTTCCGATGCATTAACAGAACCAATTCCGGGCCGGAGTCTAGCAGATTACATTCAAAACCCCACCACAGCCGACGGTGAACCACACGATACCGGCGCATAGGTTCCGGTATTCATAACCGACGTGCGATCGTTACGCGGTGCGTGATTCTCGTGACTGCCTCTCGAGTCTTGTACAGCACGCGTGCTGAGCGACGCCAGCCCACAGGTTGATGTATGTATTGAATTGATCTCGAGATCCGTAGCACGAACTGAAAGGATTAGGTGATCCGCGATGGAATGGAGTGCGGAGCATAGGGTTTGGCCGCCGCCGGATGAGCCGTGGATCATGTATCAGCAGTGGAATGATCTGCTGTTCATGCATTATGAGATTCCCGAGACGACGCTTAGAGCCCTGGTGCCGGGGGCGCTGCCGATCGATAGCTTTCAGGGACGGGCGTTTGTTTCGGTGACGCCGTTTCACATGACCGGCGTGCGGCCCCGCGGAATCCCCGCACTGCCCGGAGTCTCGGCCTTCCCGGAGCTCAACTTCCGCACGTACGTCACCCTCGACGACAAGCCCGGAATCTACTTCTTCTCGCTGGACGCGGGGAATCCGCTGGCGGTGGAGGCGGCGCGGCAGCTCTGGCACCTACCGTACTACAACGCGGAAATGCAAGTCAACGAGGATGGCGCGTACTTTTGGTATCACAGCAGACGAACGGATAATCGAGGCGCTCCAGCCGAGCTTCGACTTGCGTACCGTCCAACCGGCGATGAGTTTGTCGCGAAGCGCGGCAGCCTTGAATACTTCCTGGCGGAGCGCTACTGCCTCTATACCGTCGACGACCTAAAGGTCTACCGTTGCCAGATCCACCACGGCCCCTGGCCGCTCCAGCCCGCGGAGGCGCAGGTAGAGATCAACACCATGGGCGCCCAAGCAAGCCTCGACCTCGCCTCCATGACTCCCCTACTACACTTCGCGAAAGTCCAACCAACGGTCATTTACCCTATCCACGAAATCACCGTTCGTTAGCCGAGACGGGGATTCAAATCCCCGTCTGGTTCAAATCGTCCTCTGGACGACCGCACCTCACTCCCGCTCGTCCGGAGGACGATTGTCGACAGGCCGGCATTTCAATGCCGGACATGCGTACAGAGGGATTCCGTGGGGAGTTCAGAATCTGTGCTCATCTGTGACATCTGTGGATGAGTTCGGGAGGTCGGGTATGGCGAAGACTTATCGTGTGGGCGTGGCGTCGATGGTGCATGACCACGTTTGGGGCGAGCTGCGGCGGTGGCAGTCGCTGCCGAACGTGGAGCTTGTCGCGGCGGGGGACGTGAACCTGGAGCTGCGTAACAGAGCCCAGCAGGAGTTCGGGATTCCTCACGTTTATGATTCCTGGGAAGAGATGGTTGAGAACGAGGAGTTGGATATAGTCCAGGCCGCGTCCGAGAACAGCGTGGCCGCGGACATCGTGGAGGCCTGCGCGGCGAAGGGAATACACGTCATTAGCGAGAAGCCCATGAGCGCTACGCTCGACCAGGCGAATCGGATGGTCCTCGCCGCAAACGACGCCGGAATCACCGTGCTGATAAACTGGCCGATCGCGTGGAATCCACCCATTCAGGAGTTGGAGCGGCGGATTCTGGCCGGCGATATCGGCCGCCTCCTCTATTTTAAGCAGCGCAGCGCGCACAACGGTCCGAAGGAGCTCGGCTGCAGCCCTTACTTCTACGAGTGGCTGTATGACGAAGAGAAGAATGGCGCGGGCGCGCTGATGGACTACTGCTGCTATTCCGCCAACATGTGCGCGCGCTTCCTCGGCCTGCCCGAAGCCGTCACCGGATTCCGCGGCGTCTTCGCCAAGGACTACCCGCTGCCGGACGACAACGCAATCATCCTCATGAAATACCCGCGCGCTTTCGGCGTAGCGGAAGCATCCTGGACACAGGTGGTGGGGTATGCCACGCCGAATCCGGTCGCCTACGGCACTCTGGGTAGTCTCGCAGTCTCCGGCGATAAGCTGGCCCTCCAGCTACCGGGGCGCGAATCGGAGACGATTACGCCGCCGGACACACAATCGCCCCGTCGCAGCGGGCCCGAGTACCTGGTTCACTGCCTGGAGACCGGAACTCAGCCGGAGGGATTCTGTTCTCTACAGGCGAGCCGCGACGCCCAGGAGATACTCGAAGCCGGGAAGCGAGCCGCGGATTCCGGGCACACTGAATGGCTCCCGCTGAGCTAAAGCAATGATCGGAGGCCAATGATGGACCCCCATTTCACAGCGCGATTCATCACTGATGTACGGCCCGCGTTCGAAGCCGGCGACCCGGCAGTCTCCCAGAAGTCCCGAGAAGCAGAGAACCTCGCCTGCATCCAGGAAAGCTACCGAGCAATAGTCCGCGGCGATCTGCAGACATTCAACGACCTGATGGCGGAAGATATCGAGATGGAGTTCTCTGGGCCGGAAGAGGGGCTGTTCTCCGGGCAATGAAAGCGTCGGGACGAAGTTCTGGCCGCCGCGGCGCGCAACTACGCGATGGTGGAGAACCAGCAGCCTGAACTCCGCCATATCATCGCGCAGGGAGAGTATGTGGCAGTGGTCGCCCGCGAGCGCGGCAGAATTCGGGCCACGGGCCGCGAATACGACGTCTCGTTCATGCACCTCTTCACAATCCGCGAAGGCCGCATCGCACGCGTCCTCGGCTTCAGCGACGGCGGAATGATCGCCGTCGCCAAATGAACCCGACAGGCGAGTCGACCACGTTCGTGCGCGAAGCGGGCGTTACAGCTTCTCGACTTTCACGCTTCTGAGGGTGTATGCGGAATCTCCGTTATTCTGATATAGGAATGGGCTGCCGGTGAAGGGATCGAGGCCCAGTCGGCCCAGCTTGAGTTCCTTCAGGGTGGACGGGAGGCGATTGTACTCCCATCGGAATCGGCGGATGGCGGCATGAACGCCCAGCATCTGTACCTTCGCCAGGTCGCGAGTAAAGACTTCCAGGATCTGCTCGTACCCGACTTCGAGTTCCTTCAGATGAGCCAGCGCAGCGGCGCTTCCCTCCGGCGGCGGCATTGCGCCTCGCTTCCAGGGCTCTTGTTTGAGCATGTTCTGGACCGTGCTGATCCGGACGCTCAAAAGCGCAAAGACCTCCGCCGCGAGCGCTGGATCGGCTCCCAGATGGGTTCGAATATGGCCGCGACTAAACTCACGCTCGGCATCGAGCGCGGAGATTCCAGGGTCTGGCAGGGAGAGCCAGTCGGACGCCAGCTTCATAAGTCGCTCGCAATCCTTAACACTAAGTTGATCCAGATGCTCGGCGATGCCCCGAATGACGATCGAATCGATAGCACTAGTAACTAGAGAGCCAATGAGCATCTCACCGGCTATCGAGTGACCAAGGGTGAGCCCGTCGCGGAGGCTGTCTATGGCGGCGCCGACCTTCCCATCCGCCAGCAGCACATACTGCTCCACCCTCAACAATCTTCCGAGCGCCCGCATCGGAGAGAAGGCCTGCGTCGAGTTCTCGGATTCCCGCGGGAAACGCTTCGTCTTCGCAAGACCGGATCGAAGCAACGAGAGTGCGCGCCGCAGGTCTGGCTCTGCGAGCGCCCGTCTCTTTTGCGTGAGGGTTGAAGTGCGCTCGCCTGCCTCATCCAGGGCCTTGCTTACTCGGGCAAGGTCGCCCGCCTGCAGAATTTCCTCAAATCCGTTCGTCCCGCTCGGCTTCGCGAATAGCGTGGGAAATACGGGTTTGTACGGCTCCGGCGGCGTTTCTTGCGCGATTGCCGGCAGCGAAAGAGCGCAGCAAGCTCCGGCCAGAATGGGGAGTTTCATATCATCCTCTACGCGGCGGCCTAGGCCCGGTTTCAGGCCATGTTGATGCACGAAGGGCAGCCCTAAAACTGGCTGCCCCACCTCTTGCTCATTGTGGTTTACCCGAGACCCGAGACCCGAAACCCTACCGACGTGCGCCGGCGAACATCCTGCGGTACATGGGCTCGTTCAGTCGGCTTACGGCAACGCCGCCTCGGCTGCTGGAGGCGTGGATGAAATAGCCGTCACCGATGTAGATTCCGGTATGGGTGATGGTGCCCTGGCGGTTGGCGAAGTATAGGCGGTCGCATGGTTGGAGCTGCGCGGGATCGATGGGCATCCCTACGTTGATCTGCTCGCGCGACGTTCGGGGCAGACTGATTCCGACGGCCTGAAAGCACTTCTTAACAAATGCCGAACAATCCATCGCCTGGTCAGAGGTTCCGCCATACTTATAGGGCACGCCCAGGTAGAAATAGGCCGTCTGCAGGATGTTCTGTTGGCCGCCGTTCATTGCCGGCGCCTGACCCGATTCCGGGGACCCGATGGGCTGATTGGAAACCACTTCGAAGTCGAGCAGCTTCACCGTGCTCTTCTTCATCCATCCCGTGCTGCGGTCCGCCATGAGGATTCCGTACCAGTTCTCGGCCTCGCGAGTCAACGCCAGGTACGTGCCGGCGGGAACGCTCGAAAGACTTCGGCTGCGAGAGCTCTGCCGCGCGTAGATACTGGTGGATTTAGAAGCCATGCCAAGGCGGCCGATGGATTGGTCAGCTGCCTTTCGCGGGTTCCCGCGGCGGTCGACCGTATTACTTTGCTTCGGCTTTACGAGACTTGCCGGATTGGGCCTAGGAACGATCGGAGCGGCCTCGCGCTGTAGTGCGGGAGCGGATTCCGCGGCCGGGTGCTGATTGGGGAACGCAGGAAGATTGAGGACGAGAGATTCGTCGGCCTGCGCGATAACGCTCGACATCAGAATGAGAGACGCGAAGCCTATGGAGCGTACTATGCGCTTTCCCCTTTTCATGTGGTGCAAATCGGATATCCTGGCGCTCTTAGGGCGCCTCTTCATTATCGGTGGATCGGCCATCAGGGCGTAACTACTCCGACGGACGCCGCCTGGGACGGTAACGATTCCGCGTGGTTTACGGGGAATCCTTCCGTATTTTACCATGCCCGGCCGCGTGAGCGGGAAGGATTCCTCGCACCCCCGCACCATCAACGAGCGCGAGGGTATCATAGTCACAGGCCACTCCACAGGGGATTTCCTTGCAAAACCGGTTCAAACTCACCCGCTTAGTCCGCACCCACACCTCCGAGATCTACCTCATCTGGGAGGGCGATCGCCGCGTCGGCCAGCTAGACATCCACTTCGCCCACGACACCATCCACGCCACCATCATCTTCGAGTCCGACCTCAACGTCTCCGACGAAGAAGAATTAATGGCGCAAATAGATGACGATATCGTTAGCTCATACATGCCCCGCTTCGAGCGCGAAGACTTCGTGGCCCACGTCTTCCGCGGCGAAGAAATCAGCCGCTACACCGACTGCTCCGGCGCCATCGACGACCTCGAGGAAGAGGATGATGAGCGGGAGGAGTAACCAAGTGTGGAAGAGTGGAAGAGTGGAAGAAACGACGGGTTCGTACTCGTACTCGTACTCGTAATCGGTATTTCTTTTCCATACAATGAATCAGGGATCGCCTGAACCAATCGCGGCGCTCAACCGCGTAAGAATCCTCGAAAACCATGAGCGCCTGGTAGACATCCGCGAATTCTGCCCACGTGTGATCGTAAGGGAGGAAGCGTGCCCGTATCTCCGGCACACGGTGGCCGAAATGTTAAACCGGGCGGCGGAATCACTCCCTAAGAGCTACCGCTTCAAGGTGGCAACCGCACTTCGGACGCTCTCAATGCAGCGTAAAGGATGGGACCGGGCATTTCGGCGCAATCAACGCGAGCATCCGGATTGGCCTCTATCCGCTCTCAAGAGAGCAACCAACCGCTTCCACGCGCCGTATGATCAACCCGCGCCGCCGGGACATTGCACGGGAGGGGCAGTGGACGTACTGTTGCTCGGACCGTCCGGCCGACAGGTGGACGTTACCTCGCCCGGCAAGCGGTGGGAAACGGCGGCTACGTGGCATCCCGGCCTGACGGATGCGGCGAAGAGGAATCGGATGGTCATGGTAGAGGCAATGCTCGGCGCCGGATTCAGCAACTGCCGCGACGAGTTCTGGCACTACTCCTGGGGCGATTCCGCCTGGGCCGTCCGCGTCGGCGAGAAGACCTGCCCCTACGGCTGGATCGATCCAACAATCGCCGTGGAATCCGGATTCCGCGGCGGGATCGCGGCCGAGATTCGACCTATCGAGGCGAATCAATGGTCCGTTCGAGCGGATGCCAATCGCCGGCTACTGGTCGGCGTCTTCTGGGCGTTGGGAAAACCGGTTGTCCTGCTGATGGATGGAATCCGCTCCGAACAACCCCTGCGACTAAGCAAAGATCGCAAGGTCTGGCGTCCGCTGTCAGTGGTCTCAGACGGCGATGCGCTTGCCGTCTCCATCATTCCTCGCTACGATCGGGTCTATATAGAATCCGCAGTCTCACGTTGACTGAGATTAGGCTCCGCTTGCGTCAACTAGGCAATCCACAGCATCCTCTCACCCACCAGGGTCCACTGGCCGCCCCGCTTCCGGAGATGGAATAAACTTCCAGACAAGCCAGGGTTCTGGTAGTACAGGACGGCTTCGCTGCGATCGCGAGTAAACGCCGGCAGCGAAAGTTGAATGTATGCCTCGCCGGTTCCTCCGCCCGCAAGTCGCGACATCTCACCGGGACTTACCAGCCGAATCCGAGAATCTCCCTTTAGATCGTCCAATGGCCATTCGCGCTCATTTCGCGCGCGAAACTGTTTCTCCAGATGCTCCAGTTTGAGCTCCTGAAAGCCATATCGAAGCGATTCGAGATGGCGGTATTGCTTTAACAAGTCGAGCGTCTTGTTGCCGACCGTATACTGCGCATATTTCGCGCTCTTTATCTTGAGCACGGCCTTTAGCACGGCCAGGTCCTCCTTATCCGGAAGGGGCTTCTGAGCGGCCGATCGAACCGCGGTGATCCGGAAGATGCTCAGAGAAGTGGCCGGGAATGTGCGGCGAAACGTTCGGCCGATTCCGTTGATTGTCTCGCTTTTCGGAGAGACCCGCAACGGCTCAGCGAACGAGTTCTCATCCTGCGGCCGTGCGGAAGTCATCACCCACGCTTTGCCGGTCGCGGCGGTCCCGCGGATTCCGTCCAGGGTGATCTCGGTTTCTTGTGGGCGCGAGCTGGTGTTTACGACCTTGAGTATGACTTCGCCTGTCTTGTCCAGAAGGCCGGCGGTAGCGGTTAGCGGACGGGGCTCGCGCTCTTCGATGTCGTGGATGAGTTTGTCGTCCAGGTAACAGCGGATCCGCGGGCCTTGCAGCTCAATCCGGATGTCGTACCACCTGCCAGTCTCAACCCTCCCTGGAGCGTAAGGGCTTACAAGCGTTGGCGCGCCGCCTACTTCCTTCTGGACCGCGTGCTGGATGTTGTTCCAGCCACCGATGTTCCACCAGTACCAGTTGCGGTCATCTCGCGACCGGAACATGATCAGGAACCCTTCCGCCCCTCCCAGCTTGCGCGCCTTCAGCGTGAGCGTGTAATCCTGCCAGGATGAGTCACCGGCGAGCGCGCGTAGATTTTCTTGCGGCCCGGATTGCCGGAACGCACCGTCGCCCACTTTCCACTCGCCGCGAACAACTTTCCAGCGGCCCGCGCCGCTCTTGAAGTCATCCTCGAACAGCACGCGGTCACCCTGCGTAACGCGCACCTCTTTGTACTCAGATTGGGTCCTCCAGGTACCGAGACCGATCATTCCGGTGGGCGGATTGAACGGCAGAACGGGGGATTCCACCTTCACTGGGTAGGAGACGTCCGGCCGGTTCTGTGCGAACATCTGCTGAACATAGTAGGACGGGGTTGCGTAGCCGCGGGCTGAATCGAAGCAGATAAGGTCCGGATTCCACTTTCGGTCGTTGACGTTGACGAAGAGGGGCGCATACGAGGACATCGTGATCACATCCGCGTTCCGCTCGAATCCGCACATGAATGCCGCCTCCGCCAACGCCGCGCTCAGGTTGCCCGTCCCCGCCCCCGAAGTTACTGCATACTCGCCCACGTACACCTTCGGTCCGCTCCGATCATAACGGTCGTACAGCGTTGAATTGTTGATGAGCCACGCGGGCGAGTTGTAATAGTGATCGTCCAGCAGGTCCATCGGCCGATTCCGGATTCGAGTCGTGGCGATAACTTGAATCTCCGGATACCACTTCTTTACCGCGTCGTAGAACCGGGCGTACCGGTCTTCGTAGGCAGACAGCGTGTTTCCCCAGCCGTTTTCGTTGCCAACTTCGAGGTACTTCATGTTGAACGGTTTCGGGTGCCCGTTCTTCGCTCGCAATGCGCCCCACTTGCTGCTTACCGGCCCGTTCGCATACTCGATTGCGTCGAGCGCGTCTTGAATCCATGGGTCCAGGTCGTTCAGGGGAATCAGCTCACCGCTGCTGAAGGCGCAGGCCATGCCACAGTTGATGACGAACATCGGCGCCGCCTTCAGGTCCTCGCACATCTGCAGATACTCGTGGAATCCGAGGCCATCCGTGGAGTAGTAGCCCCACTTATCGTTCATGTGGCCCGGCCGTTCCTCGATAGGTCCGATCGTCTCCTTCCAGCGGAAAGCATTGGCAAGCCGCCCGCCCTCCACAAAACACCCACCCGGAAAACGGAAGAACGCCGGCTTCAAGTCCGCCAGTTTCTGCATCAAATCTCTCCGCAACCCATTCTTCCGCTTCATCCAGGTGTCTTCCGGGACCAGCGACACCATGTCGATCCAGACGGTAGCCGGGCCCTCGCTGTGAATTACCAATGAAGCTTTGGGCTCTGTGAGATTGGCGGTTAAGGTGGCAGTGGAGTTCGACCAGGCGGTCGCGGGATTTCGCAGCCCGGCGGAGGCAATGACCTTCCCATCCGGGTTGACCAGCCAGGCCTGCATCCGGGGAGCTTTTGCTCGATTCCCCGCGATTGTGGGTGAGAGGAGTCGTACCACCCGCGGAGTAGTTTCGGCGCGGGTCCAAAGGTTAAGACGGTAGCGCTTTGCTTTTTGTACCGCTATGCCCCAGAATCCAGCGTTCGAAGCGCCGCCTCCGCCTTCGGGAACCACCATTTTAAGGCTTTTCGGATTCCGCTCATTTAAGGGGCGAGACAAGTCCAACGCGATGGTGGTGCTTCGCTGGGCAGTCCACGATTCCGGCGAATCCGAGTCCTCGAAGGAGCGATTCTGCACCATTTCGGCGTACAGTCCCCCATCACCCGCATGGTTGATCTCCTCGAAAAAGATCCCATACAGCATTGGGCTTACGTTCACTCCGGGCGCCGAAAGGTCGACTCGAATGCTCGCCCGGTCAGGTTGCTTTGCCGGTGCAAATGGCACGGATAAGACCAACAAGACAATAAGGCTGATTCGTTTCACGGTCCTGCGATTCGAGATGCCATCAGTTTTGACCTTCACCGGATAGGAGCGCCCGAAGCGAATGGCGAACCGGTGATCACCAAAAACCCTAGGACACATAGGACCTATGCCCGATCGAATTATTCCGCCGCATGGCGGTCACCGAACGCTGAAGTCATTTCAGAACGCGGAACTGGTTTATGACGGGACAATCCGGTTTTGCGATCGGTTCATCGACCTCCGCTCCCGGACTCACGACCAGATGGTGCAGGCTGCTCGAAGCGGCCGGCAGAACATAGCAGAGGGCTGCCAGGCTTCCAGCACTTCTAAGAAAATGGAGCTGAAGCTGATTGGAATAGCGCGTGCGAGCCTGGAGGAGCTGCTCCTAGACTATGAGGACTTCCTACGGCAGCGTGACCTCCTTCAGTGGAAGAAAAACCACCCCAGGGCTCAAGAGATTCGCCGGCTTGCGTGGGCCCAGAATAGGACCTATTCGACCTATAGTACGCTCATCTGCCTCATCCACCAAACGAACTACCTTCTCGATCAACAGCTCCGAAGCCTTGAAAGAGCGTTCTTGGAAGAGGGCGGATTCACGGAGCGGCTTTATCGAGCGCGACTTGACAACAGGGAGCGTTAATGGCTACTCGTCTCGATCCACTTGAATACCTGGAACGGGAGGATAAGTGGTATCTGGGCGGGGGGAAGGCGGCGATGTTTGCGCCGGCTTTTCCGCGCTGGCTGGAGCGCTTCGGATTTTGGGACGAGGCATATTTCGCGGATGTGCGCTTGGAACGGCTATTTACCGTCCTTCTCCTGGGCGAGAACGAGCGGCCGCTGAAGCTCACCCGTGACGGTCGGCGGTGGACGCCGGATGCCCTTACACAGACGCATACTACCGAGGACGGACTTCGAATCCGCGAAGATAAGGTGGTTACCGCACACGACACCCTAGCCTCCCGAATCTCCGTCTACAACGAGTCCAAGCGGAATCGGACCCTACATTTCATCCTCTGGAGCCTGCAGGAGCGCGCTCACCTCTCCACCGGCATTACCGGAACCAGCGCCGAAGAGACTGCCCGCGCAGGAGACTACATCACTTTCGCCCATCGCGTAGAGTACGGCGAAACTCCATACGCCGACCGCCCCGCGGAGAGCTCAGGTTGGGGCGAGAGAGCCAGTCGTCAGTCGGCAGAAAGCAGTCGGCAGCAGATCTACGTCGCGTTAGGCGCCGATAAGGCCCCGACTTCACACACGGTAAACCTCGCTGAAAAGGCGGACACTTCACCTCTCTGGCAAATCTCGGTCGTTCCCGAAAAACTGCGAGATGGCAAACTACCCGGCGACCTCAAAGCGGATAGCCCTCTCCTTACGAAGGCGGGGACTGGCGGAGGTTCCGGACTCCTCCACATCTGCCTTCACTATACGCTCGATGTTCCGGCGGGCCAGAGCGCCTCCATCCAGTTTGGCGCAGCGTTGAATCTGAGTCGGGACCGGGCGCTTCACTTCGTTCAGAACGACCTTCGGCAGGATGTCGCCGCGGCCAGCAGAGCGTCCTGGCAGGAGTACTTTGCCGGGGTCCCATACTTCGAGTGCAGCGATCCCTACCTGCAGAAATACTACTGGTACCGCTGGTATGGACTCCGACTCCTGACCGTAGACTTGAGCGAGGAGGGCGCGGAGCGGTTCACGCACCCATGCGTGTTCGAGGGAATCGGCGGATTCCGCAGCCATATCTCTTACTCCGCACAATGCCACATGCTGGAGAACGGCTGGCGGCACGACGCCACCCTTGCGTATGGCTGCCTCGAGAACATGCTGAGCTCCCAGGAGAACAGCGGATTCATTCCCGGGCACATCTATCTCTGGCGGGAAGAGCGCGGGTTCTACCATGCTAACTGGGGCGCTAGCGCCCTCCAGCTCTACCACATCACCGGCGACCCAGACTTCCTCGACCGTGTTTATCCTGGACTCAGCCGGTATGCCGAATACTTTGAGAGGGACCGCGACCGCGAGGATTCCGGCCTCTACGACATTATCGACCAGGGCGAGACCGGCCAGGAATATATGTCCCGCTACCTGTTTGTAGACGAATCCGCCGACGACTGGCGGAAAATCCAGCTCAAAGGCGTGGACGCCACCGTCTACATCTATCAGCTCCAGCGCGCCCTTGCGGAGATGGCGCGCGTGCTGGGCAAAGAGACGGAAGCGGAGGTATGGGACCGCAAGGCTGATCGAACGCGCTCCTCCGTCCGCGAAAAGATGTGGGATTCGGAGTCCGAATTCTTCTGCGATGTACATCCAGACACCGGGAAGCGGTCGCCGAATAAGGCAGCGGTCGGATTCTATCCGTTCCTTTGCGACATCGTCGGCGACGAGCATCTAACGGCTCTTCGCAACCATCTACTGAATCCGGAATCCTATTGGACTGAGTGGCCTGTCCCGGCTTCACCGCTCGACGACCCCTATTTCAGCGCTGAGGCGGAATGGAAAGGCAAGCGGATGAGCTGTCCCTGGAACGGGCGCGTCTGGCCGATGACCAACTCGCATGTCGCGGAGGCCCTCGCCCGCGCTGCGCTAGCGTTGGACGAGACTCTCAAGCCTGAAGCCGCCGAGATGATAAACCGATTCGTGAAGCTGATGTTCTTCGACGGCGATTCCACGCGCCCGAACTGCTTCGAGCATTACAATCCGCACACGGGTTCCCCCTGCATGTACCGCGGAATCGACGATTACCAGCACTCCTGGGTCGTCGATCTCATCGTAAAGTACGTGATCGGTCTTCAGCCGGATGGATCGGACACCCTGATCCTGAATCCGCTACCGTTCGGTCTGCGCCGCTTCGTGATGGAGGGAATCCGCTATCGTGGTCGCACGATCGACGTCCGATGGAATGCACACGACGGATATCGGGTGCACGTAGACGGGCAGGAACGAACACGCAGGACGGAACTTGGCCGGCTTGAGATTCCCCTTGATGCCTGAGATTGCGCCGATTCCGAGGGTAGTGTCAAGTCTTGTGTGTAAATTCGGGAAGGGGCTTCTTGGTTGTCCACTTTCGATTGAGACGTTTGGTCACTCCATAGAATAGCCGGTCACAGCTTGGCCG
>JBKJZI010000326.1:0-8666 GCA_046715155.1 Chthonomonadales bacterium | reverse complement strand
TCAGATGTTCGCCAGGAGTGGGGGTGCGAATCGTCGATTCCGTGCCCGGGGTCGATGTTTTCGCGATACCAGGACGTGAATGCGGAATCCTCGATGCGCGTGTACTGGAATCCATACGTCTTACCATCGTATCGGATCGCGCGGCACAGGGTACAGGCCGATTCTAGGCGCTCTTCCTGAGTGAAGACGCCGGCAGCATAGCCGACGATGCCAACGAGGAATCCGATGGTGATTACCGAGACAATAAATCGTTTCATTTCGCAGTCCTCAGGCGGGGACCGGTCCCGTCTCGATGAGCAGGTCCGGGCCGATACGCCTTACTTTCAGCCGCTGCAGTCGTGCGGCCATCTCCATCATTTCCGCGCCGGTACCTTCAACAGAGCTCGGCGCGCTCCGACCGCCAATTATCTTCGGCGCGACAAACCACATCATACGGTGGAACAGCCTCTGCTCGATAAACGCTGCGTGGGTCTCTCCTCCACCCTCAACCAGGACGCTGATGATTCCCCTTTTCCCGAGTTCCTCCAGGAGCGGCTGGAGCAGGACTCTTCCGGATGCGTCCCTCGGAAGACCCAGAATTTCCACGCCCAGCGCCCGCAATTCCTGAGCGCGCTCTCCGGCCGCTCCCCGCGCCACTGCAAGCAGCGTCGGCACTTCCGCGGCGGTGCGGGCCAGCCGGGATTCCGGCGGAGTCCTCAGGTCTGAATCCAGAACCACGCGCAGCGGTTGGCGGGGAACTCCCGGAATCCGCGCCGTCAACAACGAATCATCTGCCAACACGGTCCCGATTCCGCAGAGCACCGCACCGCTTTGCGCCCGAAGTCGGTGTACGTACCTCCGTGCAGCCTCCGACGTGATCCACTTCGAATCGCCCGTCCGGGTCGCGATCTTCCCGTCCAGCGACATCGCCGCTTTCAGCGTTACGAACGGCATTCCGGTCACATGAAAGTGGAAAAAGGCGCGGTTCAACTCTCGCGCTTCCGCTTCCATGAGCCCTGCATCCACCCGGATCCCGGCCGCGGCAAACTCCGCTGCGCTTCTGCCCGATACCGCCGGATTCGGGTCCTGCACGGCCGCTACCACTCGTTGAATTCCGGCCTCGATCAACGCCTTGCTGCAGGGAGGCGTGCGCCCGACGTGCGCGCATGGTTCAAGGCTGACATACGCCGTCGCTCTACGAGCAGCGGCTCCCGCAGCGGTGAGCGCCTCTGCCTCCGCATGCGGCAATCCGGCCGCGCGGTGGTAACCCTCTCCAACCACGCTGCCGTCTTTCACCAGGACGCATCCGACCATCGGATTCGGCGGCGTAAATCCTCGGGCCGCGAGCAGCAGAGCGCGCCGCATCCATCGCCGGTCCTCCGCTGAAAAGCTATTGCTCATCGGCAGGTGATGAGTCATCGCCGCGCCGCTCGCGGTGCTGTTCCAGAATATCTTTCCACATGTCGCGGCGCGCGTAGAGCAGCTTTCTGCGGACCTCCCGGAGGTCGAGCCAGGCGAAAATGAATAAAGAGGTCGTAAGGAGGGTGCAGGAGATCCAATAGAAACCGATGGTGAGTATCTTGACCTTAATCGCCTTCTCGAGCTGCGGAGTCATGACCGCGGGACGGAGCGGACGAAAGAACGGATGGGTCATGCCCACGAATATCATCGCGATCACCGCGGCCAGAATCAGAATGGTCAGCACTCGCAGCCGCCGCTGGCGCGGCGTGAGGGCTAGTGGATCGATCGCGGGCTTCTGTTCCTGAGGATCCATACCGGTTACTGCGGCAGCACGTCGCGGATCGCGCGGATTCCGGCTGCTGCCCCTTCGGCGTGCCGAAAGATGGTCGTGCCGGCGACGAATACGTCGGCCCCGGCATCGGCGAGGTGTCGCGCGTTATCCTGACCCACTCCGCCGTCGACCTCCAGATCTATCAGCTTCCCGGATTCGGCGATTCTCTGGCGCGCGTCCCGCACTTTCTGGATGGTGGCTGGAATCAGGGCTTGGCCTCCGAAGCCGGGGTTGACAGTCATGATGAGAAGCAGGTCTATGTCGTCCATGAGGTAGTCCACGGTGGCGAGAGGAGTTGCTGGATTCAGCGCCAATCCGGCCTTTGCCCCCGCTTCGCGAACCTGGGACAACGTACGTTGTATGTGCGTAGACGCCTCAATGTGAACGATGACGAGGTCGGAACCGGCCGAAATGAAGTCCTGCACGTAGCGCTCCGGCTCGAGGATCATCAAATGCGTCTCAAAACGCGCCTGGGACAGGGGGCGCATGGATTCCACCACCATCGCCCCGAATGAGATGTTCGGCACGAAGCGGCCATCCATTACGTCGAAATGCAGGCATTCGGCGCCGGCTTCGCCGCACCGGCGAACCTCCGCCTCCAGGTTTCGAAAATCGGCGGCCAGAATCGACGGCGCGATCTTGTAAGGCACTACTGCCTCCTGGGCAATCGCTGGGTCTTCTCGCTCGCGGGCACGGGATTATCATCGTAGTAGACGCGTACCGTTAAGCGTGACCCGTATACTTCTACCCGCTGGGATATGACGTCACCCTCGTCATGGTCCTCGTCTACAGCGGTTTGGGCCCCGCGGGCGTCCTCATACTCGACCCGCACGCGCCGGCGGCCCCGGCCGTCCCGCTTAATGTCCACGTTCAGGTTGAACATCCTCGGCTCAAGATTGGCGGCGTCCTCATCCTGCCCGGGTGAGGGAGCGGGAGGCTCCTGGTAGCCGGGATCCGGCGTCGTGATCGCCGGGTTCTCGTCCTGCGGATCAATAGGCGTGGGCTTGGGACCGTCGCTAATAACCAGGTTTACCGGAATGTCCCGGCTTACGCGTTTGCTAGCGCGCGGATTCTGCGAGATGATTTCGCCGAGCCCCACCGACTCGCTATACTGCCGGTCGACCTCCCCAAGCGTGAGTCCGGCCTCTTTGAGTTTTGCCTCCGCCTCTTCGGCGTTTAAGCTCGTCAGCTTGGGGACCCACACCAGCGGCGACCCCTTACTGATCCAGACGTTTACGGTTCGTCCCGGGCGAATCGGGCGGCCGGCGGGCCAGTCCGTCTGATAGATGACACCGGCCTCGGTTTTGGCGTGATACTTCTCGTGCGGGATCAATCGAAACTCATATTTCCGGGCGACCTCTTGCGCTTGCTCGATTCGCATTCCCATGATATTGGGGAACTCTTTGTCCGGCGGCTTAGCGAAGGTTGCCATCCAGACCGCGACGCCGGCAACCACCGCCGTGATAAGAATGACGATGACGGTCGCCAGCGCGAGCTTTAGGTAAGGGCTAATGCGGTCGTCGGCGGCTGCGGTGGTGCTGGGCATTCTTCGCGCTCCTGGCTTAGGTGCTTCTCTGTTCAATTTCGTGGTTGCTACGGCCGCTGCGGCTGCCGCGGCCTCTGGAGACACGGACGGAGTTACCGCGGCCGATGGAGCGGCGTCGTCATCAGGCGACCAGGAAAGCGGTTTGCCGAAGCGAAGCGCATCGCGCACCTGCTTGAGATCGTTCAGCATATCCGCAATTTCGTGATATCGCTCTTCCGGCCGCTTGCGCAGCGCCTTCATTACGATCCCCTCGAGCGCCTTGGGGACTCCCGGATTCACCACCTTGGGCGAAGGAACAGGATCTTCCTGGTGCTTTCGGACAACAGCCTCTACGGTCTCCGCGGGATAAGGCGTGGAGCCGCACAGCATCTCATAGAGCAGCGCCCCCAGGGCGTAGATATCGGTCGCAACAGAGCGGAGTCCCGTCGCGGCGAGCTCCGGCGCCTCGTAGTGCACGGCCTGCTCCCGGACGCCGCTCACAGCGTCCGCATTAGAGGCATAGATGGAAGTCAGCCCAAAATCCGTGACCTTGAGGGCTCCTTCCGGCGTAACGATGACGTTCTGCGGGCGCAGATCTCCGTGAATGATCCCCTGGGCCTGCGCATGCTGAAGGGCCTCTCCAATGGCGATTCCGAAATCCACGGCAACGGAATGGGTAAAGGGGGCAATGCGGCGGATTCGCTCCTTGAGGTTGATGCCCCTGACAAACTCCGTAACCAGAAATGGAACGCCCTCCTCTTCACCCAGGTCGTACACGCGAGCGATATTGGGATGCGATAGGTCGAGCAGTCCCGCCGCTGCTTTTCGAAGGGCTGCGCCGATACCGGAGTCGGACGCGTAAGCGGGGAGAAGCGTCTTGACAGCCACAACGCGCCCAAGGACCTTGTCGCGAGTCTTGAAGACGTGGAAGAGCGAACCCTCGCCCGTGCGCTCGAGGATGTCGTAGCGCATGCTGATCAGCCGTGCGCTCATAGACCACCTCCGAGCGGGCGCTCAGGCGAACGGCCGGCCAGTAGTCGCAGTATTACGTAAACCAGGGTCAAGCCTAACAGGATAATGTACCAGGGTGTAAGATCGAGTCTAGAAAGCGCATCTTCCGGCGTCTGTCGCGCCACCACCGCGTCCGTCCGACGGACAGCCCCAATGTATTGGACGGCCGGCAGCGCAATCCAGAGCGCGCCAAGTCCGGTCGCTACAAACGACAGGCGTCCGGAATCCGCAATTTCCTCATTGGAAGTATCGGTCGCCAATCAAGACATCTCCACGGCTAGGGTATAGGGTATAGGGTCAAGGGTAAGTACCAGTAGCGCTGAAAGTGCCGTGTTCTTAGCCCATACCCTATACCCTGAACCCTATACCCTAAACCCTGCTACCTGCCGGGCGAGGGCGGCGCGCACCGCCGATTCCGCTACGTCGATTCCATGCTCTACGTTCCCAACAGCGCGCGCCAGTACGAAGCGAGCGCGTCCGCTGAGGGCCTTTTTGTCGTGGCTCACCGCTTTCATTACCACGTTGTGAGGCACATCCGCCGGGAACGCTGTCGGCAGGCGGGCTGAATCCAGGATGTCTATGATTCGGGCGGTAACGTCCGGCGGGGTTATTCCCACTTCTTCGCCGATTAGGGACGCCGAGACCATTCCGATCGAGATGGCTTCGCCGTGCTTGAATCGGCGGTAACCGGTCGCCACCTCCAGCGCATGGCCCACGGTGTGTCCGAAATTGAGAATGGCGCGCCCGCCCTGCTCGGTCTCATCCCCCGCGACAACATCCGCCTTGATTTGGCAGCTCCGCTCGATCGCTGAGGAGAGAACGTCAGAATTCCGGCGGTGAAGGAGAGGCATGTGGGCAGCGAGGCGGCTGAAGAGGGCTTCATCGGCGATTATACCATACTTGACTACTTCGGCCAGGCCCGATCGGAACTCCCTCGGCGGCAGCGTATTGAGCGTATCCGTATCGATGACCACCGCGCGGGGCTGATGAAAAGCGCCCACGAGATTCTTGCCGCCTGTAAGGTCAACGCCGGTCTTCCCTCCAATGCTCGCGTCGACCTGCGCGAGCAGCGTCGTAGGGACCTGCACGAAGTCGATCCCGCGAAGATAGGTTGCCGCGGTGAAGCCGGCAACGTCCCCGAGAACACCGCCCCCGACCGTGACTAAGAGCCCCTTACGATCCACCCCCGCGCCCAGAAGCCGATCGTAAAGCCGAGCGGTTGTGCGCAGATTCTTGTAGCGCTCTCCTGGCGGCATAGCGATAATAGTCGCGCGGACTCCGAGGCTTTCGAGACTTTTCCCGACGGGGGCGGCGTACGCGACGAGTAGGCGCGGATGAGTCAGGATCACTGCAGAAGTATATGCCGCCGCTGTGGGCAAGAAATCGGCCGTTCGCTCCAGGATTCCGCGCCCAATGACAATCTTATAGGAGCGGTCGGCCAGGCAGACAGGTATCTCAATCAAAGCGCGACCCCGCAGGGAACGGAGTCAGGCCGGCGCGGGCGCGATACCCTTCTAATACGAGCCTCGACGTTTGTTCGGGGCTAAGGTCCGATGAATCCACGGTATAGTCGGCGGCTAACCGATACGCGGAATCGCGCGCGCTCAGCAGGTCGCTTATGTGATGCAGGGGGTCCGTGGCGGATGCAATGAGCGGGCGCGAATCCAGGTCGCCGGCGCGAAGCAGGATGGATTCGGGCGTGCCGGAGAGTAGAACTACTACACCGTTCACGCGCAGCCGACTCACATTCTTCGGATTCAGCGGTACCCCACCGCCGGTGGCGAGCACGATCGGCGCCTCCGCCGAGAGCGCCTCAACCGCCTCTTCCTCGATCGCGCGAAATCGCTGTTCACCTTCCGCGGCAAAGATCTCTTTTACGGAGCGTCCCTCGCGCTCCTCGATCCAGGAATCGGTGTCTCTGAATGGGTATGCAAGCGCGGAGGCGCATCGGCGGCCAATGGTGGACTTCCCCGTCGCCATAAAACCGATCAGAACCAGGTTGGGGAGCCGCCTCATTGCGCTTGCGAGCCGAATCCGCGGGCGCGGATGTTCTCCCAGTAGGCGCGATAGTTCCGCATTAGCTCGTCCATGCTGTCACCGCCAAACTTGCCCAGGACCGCTTCTGTGAGCACGATGGCGACCATGGCCTCGCCGATCACTCCGGCGGCCGGCACGGCGCAGACGTCGGAGCGCTCGAAGTGGGCCTGGACACCTTCCTTCGTGGCCATATTGACCGAACGGAGGGGTTTCTTCAGTGTGGACAGCGGCTTCATGGCCGCGCGGACCACGACCGGCTCGCCGTTCGTCATTCCGCCTTCGAGCCCGCCGGCGTTGTTGGTGCTTCGAGAGAATCCGGATTCTGCATCGTGAAATATCTCGTCATGTACCTGTGAGCCGGGGACCTCCGCCACTCCAAAGCCCATCCCAACTTCCACGCCTTTGATGGCCTGAATCCCCATAAGGGCCGCGGCGAGCCGGCTGTCCAGCCGCTGGTCCCAACTGGTGTGGCTTCCGAGCCCGGGCGGGCAACCGGTGGCGACGACTTCAAAGACGCCGCCCAGCGTATCCCCGCGCTCCCCCGCCTGGTCTATTGCGGCGATAATGCGCTGCTCCGCGTCCGGGTCGGCCACTCGCACTGCGGAGTCTTCGGCCCGGCGGGATACTTCGGCGTAATCGGCCGGGTGAGTTACAACAGCGCGGATTCCGCCCAGAATGGCAATGTGGCTCATTACCCGGATTCCACACTCGGCGAGCAGGCAGCGGCACACAGCCCCTATTGCGACGAGTGTAGCCGTGTTGCGCGCGCTGGATCGCTCAAGGATGTTTCGCAGATCATCCGTGCCAAATTTGAGCATTCCGGCAAAGTCGGCGTGCCCCGGACGAGCCTCCACTATCGGCGGAGTTTCATGGTCGATGGGAGTGACCGACATGCGGTCACGCCAATTGTCGAAATCGCGGTTCCGGACGAGAAGGGTGACGGGGCTTCCGAGGGTGCGGCCGAAACGCACTCCGCTTATGAACTCGGCGGTATCCGACTCGATCTGCTGACGCGCGCCGCGGCCGTACCCGCCCTGGCGCCGCTTGAGCTGAAGGTTCACCTCATCGAAATCGACGGTCAGGCCGGCGGGGAGCCCCTCGATAATCGCCGAGAGTGACGGCCCATGCGATTCGCCGCCGGTGAGGAATCGAAACAAATCCAGCTATCCTTCCTAATTCGCTAACCCAAACAGCATCAGCCGCCTGCCTCCGACGCGGCCCAGGGGAAACCCCGGACCGCCCCGGACGCGGGCGGCTGCGCTGAGTTCTGGTTCCGGCCATTCTGAGCGGCCGGACCGCTGTTCTTACGGTCGAATGCCTCCCGGCACTCCTCCGCTCTCCGCTCCGCCGACAGTAGCGCCGCCGGCCGGGGTATCGCGGATGATGTAGGGAGTGACGAAAATCAGCAGTTCACTGTCGGATACCGTCACGCTGCGGCCCTGGAAGAGCCCGCCGATAAGCGGAAGGTCTCCAAAGAGCGGCACGCGCCGGACACTGGTCGAATCGTTCTTGCTGATCAGGCCGCCGATCACCATAGTCTCGCCGTTTCGGATGCGTCTGTTGACGCTAATACCCTGCGTGGCAATGATCGGCGCGGTACTGCCATCCGGGCCGGTGACCGTGTCCACGATGTCCGCGAGGAACGGCGAAACGAACATAGAGATGCTCTCGTCGCCATTAATACGCGGCAGTACGGTAAGGCCCGAAACGACCGGCACCGGTATCAACTGGGTCGCGAGGACCACCGTGCCGTTGCCGGCCGCGATGGGGCTCGTAATGAATACGGGCACCTGGCGGCCGATCTGGAGCGTGACGGGTACGTTATTCAACGTGGTCGCCATCGGGGAATTGATTAGGCGTGCACGCCCTTCAACGAGGGTCGCGCGAAGCTGAGCGATCACATTCCCGGTGGCGTAGTTCAGGAAGATGGGCCCGCCCGCGAATCCGGAGTTTCCGGCAAGCAGGTTGCCGCGGGCGACCTGCCAGTCGATCCCGAACGTTCGCAGGTCGTTTTGCGATAGCGTAACGAACTCGGCGCGGATCATGACCTGGCGCGGCGCGATGTCCAGAAGGGCTACGCGCTTGCGCATCTCGCGGAATGCGTCGTCGTCGTTGTAGACCACGATGATGGAGTTGTCAAGGTCGTAGCCGATAACTGCTTCGATGCCTTCCGGTAGGAGCGCGCCCGCAGCCGCCCCTCCGCCGCCCTGGCCGCCGCCAAGACCGCCGCCGCCCAGGCCGCCGCCAAGACCACCGCCGCCAAGACCACCGCCGCCGCCGCCCAAGCGGCCGCCGCCGCCGCCAAGGCCGCCGCCGCCAAGA